>JAJRDU010000300.1 GCA_028748685.1 Methylococcaceae bacterium
CCTCATTTCAGGAAGGAGGTGTGAAAGCCGGGCGTAGGTGGCTGCGACGGTAGGCTGTTGATTAGGGTGCAGTCTATCAGCAGCCACTGCCCTTAGTTCAACAGTTGAAGGTGGAATATCAACGGTTCCTTGGCTGAATAGCGGGTGGAACTGTCAAGAAACTTAAAAATTAAAGGTCCTATTTCAATACGTTAACGCTTGTTAAGCCGTATCCGATGGCTATGTGTCCCGCTGTGGCACGGGCATTGCAATTTATGGCTTACACGAGGTCCGCTTTGCGATTATCGAAATTGCATGCTGGCTCGAATTAGAGTTTTTAACGTTTGATATAGGTGAGAGAGTGAAAGATTATCTAACAGGCGCATTTTCAGCGGGCGCCAGACGACAGGGAGCCGTTCCTTATGCCATTAGCAGACCCAATAAATTATCCATATGCGTGGCCGTGGCGATTGCCGGTGCTTCAATGCTGACGGCTGTAGATGTGCAAGCCGCGCCAGCCAAGAAAGCAGCCAAAAAAACCAGCGGCAGCGACAAAACCGTAAGCGACTTGCAAGCTCAAGTGGCGCGTTTGAGCCAGGAATTGGAAGCCTCGAAACGCCGTGAATTGGAGTTGATCAAAAAAGGCAGCCAGGCGCCGGCCGTGGCGACCGCCAGCTCGGCAACACCGGACGCCGAAGGTCTTTCTGCTGCTCAGGATATTCAGGTGGCCGTCGCTGAAGCTAGTGAACCCGAGGAAGTGGAGAAGCCGAAGAATCTCTCCGAGGTAACCGTTACCTCGCGGCGTAAGGAAGAGAAACTCCAGGAAGTGCCCATTCCAATCGCGGTGATCAATCGTGAAACCCTGGAGCGGGACAATATCGTCGGCGTGCAGGATATGTCCCGGCGAGCGCCAAATTTGGGGGTGACCACCTCCAATACCCGGCAAACCAGTATTGCCTTGCGCGGCTTGGGTAAGAACAGCGGTAACGAATCGATGGAGTCCAGCGTCGGTGTGATGGTGGACAACGTCTGGCGTTCCTGGGTGGGTGGCGCCTGGGCCAACTTCGCCGACTTGGATCAGGTCGAGGTATTGCGCGGGCCGCAAGGCACCTTGCAGGGCAAAAACAGTAACCTGGGTCTCATCAATGTCACGACCAAGGCGCCATCGTTTAAAGACAGTTATTACGTGGACGGCTTCGCCGGAAACCGGGATTCCTTGCAAGGCAAGTTCGGCGCCACCGGCACCATCCTTCCGGGATTGTTGGCCTATAGGGCTTCCGGCTATATCGACAAGCGCGACGGTTATGTGCGCAATTTGGATATCCACCGTACCGACGGCGACTTGGGGGAAACCAATGCGTTCGGCGGCCGCTTGCAGTTCTTGTTCACGCCCAGCGACGTGTTGAGTGCGCGGGTGATCGTCGATAAAACCGCTTCGACCCAATCCATGAGTGTCAGTCCTAGCATCGTCGATCCTTTGAGAACGGATAACGGCGCGCTTCGTACCACCACCTTCAGTACTCGTTTGGCACGGGATTGGTTTAACGATATTAAACGCAACGGCCAGCCCATCACCTCGATTGGCGATCCGCGCGCGGTGGCTCAGGATAATAAACAGGTCTCCCGTGGCGATGGTTCGGGTGTGTCCGGCGAAGTCAACTGGGATGTGCTGGGGCATCGCTTTACTTCGGTTTCGGCTTACCGGAATGCCTTGTTCGAGCCGCATCATGACGGTGACGATTCCACCGCGGATATTTTGCGCATCGGTGGCTGGACCGTTAAAAACGAACAATGGTCGCAGGAATTTCGCATAGCCTCCAAGGAGCCGGGGGTTATCGACTATCAAGCCGGTGTATTCGCGATGCGCAGCATTGCCAACACCTTTAACCAACGCCACTTCGGCGATGATGCCGGTGCATTTTATGCCAGCAATGCCCAATATGGGAGGCTGAATAGCACGTTACAGGGCAGGGAAATGATGCGGGCCTCGTTGCGCGACACCATGTGGAATCAAGAGGTTGATCCGACTACCGACAGCTACGCCGGCTATGGCCAGATCAACTGGCATGTCACCGACGATGCGACCTTGACCGTGGGCTTACGCGATACCTTCGAACGCCGTGAAAACACCGGTTGGAGCCGAGGCCTGGGCGGTGCCGATTTGGCGGCACTGAGTACTTCGCTGGGCGGAGCAAATCAAGCAACGGATCTTGCCGATGCCCAGGCTATTCGCGCCGGCAGGCTGCAAGTCTGGGATGCGCCTCGGCAAGGCTTTGACCAGAACGCGCAGAACTGGCTGGTCAATCCCAGCTATAAAATCAACAATGATCTGATGGTCTACGGTTCGGTGGCGGGCGGCGAAAAGTCAGGCGCGGCGCAATTCAACTTCGCGAACGGCAGAGTCGAGAATGTCAAGCCAGAGCAGGTGATGGATTACGAATTCGGTATCAAGAGTACCTGGCTGGATAAAAAGTTGGTGGCCAACGTCAACTTTTACCAAACCGACATCGAGGGTTTCCAATCGCAATTGGTCGGGCCGCATCCGACCAATCCAGGCGAATTTCAGACTCAGCTCGGCAATATCAAGGGCATACAGCTGCGCGGTGTCGAGTTGGAAACCTACTGGGACATCGCTCAGGGTTTGAATATTTTCCTGAACGGTTCGTATAACAAGGCGATATACACCGATTTTGCCAACGCGCCATGCCCGCCGGAAACTACCGGCTTGGCATTCTGTGACCAGACCGGAGAAACCATACCGAATGCGCCAGCCTTTACCGCCAACTATGGCGTGGATTACAAGGCGCCCTTGACCTTTGGTTTGGGTAACGACTATGGCTTGCAATGGCACGCCTATCTGATCGACAGCTTCAAGTCGGCGGCCAACTACAACGCCAGTTTGTCACGCTACGGTAAACAGGATGCCTATCACGTCACGGACGGCGGGCTCGGGGTCGGTACCAAGAACGGCAAGTACAACCTCGATCTGGTGGGTAGAAATATCTTCGACACGATTTATGTCACCAATGTCGGTAATTTCTCCAGCACGTCAGCCGTGAGCGGTAGCTATGGCGATGCACGTTATTTCGGAGTGCATTTCAGGGCCAAGTTCTAAATGTTGATGTTGGTTGGGCAGCGGTGATGTTGCTCATCCGAAGCCGGTCCGAGCCGGGTCGGGTCGGGTTTGTTTCTGGAACTCGAAGAGCGCGGTCATGGCAAACCGGTAGATCTACTTTTTATCAAATCAAAGTTTTAAATATCAGGAGACAAAGATGTTATCCAAAAATGTATTGGCATTCAGTATAAGCGCCTTACTGTTTACGGTCGGCGCACGGGCGGATGAGCCCGTTACTCCCGCCATTCCCGGCGTGGCGGTCGGCGGGGTGGTGGTGGATGTGATCAAGGAAGGCTTCAACGGCACGGAAGGGCCGATCGGTTATTCGGATGGCAGTCTGCTGTTTACCGAAACCAATGCCAACAAGATCATTCGCATCGCGCCGGACGGCGGCGTGTCGACCTTTCTGGAAAATTCCAACGGCGCCAACGGTCTGGCTATGACACCGGAAGGCGAGATCATCGCGGTGCAAACTAAAGACACCCAGGTAGGCGTTGTTTACCCGGTCAAACAGAAAAAAGTATTGGCCAAGGATTATCAGGGTGTGAAGTTCCAGCGTCCCAATGATCTGGTCCGGGCTAGTAACGGCGGCCTTTATTTTACCGATAGCGGCACGCGGCCGAGCAAGGAAAATCCTAATCCGGAACCGTCTCATCCCGGCGTGTTTTATATCTCGCCCGGTGGCGACTTGAAACAGCTGGCCATCGATATTGAGCGCCCCAACGGCATCTCTTTGAGCAAGGATGAGAAAACCCTGTTTGTCGCCAATACTGACGGCGAGCATATTCTGGCTTACGACATCGCGGCCGATGGCTCGATTCAGAATCGGCGCAATTTCGCCAAGCTGGAAGGCTGGAAAAAGGGCGAGGGTGATAAATGGTCGAGCGGTGCCGATGGCCTGGCGCTGGATGATGAGGGGCGTTTGTATGTGGCGTCGAATGCCGGTATCGAAGTGTTGAGCGCCAAGGGTGAGGCCTTGGGCGTGATTCCTCTGCCTAAGAAACCCCAAAACCTGGCGTTTGCCGGCGCCGGCAAAAATCAGCTTTATGTAGTTGGCAGAGGTTCGGCGTACAGGATTCCGCTGTTGGCTCACGGCATTTCCAGCCGCGCTAAATAATCGGTGCTTATTGGCAGGCGCCGGGCGTTTTCCGGCGCTTATTACCGATCAAGACATTTCATCCTAAAAAGAGCAGTTGGGCCTTGAAAAATCCCGCCGCCCTTCGGCAATCTCTCAAGAAACAGCTTTTTATGCTTATAAAATCAATTGCTTACAAGCGGGCAAAAAAATTAAAAATCGCCTCAAACAGCTTCTGTTTCCTGGTAACTCCATGCCGCCGAATGAGGCTTGCCGGCTAGCGGATTGGTAGTCGGCCCAGTTCGCGGTTATCTATCTGGAGTCTGTCCGTCTTAAGTTCGACGGACGCCCAGGTCCCGAGAGGTAAACAACCGAGCAGATGATGCTAGCAAACGATTTAGTGCTGCGATGCGTTTTTCAAATCGAGGTTGCTGGAAATCGACGCCGCGCCGAACAACATGGTCGAAATAATAAATTCACCCGACATGAAGCCGAAGATGCCGGTGGTAAAGAAAAGACCGGTCGCGATGTCTCGATACAGATTGTTTGATGTGTTCATGTTTGCGTCCAAGACTGAATTCAGTCGATTAGTGAAGACGGCTTAACTATAACCATTAATAAATTATTTACAATAATGCATTTAATGCATGAATTGTTTCTTGTTTGTTGATAGTTACGTCGCGCGATAGCGAATGAGTTTGAGGGATGGATTGGGTAAATTACCCAATTGATTCAAGTTTTAGAAAGTAGTCATCTTTTGATGTCCGTATTGTATTAATCGTAAGTTCGGAAATGAGCGGCAATGGCCGGTTAGTCGAACAAAATTAAAATCCATTCGAATCTAATCGCCATTTCGTCGATAATAGCCGGCTTTGCAAACGGTCTTAGAGCTTCTTAGCCAGTCATGAAACTGGAAAAAATCAAACTTTCGGGTTTCAAATCCTTTGTCGATCCCACCACGATACCGATCAACGGCAATCTGACTGCGATCGTCGGTCCCAACGGCTGCGGCAAATCCAACATCATCGATGCGGTGCGTTGGGTGATGGGTGAGAGTTCGGCCAAGCATTTGCGAGGCGGCGCCATGACCGACGTGATTTTCAACGGTTCGTCGGGTCGCAAGCCGGTCAGCGTGGCTTCGGTTGAGTTGATATTCGACAACAGCGAAGGCAAGGCCGCCGGCGAGTATTCGCAGTACAACACCATTTCCATCAAGCGCCAGGTCAGCCGCGATGGCCAGTCGCTGTTCATGCTCAACGGATCGCGTTGCCGCCGCAAGGACATTACCGACCTGTTTTTGGGCACCGGCCTGGGTTCACGCAGTTATGCGATCATCGAACAGGGCACCATTTCCCGGATGGTGGAAGCCAAGCCGGAAGATTTGCGGGTGCATATCGAGGAAGCGGCCGGCATCTCCAAATATAAGGAAAGACGTTCCGAGACTGAAACCCGCATGCGCCATACCCGCGAAAATCTGGAACGCTTGGACGATTTGCGCGACGAGGTCGAAAAGCAGATCAAGAATCTGGCCAAACAGGCGGAAAAAGCCGAAAAATATACCGAGCTAAAGAAACAGGAACGCCAGTACAAGCAGGAATTGCTGGCGATGCGCTGGCAGAGCTTCCAACGCAACGCTCAGCAACTGGAAGAAAAATTGCAGAGTATCGCCACCGAGCACAATCGTCTGTTCGTGTTGTTGCGCGATACCGAAAAATCCATGGAGTTGAAGCGTGGCGAGCAAAAAAGCCAGCAGCAACATCTGGATGCCACGCAGGCGGAATATTATGCGGTGGTTGCCGAAGTCAGCAGGCTGGAACAGGCGATCAAGCACAATCAGAAAAGCCATGAAGAAACCCTGGTCGAAATCAACCGCCTGAAACAGCAGGCCGAGCATGCTCAACAGGAATGCGAACAAGACAGGCAGCAGTTGGAGGAAATTCGCCAGACTTTGCTGGAAGCCGAAGAAACCATGATAGTCGCCAAGGAACGCGAGGAAGACTTGTTGGGCATACAGAAGGATGCGCATTCGCAAAAGCAGCAGTGGCAGCAGCAGTGGGAAGCCTTTCTGGCCGAGAACGCCGGTTTCCGCGAGCAGGCCGAGGTGCAGCGGACCAAACTGGTGCAGCTGGAGAATCAAAACCGCCAGTTGCAAGCGCGCTTGGATAAATTGCAAGGCGAGCGCGGTGGACTGGCCGATACCCAACTGCAAATGGACCTGGAAACTCTGGAAGCCGGCATCGAAATGATCGAAACCGAGCGAGGCCAATTGCAGGAACAGTTGGAAATGGTGTTGCAACGCATCGCCGAACTGCGTCCCGAAATCAAGCAATTGCACGATAGTCTGCATGCACGCCGCGCCGAATTGCAAAAAGTCAACGGCAAGATTAGCTCGCTGGAACTGTTGCAACAGCATGCGATGGGTAAGGATAAGAAGGAACTGACCGCCTGGCTGGAACAGGTCGGACTGGAACAACAGCCGCGGTTGGCGGAGTTTCTGGAGGCGGACGAAGGCTGGGAAACCGCGCTGGAAACCGTGCTCGGTAGTTATCTTGAAGCGATTTGTGTCGATAGCGCGGAGTCCATACTCGGCGAATTGCAGGAATTGAATAAGCAGTCCGTGATCGTGTTCGAAACCCATCCGGCTGCATCGGCATCGCATGCGGAAGCGACGACGCTTATCAGCAAGCTGCGCAGCCGCTGGGACTTATCCAGTCTATTGAGCGGTATCTATTGCGCCGAGAGCATGCAACAGGCCCGGAAAATGACGTTGCAGTCTCACGAGTCGGTGGTGCTGGCGGACGGCACCTGGGTGGGCAGGGACTGGATCAAGATCAGCCGCGGTAGCGACAGCAAGGCAGGGGTGTTGCATCGCGAAAAGGAATTGCGGGAATTGAAGCAGCATCAAAGCGAATTACAGATGGCGATTGCCGAAGACGAGCAAAGCCTGGAAAGCTGCGAACACGAGTTGAAAGCCGCCGAAAGCAGCCGCGAACAGGCTCAACAGAAAGAAAAGTTGCTCGGCGCCGAGTATTCGGCGAAGAGTGCGGAATACAGCGCCCAGGCTGCACGCTTCGAACAACAAAAACGCCGCTTGGAGCAACTCGATCACGAGATCGAGGAAATCAGCCAGCATCTAGCTGAAAATGCCGAAAGCATTTCCGAAGCCGAGTTGATTAAGCAGGATGCCGAAGAGGCGCTGGGTGAATTGGGCGACAAGAAAACCGAGTTGGAACAACTCAGCCAGCAAATCCAGGCCAGACAACAAAATACCGACGCCTCTGTCAACGAAGCCCGTCACCATTTGCATCGTTTGCACGCACAGATCGAGTCCTTGAAGTCGTCGGAAGTG
>JAJRDU010000301.1 GCA_028748685.1 Methylococcaceae bacterium
GCGTGCTTGATTGCGATGGAAGCCTGCGGCGGCGCGCATCACTGGGCTAGACTGTTCCAGTCCCTGGGTCACGAGGTGGTGCTATTGAACGCCCGATTCGTGAAGGCTTTCGTGGTCGGCAACAAAAATGATTTCAACGATGCCGAAGCGATTTTCACGGCAGCCTGTCAGCCGAACAAACGCACCGTGGCTGTTAAAACGATTGAGCAGCAAGACTTGGCCATGTTGCACGGTTTCCGCCGCGGCAAGGTGGATGAACGTACGGCCTTGGTCAACCAAATTCGCGGCCATCTGGCCGAACGGGGCATCGTGTTGCCGCGTAGCGTGAATCAGCTCAGAAAACATCTGCCGGGTATATTGGAGGACGGGGATAATAACCTCAGCGCCTTGAGCCGCCGGCTAGTCGCCGAGCAGTATCAAGCTATGAAGGCTTTGGACGAGGCCATCAGGGCTCTGGATCGGGAGATTATCGCGGTCTGCCAACAAAACGCCCTGAGTCGGCGCTTGATCGAGATACCGGGCATCGGCCCATTGACCGCTGTTTTAGCGGCGGCCGATGTCGGCGACGGCAAGGGCTATCAGTCGAGCCGCGACTACGCTGCGAGCCTGGGTGTGGTGCCCCGGCAGCACAGTAGTGGCGATAAACAGGTCTTGCTGGGCATCAGCAAGCGAGGCAACCGCTCGTTGCGCACCTTGCTGATTCACGGAGCACGGGCGGTGCTGAAATATTGCGGCGATAAAAGTGATCCCTTGAGCCTGTGGCTCCAGCGCTTGATCGAACGGCGAGGCTTCAACAAAGCTGCGGTCGCTTTGGCGAACAAAAATGCCCGGATCATTTGGGCGCTGGCGACGGGTGAGGATAATTATGTGCCGCAAACGGCCTAGCAGTATGAAAGCCGGGTTATCCACCCTTGCCCCAGCGCCTCCACGCGATGGAAGGGTTCCGGCGCTGGGTCAAGCGTGGACAAGGTGCCCTGTGGGTATAACCCTAATACCTGTGTTTTAAACGAGTTCAACCAAATTGCGGAGGCAAGACAACTCAATGTGATGACGTTCAACAGGTCAGACCGGTGCTTTTGAAGTCCGTTTAATTCACAGATTCTTTGAAATCGGAAAGTTGATAGAGACAAAAGCGCGCGGATAGCTTCATCAGGGCCCGAAGGATCAATAACACCTTCACCAAGAGGCCGAATATATGGCGGCAATCTCGATCTCTGTTGTATTCATCATTTTTGAACAGTCTTGGCTTGCAATCGGGGAGGAGTCCATATATGAATGGCCTGGTTCGCCAGTATTTGCTCAAAGGTACCGATCTGTCTGGCTACACACAGCAACAACTCGATGCCATTGCTGATGAAATTAATCTAGGCCCCAGAAAAGGTTTTGGGGTACGATGTCCGCTCACTGTTTACAGGCACTACTTTTGAATAGTTTGCAACAATAAATTTTCATTCATTAATATCGCGGTGTTACACTTCACTTTTAAATCCGCCCTTTAAGAACCGGATTTCGGAACTTTTGGGACATAAGGAAGCAGCGGCTCATTCCGTTTTTGAATAAATCCATCACTCTCTAGCAATCCATGAATTCCGTCGTCATTCCGGTATCAAGCAAAATGCTGCTCCATAACCATCTGCGTTTTGTGATGACGGTATTAGGGATAGCCATTGCATTTTTTCTTGCTGCGGCGCAAATCGGTTTATTGGTCGGCTGGATCAACACCAACAGCGCCATCATCACTCACGCCAACGTCGATATTTGGGTGATGGCAAAGCAAACGCGCACCTTCGATTATGGCACGGCCATACCGAGACATCGCGTACAGCAAGTCAGCAGCGCCCCAGGTGTCGCTTGGGCGGAAGGTATGCTCTTGGGCTGGGCTACGTGGCAACATCCCGGCGGCAAACGGATTAATGTGGAAATGGTTGGACTGGATAAGAGTCATGTCGGCGCTCCTTGGCACATGCTATCCGGTAATGTTGACAATATTGAACAGCCCGAAACAGTGATTATCGACCAGCTTTCTTATGATATTTTAGGACTGCGAACACTTGGCGATCAGGCTGAAACCGAAGGGCATAAAGTCATCTTGGGCGGCGTGTCCAGCGGCGTCAGGACATTTACCGCCGCACCTTTCGTTTTTACTTCCTTGAAAAATGCTTTGAATTACACACCCTACTATAGTGATGAGGAGATTACTTACGTTCTTGCCCGCATCGAACCTGATTCGGACTTGATAACGGTGAGGGACGATATTGCTCGCGAAGTCTCCAATGTCGAAGTATTGACCACCGCTGAATTCGCCGAGCGTTCCGTAAAATACTGGATGCTAGAAACGGGCGTAGGTATTACCGTGATCATCACCGCATTTCTGGGATTGTTGGTCGGCGCAGTTATCATGAGCCAAACATTGTTTGCCATCACTCAAGATCATATCGGCAATTACGCCACATTGTTGGCCTTGGGATTTCACCACAATACCCTGAGACAGATTATTTTGGCCCAAAGCTTAACTCTGGGCGGACTCGGAATCATTGCGGGCTCCATATTGTTCGTCTTGGCCTGTAACGCTTCGGCCCGCAGCCCCATTCCCTTGGAAACCACGCCCATAGTGTCAATCGGGCTCATCGCTTTTTCCTTGCTTTGCTGCATAGGCGCCTCCTGGTTTTCGATTCGCGCCATCTTCAAACTCGATCCTGTCTCGGTATTTCAAGGATGAAAAGCGTCTTGATCTGTCGGGGTTTTACCAAAAACTACGGCAGCGGCGACATCCTTGAACGGGTGTGGAAGCGCGTCGATTTAACGTTTTATGAAGGTCAGTACCTCGGTACTAATCGGTCCATCGGGCTCCGGCAAAACCACACTGCTGTCGATTCTGGCCTGTGTGCTTGCATCTAGCGAAGGCCAACTATCGATTACCGATTCTGTTGTCAATTTTTCCGACAAGAGCAGCCTCACCGAAGTCCGACGACAAAAATTGGGCTTTATCTTCCAGCATGCCCAACTATTGCCGTTCATGATCATCGAGGACAATCTGGCCATAGTGGGTCGCAATGCCGGCATGGCTGAAGCAGACTTCAACAACGGCTGAACAACATGCTGGATCACTTGAAAATACAAGCCATGCGCCACAAGTTCCCTCCCCAGCTCAGCGGCGGACAAAGACAGTAAGCGCCCTTTTAACCACGTCTATCCCTCCTGATTAAAAGCACCGAAGATGGTGTCCACTTATAACAAGGTGGACACCTACGATGGAGAACAAGAGTCGATTATCGCGATCACTGGTGGTGGGGCATCGGAGCAATGGCCGTTGCCGTTATGATCCGGAAGCCAAACAGGAGCTCGTTGAAGCCTGTCTACAACCGGACGTTTCGGTAGCCCGGATGGCACTGGAACACGGCATCAATGCCAATCTGCTGCGCAAGTGGATTAACCAGTACCGTGAAAATTCCAGCGCAGTGCCGCCAAGTACGCCAGCCATGCTATCGGCCTTCGCACCGGTTCTTTCAATGGCGGTACCGAAGCCGGTAGAAGCCACCCTCAATGTGGCGTTACCCAATGGGGTTAAACTGGAATTGCAGGGTGTTGATCTGACCGATCTTTCACCTTTATTGAATGGTCTGGCCGCCTTGCCATGTTCCGCTTCGAGCCGGGATTAAAGGTCTACCTGCACCGCGAACCCGTCGATGGCCGCAAGGCCATCAATGGTTTGGCGCTGCTGGTTGAGCAGGCGTTAGGCTTAAATCCGTTTGAACCGGCCATCTACGTGTTCAGCAATCGGCGGCGGGATCGGATCAAACTGCTGTTATGGGATCGCACCGGCTTCTGGCTGATGATCAAACGACTGGAAGCTGATCGGTTTCGCTGGCCGAAAGAAGCCGCGGTGGTAACCTTGACGGTCGAGCAACTCCACTGGCTGCTCGCGGG
This sequence comes from Methylococcaceae bacterium, assembly GCA_028748685.1. GTDB lineage: Bacteria > Pseudomonadota > Gammaproteobacteria > Methylococcales > Methylomonadaceae > Methylomonas. The sequence continues at coordinate 3,928 of JAJRDU010000301.1, forward strand.
CATTGACCTGGCGGCGACGCGGCCGCATCCCGTGCGAAACTATACGCAAGTGGGCTGAAACGAGGGGGTAAAGCCGGTAAAATAGCGGCATGACGACCACCATTACGCTATCTACCGAAGACTATCAGGCCTTGCTGAGTGAACAGCAACGCCTCGCCCAGCAACTACGGTTGGTGACGGTCGAACGTGATTTATTGAAACAGCGCGTGGATGCGTTTTTGCATCGTCTGTATGCGGCCAAGTCCGAGGCCAGAGCGAATCCGTCGCAGCGCGATCTGTTTCTGAACGAAGCCGAAGCGCTGGCACCCAACGCTGCGCCGGTGGCCGAGGAAACCACACCTGAAGCGGTCGAAGTGGCAGGCCATAGCCGCAAGAAACGCGGCCGCAAACCGCTCGATCCCCTCCTGCCGCGCGAGATTGTGCGCCATGAACTACCGGAAGCTGAACGCGTCTGCGCCCATGACGGCGCACGCCTGGTGGAAATCGGCGCTGAAATCAGCGAACAGCTCGATATCGTCCCGCAACAGGTCCGGGTGATTCAACATCACCGCGTCAAATATGCTTGCCCTTGCTGCGACAACAGCATTCGGGTCACGCCAGCACCGGCGCGCATCATCCCCAAAGGCTTACTCACCGAGCCCGCGCTGGCTTGGGTGGTCACCGCCAAATACCAGGACAGCCTGCCGCTGTATCGGCAAGCCGCGTTGTTAAGCCGCTTCGGCGGCGATTTGTCACGAACCACTCTAGCCGCCAGCATGGTACGGGTCGGCCAGGCGGTGCAGCCGATCATCAATCTGCTGCGCGACTACCTGCTGGACGCCGATCTGATCCTGGGCGACGAAACCGTGGTTCAAGTGCTCAAGGAATCCGGGCGCGCCGCGCAAAATAAAAGTTATCTGTGGGCGCAAATGACCGGCTCCGGGCCGCCGATTCGGCTGTTCAGTTACACGCCGGGGCGCGGCGGAACGCATGCGCAACCACTCTATGAAGGCATCAAGCCTGGTGCGGCTCTGATGAGTGACGGCTATGAAGTGTATAACGCCCTTGCCGCCGCGCGCGGGACGATTCATCTCGGTTGTTGGGCGCATGCGCGGCGTTATTTTGTCGAAGCAGAAGCTGTCATACCCAAGGCAGCACGTGGCCCGGAACAGCTGCCGACGCAGTTTATTGCGGCGATTGGCGAACCGTATGCCATCGAAGCCCAGGCGAAAGACCTCGGTGCCGAACTGCGCAGACAACAGCGCCAACAGCTAAGCAAACCGGTTTTGGCCAAGATCGAAGGCTTGCTGCTACAGCATCTGCACGCGGTGACGCCCGGCAGTTTGCTGGGCAAGGCCTTGCATTATCTGTCGTCGCAATGGCTGAAACTGATCCGTTTCGTCGAGAACGGTGACTGGCCTATCGATAACAATCGCTGCGAAAACGCCATACGTCCCTTCGTGGTGGGCCGCCGCAACTGGCTGTTCTGCGACACAGTGGCCGGTGCCCATGCCAGCGCCAATCTCTACTCGCTGATCGAAACCTGCAAGGCCAACGACATCGAGCCTTACGCCTATCTGGTGGAGTTGTTCCGTCAGTTGCCTCTGGCAAAAACCGTCGACGACTTCGAAGCATTGCTGCCCTGGCGTCTCGCCAACCCAACGGCCTAATCAAATTCATACGGCTTTGTACGAAAATTCAATAGCGCGGTTTAAAGGGCGCTTACCAAAGACAGCGAGTCTCAATTGCCCGAGCGCTGCTACATCGTCCCACCATCGTGTTGGCCGACGAGCCGACCGCCGCACTGGACTGGCAAACCGGAAAAACCGTCGTCGAGCTGTTATTGGAACAAGCCCGCCTCTAACAAGCGGTATTGGTCGTTGTCACTCACGACACCCGTACGCTGCCTTTATTCGACCGCATTCCGAACATCCGCCCGGAAGTTAAATCACCCCCGGCAGAGCCGGGGGCTTATTATTGTTAGCCCCTCAAAGGGGCGAATACGGGGAATCGCCTAAAGGCGATCAACTTTTCCAAAGGCTTAACTGCTCGTAACGCTCCT
>JAJRDU010000302.1 GCA_028748685.1 Methylococcaceae bacterium
AGTCTGGAAGAGCAGGCTGCGGGACCGGTTACCAACCCCATCGAAATGGGTATGAAAAGCTGGGATGACGTGGTGGCTCGTTTAAAAACCATCAAGGGTTATCGCCAAGCTTTCGAATTAGCGTTTGGTAGTGATGCTAACGCCATCACCAAGGACAACGCGACCAAGGCCATTGCCGCTTACGAAAGAACGCTGATTACACCCAATAGCGCTTATGACAAATATGTCAAAGGCGATAAAGGGGCTCTGACTGCACAGCAGGTACGTGGTATGGAAAAAGCCGTGGAACTGGGTTGCACCAGCTGCCATAGTGGTCCCGCGTTTAATGGTCCTGGTGTGTTCCAAAAATTCCCGGTCCACACTAGCGGTTATTTCGAAGCTCAATATCACTTCAGCAAGGACAAGGGTCTGGCGGAAGTGACCAAAAAAGAAAGTGATGAACACATGTTCAAAGTGCCAACCCTGCGCAATATAGCGCTGACTGCTCCGTATTTCCATAATGGCGCCGTTAAAACCTTGGACAAAGCCGTGAAGGTCATGGCCAAACTGCAATTGGATAAAGACCTGTCCGATGAAGATGCCTCGGACATCGTCGCCTTCTTGAATGCGCTGACAGGTGACTTTCCGGAGCAAACCATGCCCACCTTACCGGGTACGCCAGGCAGCACGTTTAACTGATTTTTTCACAAATTGGCAAAGGGGCTGCTTAGCCCCTTTTTTGTTTACATGAAGGAATTTAAGGATAAGGTCCTTCGGACTGGTTCGGGACAAACGGTATGTGGCTGATTTCTTTCGCGGTGAGCTTGCCGAACAATGAGCGGAATCAACTTGTTCAGAGTTTCCTTAAACAGCTCCCGGTTCATTTGAATCATTCGTTATAATGCCTTCAGTTTTGGTCGGTCAATGGATCTTGGTTTGTGAAAGCGCGGTACGAAAAAGTGATGGTTTTGGCCCCGGCCAGGTTGCATATGGGGTTTATCGATCTAAGCGGTGCCCTGGGCCGCCATTTTGGCAGCATCGGCATAGGACTTAATGAAATCAACACCCGATTGATCATGACCGCCGCCGATAGCTTGACCGTTACCGGTCCCGGTGCTGAACGGGCGCTGAAATGTACCCGGCGGCTCTGCCAGGCTCTAAACGTTTCCGATCGTGTGGCCGTTGAGATTTTATCGGCTATCCCCGAGCACATTGGCCTCGGCTCGGGCACGCAAATGGCGTTGGCGATAGGCATGGGGCTCAATCGCTTTTACGAACTGGGCTTGACGGTCAGAGACATTGCTCAACTGGCGGACCGGGGCGTGCGTTCCGGTATCGGCATAGGCGTGTTTGAAAAGGGCGGTTTGGTTCTGGATGGGGGGCGTGGCGCCACCACCACGACACCGCCGCTGCTGGCTCAAATGGCAGTGCCAGACGACTGGCGGTTTATTCTAGTGTTCGATCAGCGCGGTCAAGGCTTGCATGGCGAGCAGGAAATCAATGCGTTTAAACAATTGCCGCCTTTTCCGCGCCGCGAAGCCGAAAGACTGTGTTATTTGCTGTTGATGCAGGCCATGCCAGCGGTAGCCGAAGCGGATTTGCCCAAATTCGGCGAGGTGATCAGCGAATTGCAAACGGCGGTCGGCGAACATTTTGCGCCGGTTCAAGGTGGAATCTTTACCAGTTCCGAAGTCGCTATGGCGATAAATTGGTTGAAGCAACAGGGGGCGGTTGCCATCGGCCAGACATCCTGGGGACCCACCGGGTTTTGTGCGGTGCGGGGAGAGGACCACGCGATGCAGCTGGTTGCCCAATTACAGCGGCAGTTTGCCTCATCGCATTTGAATTTCATGGTGGTCAGCGCCAGGAATCAAGGCGCCGAGATCGTCGTTCAATAAGGTTAGCCAGCTACTATATAATCGACACTATCGATCTGTTGCCGATTATCGATCCAGCTAGCCGTTATTTTGTCGCCGTTTGCCACGGATTTTAATCTGAAGGTGAAAAACGGATTTTTAGCCATGCTGCCCGCCATGTCCACCGTGATAACGGTCGTGTCATTGAGTTTGATCGTGAGTTCTTCTATGAAATGCGCGGGAATTAATTCTCCACTGATTGGATCGCGATTGCGGCCGTTTTCCATCGGATGCGAGATCAATAATCTGATCTCCGTATAATTCGGCAAGCGCTGACTTCTGATTTTTATACTCGACATCTTCAACCCGTTCCGCAACCGCCCATTACGACGTTAACCCATTGTTGGGCCTTGAATAAGCGTTCGCCTTGTCTGACTATCACCACCACATTGCAACTCTCCGCCATTTTGATCCGGGCCGTCAGGTAAACCATCGCTTCGCTGGATAGCTCAAACACCGCCGCCAAGGGTGTAGGGTTCCTTTCTATCAAGATGTAAACGCGGTCGATAGCATCTAGTTCGCTACTGATGGTGATTGGTACCACAGCGCCGTTTTCGGCGATTTTTGGTAGGCTGAGGTTAATCCGGTCATTATAGGAGATGCTTCGGTCGGCAAACAAACGCGTCATGATGTCGCTGGCTTGAGCGCTGGCAAAATGTTCGGTTATCCGATCTGCGTAGCCGCTTCTTATGCTAAAAAAAGTAGCCAGCGCGGTGATGACCCATTTAGTGCTTTGCTTGAAAAAAATTCGGCGTCGAAGCGGCAACATTTGGAAAGTACATATTTATTGATATAGGTCAAAAAAAAGGGGTCGGCCTTTGTTATCTTTTGTGCCGTTGAATTTACTTTCAGCGCCATTATTAAAAAACAACCAAAGGGTAGGTACAAAATGAGTGAAGTTCAAGAAAAAGACAATTTCTGGCTCTACATTGTCATCGGTGTTGTATTGTTTGCCGGTACAATCTTGATGGTTAAAAATTCTGAGCACGATAAATATGCAGCTTCCTCGAAAGCGATTGCCGAAGACTCCAGCAACTCAGCTTATCGTAACGATGCGCTTCACAAAGGCGGCGCAACCAAGTAATTGACCCATGCGGCGATACCGTATTCAAAGGATTTGAGACGGTATCGCATTAAATGACGTTGATTGCTAAGCAGTAAAGAAATACGATCTCTCCTCTTTGGATTTTGGCGAAGTTATGAGGCTTCGTCAAAATCCATTCCCGCTTTCAGTCCTTGAGTAATGCCGTTTCTTTTAACAGGGCGATAGCCTTGTTCATGCCGACTTCCAAATTTCTCTCGATTTCCACCATGGTGATTTCACCGTCGACAAGGCCGGCGCCCCAGTTGGCGATTACAGAAATATTGGCATAAGCCAGATCCAGTTCCTTCGCCAATGCGGCCTCCGGCATGCCGGTCATACCGACCAGATCGCAACCGTCTCTTCCCAAGCGTTTGATTTCCGCCGCCGATTCCAATCTCGGCCCTTGCGTGCAGCCATACGTGCCGTTCGCACTAATTTCTATCCCAGCCAAGCTTGCCGCACGAATGATGCGTTCCCGGAGAGATGGTGAATAGGGCAGGGTAAAGTCGATATGGGTAACATGCTCGAGGTCGTCGGCAAAGAAGGTATGCTCCCGGCCGTAGCTGTAATCGATGATTTGATCGGGGATGGCAATATGCCCCGGCGCCATGGCGGAAGTGATGCCGCCGACGGCCGCGACGCCGATAATTTCGGTGACGCCCAGTTGTTTCAAGCCCCAGATATTGGCGCGGTAATTGATTTTATGTGGTGGAATACGGTGAGGATTGCCGTGTCGAGCCAGGAAAATCAGTTTCTTGCCGTTCAGATCGGTGATCAGATAGGGCGCCGAAGGCTCGCCGAACGGGGTTTGCAGGGTTTGCCGGTCGATGACGCTCAGGTCGTCGATTTGAGTCAATCCGGTACCGCCGATAATTGCCAATGTCATAATACTTCCTCGCAAGCAAAGATGCCGGCGGCGTTTCTAAGATAACCCTTGTAATCCATGCCATAGCCGAACAGG
>JAJRDU010000303.1 GCA_028748685.1 Methylococcaceae bacterium
TGTCGAATATAAATTTGAGAAAAATCCAGTTAGTCGACAAATTAAAGATGTTAAACAAGCAGAATCTTTGAATAAATTAATAAATTCTTTTGATAAAAAATAGTTTATAGGCTGAATTTAACATCAGCCTACATGATTAAATCAGGTATATACAAATGCTCAGCATAAAAAATCTCCACGTCTCCATCAACGACAAACCCATCCTCAAAGGCCTTAGCCTGGATATAAACCCCGGTGAAGTCCACGCCATCATGGGCCCCAACGGCGCCGGCAAAAGTACTTTGTCGCATGTGTTGTCCGGTAAAGCCGGCTACACGGTGACCGAAGGCAGCGTAACTTACCAGGGCAAGGACTTGCTGGACATGGCTCCGGAAATTCGTGCCCGCGAAGGGGTGTTTCTGGCCTTCCAATATCCGGTGGAAATTCCTGGTGTCAGCAATATCTATCTGCTGAAAGCCGCGCTGAACGCGATGCGCAGGCACCACGGCTTGCCAGAAGTGGATGCGATGGATTTTCTGACGATAGTCAAAAGCAAGGTCAAGTTGCTGCAAATGGACGAGAAGTTTTTGTACCGCGCCGTCAACGAAGGTTTTTCCGGCGGCGAGAAGAAGCGTAACGAAATCCTGCAAGCGGCGATCTTGGAACCGAAGCTGTGTATCCTCGACGAGACCGATTCCGGCCTGGATATCGACGCCTTGCGCATCGTCTCCGATGGCGTCAATTCCTTGCGCAACGCCGAGCGTTCCTTCCTGATGATTACCCATTACCAGCGCCTGCTGGATTACGTCAAACCCGACGTAGTGCATGTGTTGGCCGACGGCAAGATAGTCAAATCCGGCGGGCCGGAGCTGGCGCTGGAGCTGGAAGAAAAAGGTTATAGCTGGCTGGAAGGGCAGGCGGCGTGATGGCGGCGGACAATGCTTATTTAGCGGCTTATCCAGCCGCGTTGCCGGGCAGCGACCTGCCTTGGTTGCAGCAGGTTAGAAGCGCCGGTTTGCAGGCTTTCGCCGATAAAGGATTTCCGACTACGCGCGATGAGGAATGGCGTTACACCAATCTGTCGGCCTTGAGTAAAACCCTGTTTGCGCCTAGTGAAAGTCAAACGGTCGATGCCGAATGGCTGAAGGCTTGGCGGCTGGAAAATGCCTGGAGCGTGGTGTTGGTCAATGGCTGGTTTTCGGCTGATTTGTCGAATCTGGCCGGTTTGCCGGAAGCGGTGACGGTGACCAGTCTGAAACAGGCGCTGCTGGATAGTCCTGCTTTGGTGCAGAACTACTTGGGACAGGCCGTTGCCGACAGCGAACATAGTTTGGTGGCGTTCAACACCGCCTGGTTCGGCGATGGCGCGTTGATCGAAGTGGCTGCAAAACAGGTTTTGGACAAGCCGATTCAGATTCTGCATGTGGTCACCGAAGCTAATGCCTTGGCGGCGACCCGCAATTTGTTGGTGATCGGCGATCAAGCCGAAGCGGAAGTCATCGAAACTTTCGTCGGCAGCGCGGCTAGTTATTTTACTGCGGCGATAAACGAGTGTTTTCTCGGTCGCAATGCCGGATTGACGCTATATAAAGTTCAGGCCGAAGCGGACAAGGCTCAGCATTTTGGCGGCACTTATCTTAAACAAGCGCCGGATAGCCGCTTTATTCATCATAATTTTGCCTTCGGTGCCTTGCTGGCGCGTAGCGACATCCATAGCGATCTGGATAAAGCGTCGGAATGTAATTTGAACGGTTTGTTTTTGGCCGGAAATCGTCAGCATATCGACAACCACACCCGTATCAATCATTTGAAACCGCACGGCATCAGCCGTGAGTTTTATAAAGGCGTGCTGGACAACAAAGCTCGCGGGGTATTTCAAGGACGGGTGATCGTCAGCGAGGACGCGCAAAAGACCGATTCGCAGATGAATAATCGCAACCTGTTGCTGTCAGGCGATGCCGAGATCGATACCAAGCCGCAGCTGGAGATCTATGCCGACGATGTGAAATGTTCGCACGGCGTGACGGTCGGGCAATTGGAGGAAAAGTCGGTGTTTTATCTGCAATCGCGCGGCGTCGATGAGGAATCGGCCAGAAACATCCTGACCTTTGCGTTTGCCAACGAGATGGTGGATAAGGTGGAAAACGGCGAGCTGAAAGCGTTGCTGGTTGCGCAGTTATTGAAGCATTTTCCGGCGATAAATCTGTAGGATCTTATCGTTCCCACGCTGGAGCGTGGGAACGATAGTCCGGTATTTATAGAATATCGGCAACCGCGATTTGTATTTCCGGCAAGGCTTGTAAATTGAGGCTATCGGCTTTGGATAAGACGGTTTGATTTAGATATTCGCCGTCTTGTGGTTGGCGAAATACTTCCAGGCAGTCGTCTATCAGGTTGACGATCCAGTATTCTGGGATGTTATAAGTCGCATATAGGCGCATTTTTTGGTTGCGGTCGAAGCGCAAGGTGCTGTCGGAGACTTCGACTAATAACAAGACATCTTCCGCTTTGGGATGGCGGCGGCTGTAAAAACTGGCTTCCGGGCGAAGCAGCACGAAATCGGGTTCCGGTTCTGATATGTCGCCGAGTTGTACCGGGTTTTGAGCGTTGATAATCGCTTGAGACTTCAACAATGGGGCAAAAAAATGTATCAGACGGGCGACATGGCCGGAGTGATGGAAACCAATGGGGGACATATGCAGAATTTCTCCTTCGATGAGTTCCATGCGGCTTTCGGGTGGAAAAATTCCGGCCTCGCCCATGCGATGCCATTCGGCCAGATCGGTCAGGTGTTTTTGCGGAAAGACGGCAGACATAGCTTTATCCAGTTAGCGAATCGACTCGGTCGATTCTAGTTTTTAGCGATTATAAAATCAACGAATTCAGTACAAGACATGACCATATTTCCTATCGAACAAATCCGCGCGGATTTTCCCATCCTTGG
>JAJRDU010000304.1 GCA_028748685.1 Methylococcaceae bacterium
AAAGCGAGCTAACAGACTCGCCAACAGCTATCCGCCGTATCGTTTCAGCAAGCATCTCGGCGACGCTCAACTGCCTAATCTTACCGATTGCCCTCAACTCTTCAGTCAGAGGAATGGTATCGGTCACCACCAACTCATCCAGAACCGAGTTCCGGACATTTGCCGCCGCTGCCCCGGAGAGCACCGGATGCGTGCAATAGGCAACGACTTTGGTCGCACCGTTTTTCTTTAATGCTTCGGCCGCATGACACAAGGTTCCAGCCGTATCAACCAAATCATCGACCATGACGCACGTCCTGCCCTCAACATCACCGATGATATGCATTATTTCCGAAACGTTCGGTCTCGGCCTACGCTTATCGATAATCGCCAGATCAGCATCACCCAAGCGCTTTGCCAGCGCCCTCGCCCTGACAACTCCACCCACATCGGGCGAGACAACAATCAAATTCTCGTATTCCTGCCGCCAGACATCACCCAGCAAAATCGGGGATGCATAGACGTTATCAACCGGTATACCAAAAAAACCCTGAATCTGGTCGGCATGCAAATCGACCGTCAGCGCCCTATCGGCGCCCGCATGACCAATCATGTCCGCAACCAATCGAGCCGTTATCGGCACCCTGGCCGACCTGGACCGCCTATCCTGCCGAGCATAACCGTAGTACGGCATGACCGCAGTGATTCGGGCCGCCGACGCTCTTCTCATAGCGTCGATCATCACCAACAATTCCATCAAATTTTCATTTGTCGGAGAGCATGTAGGCTGGACTATGAAAACGTCCCGACCACGCACATTTTCCTCGATCTCGACAAAAATCTCGCCATCGCTAAAACGCCCAACCGACGCCATACCCAGGCGCATATTGAGCTTCCTCACAATACCCTCGGACAACGCCTTATTGGCATTACCCGAAAATATCATTATCGAGGTCTCACGCATTCAAGACTCCAAGGAATTTATTGTGTGGAGATTATGGCTGGGCTGCTAGGATTCGAACCTAGGTATGCGGAGATCAAAACCCCGTGCCTTACCGCTTGGCGACAGCCCAAAAAACTGAATCAACTTATCCCTGTTCCAACTTCCTGTAGAGCGGTGATCTATTCAACCCCTTGGCCAAATAAACGGACCAATCACCCTTTAACACCGCATATGCGGCTCGCGCTTCGCCTTCGCTAGAGAATTGAGCAAATACACAAGCCCCAGTCCCGGTTAACCTCGCCTCTGAATATTTAGACAAGGCAAAGAGCGCATTTTTCACCGATGGATATAAAGCACTAACCACTTCAGTGCAATCATTTCGGCAATCCCCTGCAAGAAAGTCGCGCATTTTGATGGCTTTACTGTTTCTTGTCAAGTCTTCCGCGGAAAAAATTTCCTTAGTGTTTACATGACAGTCTGGTTTGATGATCACAACCCATTGTTCCGGGACCTCTATTGCCTCTAATTTTTCGCCAACACCCTCGCCCCAAGCCGAATATCCAAACACAAAAACCGGCACATCGGCACCTAGTTGCAAACCCAAATGCATTAGCTCTTCCACCGACAATCCCAGCTTCCAGAGATTATTCAAGACCACCAGCGTCGTCGCCGCATCCGAGCTGCCGCCACCTAGGCCGCCACCCATGGGTAGATTTTTTTCTATCTCGATACAGACGCCCAGCTCACACCCCGTATGTTGTTTCAACAAGTTAGCCGCTCGCACGGTCAAATCTTCTTGTTCAGGCACACCCGGAATCGGACTTTGCAAATAAACCCGCCCATCGGCGATCGGATGAAACGTCAACCAATCGCATAAATCTATAATCTGAAATACCGTCTGCAGCAGATGATAACCATCGGGCCTACGACCCGTAATTCTCAACATCAAATTCAATTTAGCGGGCGCCGGCCATTTATCACCCCATCCAGCCGCCATATCCACCTTATCCGTCACGACAAATCCCACTGATCCACTATTAATTTAATTCTCGTCTTATCTTTTTCCGCGGTTATTTTCTTTGGCAATGATTCAGCGTCCACTCGCTGCATTTCTCGGTATCTGACCAGCCAACCGCCCTGAAAAAAACCGCCTTCCTGTTCAACGAAAGACTGCCGGGGATCATTAACCCCCAGCACCCAAAACTTCAGCGCAGTCACCGGCATATCCACGCCCAATTGCTCAGCCATGATGGCGTCCACCGCCCCGCTATATTCCTGTCGGTTATCGCCATCATCAACGACCACACTGCCCTCCGTCACCGATATAGCCACTCGGCCTTGCGCCAATGGCCCCACCAGCTCAATATCGTCTCTTTCCGCCTGATGACGCCAGCTAATCGATGCCGAAATTGAATCCTTAGCGTCGACTATTGCCAGCCGACCTTCAAGATGCCAGTTACCCAGTTTCTGGAGATGCTGCTTCTCAGCCAATTGATACCCTTCAATTGGCCGCTCGGGGGAAAACGAACAAGCGCCGAGCAACAAGACCAGCGCCGACAATAAAAAAAACCGCATCATCAACTATTCACCCGACAAAAATCGCTTTTTGAACTCCAGCAAATACTCATCCTCGGGCGATTTCTTGATCACGGCATCAAACAGCTCCTTTGCCTCTTTCTTGTTTCCAAGTGACCACAGAACTTCGGCAACATGCGCCGCAATCTCGTTTTCAGGCTGTTTTTCATAGGCTTTACGCAGATAAAACAAGGCTTGATCCGACTTGCCGCGCTTAAATAGCAACCAACCATAGCTATCGATAATCACTGCTTCATCTGGCTGTAACTTCAACGCCTGATCGAGATATTTCTCCGCCTCATCATAACGATTGGTTTTATCGGCCAAGGTGTATCCAAGCGCATTCAGAGCACCGACATCATCGGGCTTTTTCTGCAGAATGTTCTTCAGATCGGCTTCCAACACATCCACCTTACCCAGACGCTCGGCAATCAGAGCTCGCGCATACAACACATCCCTATTATCCGGCACATCCTTCAATGCCGACGTTAACGTGTCAAAGGCCTCTTGATATTTACCCCGCTGATTATAAAGCTCCGCCTTACCCATCAAAATCCGCAGCTTCTGATCGGGATATTTTGCTTCCATCCGCTGAATACGCAACTCGACTTCGTCAAGACGCTTTTGGTTCATCAACAGAGACACGGCGGCCATGTCGGCATCGAAAGCATAATTACCA
>JAJRDU010000305.1 GCA_028748685.1 Methylococcaceae bacterium
ACCCAGCGTCCGGCAACCGCGACCGGGTCATCGGAAAACACGGTATCGTCTTCCATGCGGCCCTGGCGCAAGCGTACACATTTCCCTTCTTTCAAATCAATTGCAGGTATCAGCAACATAGTTCAATCTCAACGGTTAAATCACAACATCTATAATTTTGGTTAAGCCGATGCGGGTCGCTTTCGGCTCCTGCCTCGCGCGACACTGGCACATTCCGGTGCGGCTCGGCATACGATTTTAAACAACGCCATCCCAATGCAAAAAGTTTCTCAACAGCTGCAAGCCAACCGTCTGGCTTTTTTCGGGATGAAATTGCACGGCAAATACCTTGTCTTTTGCCAGCGCACAGGTAAAAGGATCCGGATAATCGCTGGTCGCAATGCAGTGTTCCGCGCGATCCGGAACGGCAAAATAGCTATGCACGAAGTAAAAACGGCTGTCTTGCGGAATGTTGTGCCAAAGCGGATGCGGACGCTGATTCACCCGATTCCAGCCCATGTGCGGGACTTTCAAGCGATTACCTTCCGCATCTTGCAAATCGTCGGCAAAGCGGCGAACGTGGCCCGGGAATACATTCAGGCAGGCAACGCCATCGTTTTCCTCGTTATCGGTCAGTAAAGCCTGCATGCCCAGACAAATCCCCAACAACGGCTTGGCTTGGGAGACTTCCTTGATCAGCTCGGCCAGACCGGAATCATGCAAGGCCCGCATGCAATCGCGTATTGCACCGACGCCGGGAAACACCACGCGATCGGCGCCGCGAATAACATTGGGGTCGGCACTGATTTGGACACTAACGCCGCTATCGGCATGCTGAAGCGCTTTGGCGATGGAGTGCAGATTACCCATTCCGTAATCGATAACGGCAACTGATGACATATTAATTAGAAGGTCAAGGATTCGAGGCTGAAAGCGTTGGAATTATAGGCTGCCCTTGGTGGAAGGCATGATGCCGGCCATGCGCGTATCGTGGCTGATCGCCATCCGCACCGCCCGGCCGAAAGCCTTGAATACGGTTTCGGCGATATGGTGGGCATTGCCGCCTTTCAGATTGTCGATATGCAAGGTCACGCCGGCGTGATTGACGAAGCCCTGGAAGAATTCCTTAAACAAATCCACATCGAAACCGCCTATCATCGCCCGCTGAAATTCCACCTGATAAAACAGGCCGGGGCGGCCGGAAAAGTCCACCACCACCCGCGACAAGGATTCGTCCAAGGGGCAATAGGCGTGGCCGTATCGGTAGATGCCTTTCTTGTCGCCCAACGCTTGGGCAAAGGCTTGGCCCAGGGTGATGCCGATGTCTTCGACGCTGTGGTGAGCGTCGATGTGCAAGTCGCCCTGCGAAACGATGTCCATGTCGATCAAGCCATGCCGGGCGATTTGATCCAACATGTGATCCAGAAACGGCAAACCGGTGCTAAACGACGCGGTGCCGTTACCGTCGAGATTGATGGCGATTTTAATCCGGGTTTCGAGCGTATTGCGCTCAACCTGAGCGATGCGTGGGTTCATGCCTGATGCAAGTGGGTTATTTCTGGGCTAGTTTACGTGATTGTGACGACTACGCCAAACTCTTGCTGGCGATTTCGTAGACATCCTTGGACAAATGCTCCGTGGCGACAATACGCTGTAATTCTCGTTTCATCAAGCCCTGACGGACTGCGTCATAACGTCGCCATTGCGCCAGACCCGTCACCATCCGTGAAGCGATCTGAGGATTGAGATCATTCAAGGCCAACACCTGGTCTGCCAGGAAACGGTAGCCTTCGCCATTTTTGGCGTGGAAATGCACGGGATTGGCCTGGCTGAAGGCGCCGATCAACGAGCGGACACGGTTCGGAGTCTTCATGTCGAAGGCCTTATGCTGCATCAAGGCCTGCACGGTGGCAAAGGTATTGGGCATGATGCTGGTGGCCTGCAACGCAAACCATTTATCGATGACCAGCGCTTCCTGCCGCCATTGCACATAAAAGCTGTCCAGACTCCTGGCCTTGGCGGGATGCTGGCTATTGACGATAGTCGACAGCGCCGCCATTTGATCGGTCATGTTAAGGGCGCTATAGAATTGGTGTTCGGCCAGATGATAGCTGTCTTCGGTTTCCAGTGTGATCAAATAGCCCAGACAGGTGTTTTTCAGGCGGCGCCGGCCCACCGCGCCGGCATCGAAACAGCCGGATTCGTCGCGGTGATGCTTGACATACAGACCACGGAATTCAGTTTGCAAGGTTTCGGCCAGGGTTTTCCTGACGAACTCGCGGGCCTGATGTATCGCATCGACGTCTATCACCGTCATCAGTCCGGACAGATAGCTTTCCTCGGGCAACGCCAACAACAAGGCCTGATAGGATAAATCGTCGTCGACATCGGCCAGCACGCTACGGTAAGCCTCGATCACCACCGCATCCAACTGCAAGGGCCGAGTATTTTGAATGTCGTCTATCAAGCCGAAAATCACCTGAACCGCCAACTGCTGGCCGGCTTCCCAACGGTTGAGGCTGTCGCTGTCATGGCGCAATAAAAAAGCCAGTTCGTCGAGGCTGCGTTGCATTTTTAAAACGACCGGCGCCGAAAAACCCCTGAGCAAGGAAACCACCGGCGCTTCCGGCAGATTTTCGAAGCTGAAGGTCTGCTCGGCTTCGGTGACATTCAGGGTGACTTCCTGGTGGCTCGCGCCGTTAAAACAAATGGTCGCCGCCGAACCGTCTGCGGCCAGCAAGCCCAGTTTCACCGGAATATGCAGAGGCTGTTTCACGGGCTGATTCGGCGCCGGTCGCTCCCGGCTTCCTGCCTCTTGCGACACTCGCACATCTCTGTGCGTCGGTGGATAGCTTTGTCGTATGGTTAAATCCAGTCGTTGCGATGCGGCGTCGTAGCGCTGCTCTACCGTCAGCACCGGCGTACCGGCCTGCGAATACCAACGCCGGAACTGGCTCAATACCACGCCGTTGGCATCTTCCAAGGCCTTGACGAAATCCTCGCAAGTCACCGCCTGGCCGTCATGGCGTTTGAAATACAGGTCGCAGCCCTTGCGGAAGCCCTCGGCACCCAACAAAGTATGCAGCATGCGCACCACTTCCGCGCCTTTTTCGTAGACGGTCAGCGTGTAGAAATTGTTGATTTCGATATAGGCTTCTGGGCGGATCGGATGGGCCAAGGGGCCTGCATCTTCGGCAAACTGCCGGGTTCTTAGCGCATTGACGTCCTCAATGCGTTTCACCGCCGGCGAAGTACGATCGCCGCTGAATTGCTGATCGCGGAATACCGTGAAGCCTTCCTTCAGACTCAACTGGAACCAGTCGCGGCAGGTGACACGGTTGCCAGACCAGTTGTGAAAATACTCGTGGCCGATCACGCCCTCGATATGCTCGTAATCGCTGTCGGTGGCGGTATCGGGGCGGGCCAGCACGAACTTGGTGTTGAAGATATTCAGCCCCTTGTTTTCCATCGCCCCCATGTTGAAATGGTCGACGGCGACGATCATGTACAAGTCCAGATCGTACTCCAGACCGTAAGTTTCCTCGTCCCAGCGCATCGCGTTTTTCAAGGATTGCATGGCGTGCGCGCATTTGTCGACATTGTGTTTTTCGACGAAGATCTCCAGATCGATGCGGCGGCCGCTCATGGTTACAAACTCGTCGGCCACGCATTCCAACTGGCCGGCCACCAGCGCGAACAGATAGCAGGGCTTGGCGAAGGGATCTTCCCAGCTCACCCAGTGGCGGTTGTGGTCCAGCTCGCCTTGGGCGATGCGGTTGCCGTTGGACAGCAGTACCGGATATTGGCTCTTGTCGGCGGTTAGCGTGGTCTTGAAGCGGGCCATCACATCCGGCCTGTCCAGAAACCAGGTGATTTTCCGGAAGCCCTGAGCCTCGCATTGGGTACAAAGCATGGTGCTGGATAGATACAGGCCTTCCAGCGCGGTATTGGCCTTGGGATTGATGCGGTTTTCGATAGTCACCACGAACGGCCTATCCTGCGGCACCTGGTTAATGGTCATGGCTTCCAGGCTTAGCGAAAAAGCCTTGTCATCCAGCCTGACACCATCCACGGCAACACTGATCAACTCCAGCTCCTCACCCATCAAGGTCAACGACACGCCGTCGGCCTTTATTTCGGGATTGCGGCGCAGATTCAAGCGCGAACGAACCACTGTGTTTTGTTCGTCTAGCTCGAAATCCAGCTCGACGTTATCGATCAGGTATTCGGGCGGGGTGTAGTCTTTCAGGTAAACGGTTTGCGGGGTGGCGTCGCGCATTGCTTATCGCTCTTCTTGTTTAACAACTTGGGGTTTATAGGAAATCAGCCAGTAGGTTACGCCTAGGGCCACGATCACTGCGGCAATCCCGAAAATATACAGCGGTTCCAGATCCTTGAAATCCAGCATGATGACTTTTCGGGAGATCGCCATCAAGGCGGTGGCGATCACCATCTTGATCGGTAGCACATCGCGCTTGATGTATAGCGTGATGTTGATGAAAATTTCGATGGCGATCAGCACCGCCATGAAGGAACCGAAAATAGCCAAAATGTCGGTTACCGTCAACAGCATGAAGTGCTCGGGGATCGTCAGGCGCTGGTACATCACATAAGCGACGTCGGCCACGCCCCACAAAATCACCAGCACCATCAACACAGCCAGAATCTTGACCGCAATATGAATAACGCCGTGCAGCAGCTTGGTCAGCTTGTCTTCTTCTTCCAGGGCCGGCAACTTTTCTTCATGGCTGTCTCCCAAGTCCCGCATGCTGCGGCTGGGCGGATGGCTGGCGGCCGACGGGGCAGAGGTTGAAGGTCTAATAGGCGGCTTGTCCATGACTTACTCCTGATTTTTTTGCAAAGCGGTGAAGGCCAACAGGCCCCATGCCGATAAAAAAGCGACACCGCCAAACGGCGTCACCATGCCCAGCCAAGCGATATCGAATATCGCCAGCAAGTAAAGGCTGCCGGAAAACAAAGCAATGCCCGCCACCAACAGCCAGCCGGCCCAGCGCAGCAGTCTGTGCGGCGGCAAAACCGCCACCAAACCGAGCGCCAAGGCATGCCACATTTGATAGCTTACCGCGGTTTTATACACGTCCAGCAAATGATCGGAAAGTATATCCTTCAAGCCGTGAGCGCCAAACGCCCCCATCGCCACGCCGATGAATCCGAAAACCGCGGCCCAAAACAGAAATGGAGAACGCATCATTTCTCCAGCAAGCGCGGCATCAGCTGCACCAGGTTGCAGGGACGGGTACGAAAATCCAACTGATCCTTGATCAAGCTTTCCCAGGCGGTACGGCAGGCACCCGAAGAACCGGGCACGCAGAACACGTAAGTCGCATTGGCAACGCCGGCCACCGCCCGCGACTGCATGGTCGAACTTTTTATATCATGATAGGAGATCATCCGAAACACCTCTCCGAAGCCATCCAGAACCTTGTCCAATAAGGGCGTTACCGCCTCCGGAGTCCCATCCCTCCCCGTCACACCGGTGCCGCCGGTGGTGATGATGGCGTTAACCTTGCCATCGGCTATCCACTGGCTGACGATGGCGCGAATCTGATAAATATCGTCGGCGACAATTTTCTTGTCGATCAGCCTATGTCCGGCATCCGTCAGTCCGGTCACCAGCGTTTGCCCGGAAACGTCATCGGCTTCGGTACGGGTATCGGAAACGGTCAAGACCGCAATGTTCAAAGGTATAAATTGTCTGGCTTCGGTCACGGCATTGGGCTCCCAATAGTGGATTTACGTCTTAAAATTCGGTTTTTTCATATTCACCCTAAGTCCCAAAGGAAGTGAGGAGTGGAGAGTCAAAAACCGCTCTCAACTTTCTACTGCCCAATACCGGCATTCTAAGCCGCAATCGGATACATCGCTTTACCGCATTCTAAGAAAACCGCCATGCCGCAGGCAAGCGCCGATTAAATCGGCCATCGTCATATCGGCGTCATCCGGAATGGCTTAAACTGTCCTTAGACATAATTCATTAACAGTTTAGCGAATACCAAGCCCATCATGTTCACAACTACCCGTTTCGAAAAAATAGCCAGTCTAGCAGCGCTATTTCTGCTTCTGTTCGCTTGTTATCAGGTATTGCGGCCTTTCCTGTTCGATCTGCTCTGGGCGGCGATACTCTGCTTTGTCACCTGGCCGCTGTATGTCCGATTACGCGATTGGCAACTTAAGCCCGGCTGGGCCGCGACCTGCATGGTATTGCCTATCGGTATCCTGCTGTTGACTCCGTTCGCCGCCGCGGCCTTCACCTTTACCGACGACATCAATCGCATGTTGCATTGGCTGAATCAAAGCGCCCATGTCTGGCCTGCCGCGCCGGCTTGGCTGCAAAAGCTGCCACTGATAGGCAATAGCGCCGGTCAAGCCTGGCAAAGATTCGGCGAAGATTCCAGCCGCATCGTCAATTTTGGCCGCCAATATGCGCTCAGCGCCAGCGGCTGGCTGTTGCAACA
>JAJRDU010000306.1 GCA_028748685.1 Methylococcaceae bacterium
TCGGGCAATGCGCCCTCGCCGACCAGCCAACTGGCGACGATTTGTGCCAGCCAGACGCTGTTGGGCGACTGACCGGCGTGAGCCATGAGTTCGTCATAGTGCTGTTGACGCGATTTTTCCAAAGACACGGTTTCCGCCGTGTCGACGCACTGCATCGTTGGTCTGCAACACATGGGCTATACTCCCGGCTTTTTTAACGCTAACGCGGATTAATACTCAACCCGGATGTCTTCGTCTCGGACTATCATCTGGCAAGCCAGCCGCCAATCGCATGGCAGATCGTCGACGATCATCTTTTCCAGTTCGGCGGCGGTCACTTTGCCGTGCTGTTTGAGTATGGTTTTTTCCTTTTCGGTCAGCGGACCTCCCATGCGCTGATTTTTCTTGTCGATGCTGGTCACCTTGATCAGACAGGTACCGCATTCTCCGTCTTCGCATTCGAATTGAATGGGAATCTTGTTTTCCAGCGCCAGCTTCAGCAAGGTCTGGGTATGACTACCGGCCACCGCGTAAACGGTTTTGTCCTTGTATTCGGGACTGGTAAATGTAACTAAAGCCATGTCTTGTCTCCTTAGTTGTTAAGCCGGCTTGACGGAAATGACTCCGCCGAGCACTTGCGCCTGGCAGGCCAGACGGTTGTGTTTGCCTGCCATGTTTTCCCGAAGTATCTTGTCCTCCAGCACCGAGGGTTCGCTGAGGTGGTTCCAACCCTCGGTGACCTTCATGATGCAGGTCCCGCAGTCACCTTCGCGGCAACCGTAGGTGATTCCGGAACCGACCTTCTCGGAAATCTCGATGATTCGAGTTCCGGCCGGCACCGTAACGGTGACGTTGATATCTTCAAATGTAATGGTCGCTTTGGCCATTGTAAAAACTCCTTATGGTATTGAAATGTAATCTCGGCAGCCTCTAATCCGAGGACTCCCGGTTTGGAATCTTGTCGATTCCCGATTTTCATTGGCCGTGAGGCCAATGAGTTCACCGACTCATCCCTGGGTCGGCGTAGCCTGTACCAACTGGTACGGGCTCAATACATGGCGCGCTACCCTACAAACCTTCAAACTAAAAAGAGCGGTCGAGCCTCGAAAAATCCCGTTCGTCCTGAGCTTGTCGAAGGATGTACGGGATTTTTCAACACCCTATGGGTGATGGTGTTGCTGGCCGCTCATGCTTCGATTGACTCAGCACGAACGGCCAGCAACACACGCCAACTGCTCTTTTCAGGTTCAAGCCAAATCCGTAAAATTAACCACCCGATTCTCCCGCAAACCCATCAGCTCCTGGGCCAACTCCAATCCGAATGCCTTGCATTCCAAAATTTCCTCGTCGGTGGGGATCAACTTGACCCGCAGGCCGGGAATCGGCACTCGCAACTTCAAGCCACGCAAGCGATCTTCCACCAGGCGCACGCCTTCCCCGGTCCAGCCGTAGGAACCGAATACGCCGCCAAGTTTGCTTTTCAGATTGACCACGGTCAGCGACGACAACAGATCCCAGATCGGCTTCACCGCATCGCCGTTGATGGTCGGAGTCCCTAAGATCAAACCGTCGGCTTCCTCGATTAAATCCACGAACGGCGCCACCTCGCCGCCTTCCAGGTCATAGAGCGAGACGCGGACATCTTCGACCTGCATCGCGCCCTGATAAATGGCCTCGGCCATGCGCCGGGTGTTGCCGTAGGAGCTGATGTAAAAGATCAGCAGGGATTTCTGGTGGGGGCTGATTTCGCTATGCAAGGCCGGGCTGGATAGTTGCCGATAGCGCTGAATGTAACGCTGCGGGCGGTCGCGCAGAATTGGGCCGTGAGTGGGCGCGATCAGGGTCAAGGGCAACGGTTCTATCAGTTCAAGCGCCCGTACCACGTATTCCTTGAACGGCCGCATGATGTGGGCATAGTAGTATTCGAAGGAAAAACGAAAGTCGCCGACTTGATCGTTGTAGAGGCGGTTGTCGCAAAAGTGACAACCGAATACGTCTCCGGAAAACAGCATGGCTTCTTCCGGCGCGTAGGTGCATTGAGTGTCGGGCCAGTGCAGATAGGGCGTGTGCAGAAACTCCAAGCGGCGGTCGCCCAGCGACACCGAGTCGCCGGTGATCACCGGGGTAAAACTTAAGTTCTCCTGTTTCAGCAAGCCCTTCAACATGGACTGGGCTTTCTGGGAAATGAACAACCGTGCCCGCGGCGCGCGGCGCATCAATTCCGGCAGAGCGCCGGTGTGATCCGGTTCCAGATGGTTGAGGACGATGACCTTGATTTCCGTATAGTCGGCGACGCTTTCCAGGCGGGCAAAAAAGTCGGCGGCAAAGCCTTCCTTGACGGTGTCTATGACCGCCACGCCTTCGCTGCCACGAACGATGTAGGCGTTATAACTGGTGCCGTTAGCGGTTTTGAGGATGATGTCGAAAGTTCTTAAATTGGGGTCGAGCGCGCCTATCCAGTGAACGCGATCGGAGAGCGCCACAGCCAGGGGATTGCCATTGTCATCCGCCAGCTTGACGCTAGTCATGGGCTACAAGCCTGTTTGGCATGTTGTTTGGGGCAGGTTTCCAAGTCCGGTGCCACGGCCTGATCTGCGAGGCCCAGCCAGGCGCCGATTTGTTCGGCATCGAAACCGGCTTGCCGCCGCCCTTCCACTTCCAGCAATGGCCGGCGAATCAATATCGGATTGGCGACCATCAGGGCTATAGCCTGTTGTTCGTCAAGTGTTTCCGGGGCTATCTCGCCGTTCTTGACGGCCGGCGCACTGCGGTTAAACCAGTCCGCGACCGGCAGGTCGCCGAAAAACGAGCGCAACTTTGCCGTGTCTTCCGCCCAGGGATGACGCAGCAAGTCATGGACAACCAGTAAATGCCCAGCCTTGCTCAGCAACTGCTTTTGCTTGGTGTTATTGATGCAACCGGGCTTTTCATAAAAGTGGACGGTAGCCATGGCGATCAATGCGCCTGGAGTTCCGCCATCGCTTCGGCCATTTTTTCCGGCGGAATGCCGGTCAAGGAGCCTGGCGGGTTGATGGGGATGCCGAGCGCATCCAGGATCGCGCCTTCGATCGGGCAGATGCTGGCGCATTGCGTATCCTTATAATCGCCTTCGCATTCAGTGCATTTTTTAGGATTGATCCTAAAATGCCCGGTGGACTCGGACATATAAATCGCCTTGCTGGGGCACAGAGGCTCGCAGGCGTAACAGTTGACGCAGGATTCGATGATTTGTAAGGCCATAAGCTTTATCCGTATATATCAGGTAGGGTGCGCATTGCGCACCGGTTGCAGTTAGGGTGCGCAATGCGCACCCTACGCCTACATTTTTTAAGCGGTTGCGCGCTCCTCGGATTTAACTTCATCCAGCTTGCCGGCGGCCGCCATTTCCTTGTAGACAGCCATCACTGCTTCCTCGATAGGCTCCATCGCGTGTTCGCCGTTGGGGGCGATGCCCGCTTGTTCCAGCATGTCCCAAGGCTCGTAACCGATTTTCGAACACAGCACCACTTCGCAGCCTTCCAGCGCGCGGATGGTGCGTTGCAATACGCTTTCTCCTTCGCCGCAGGTGTCGTCGCCGCTGCAATATAGATCGGTCTTGCGGTGGCTCATGAAGCGCACGCCATCCGGAGAAGCTTCGTAAATCAGGAACTCCTTGGCATGGCCGAAATGCTGGTTGATCACGCCTTGGCCGCTGGTAGCAATCGCCATCAATACCGGGCGGGTCGTCAGTTTTTCCTCGGCGGCGTGTTTTGCGGCGGATTCAGCCGCGGCGGCACGTTTGCTGTGCATTTCCTCGGCAATCGCTTCGTGGATGACCTTGCGTTTTTCCATCGCCGCCTGATAGTCGATTTCCATGTTCTCGATCTTGTCCATCGTGAACTCGTCGCCTCTGTCCTCGCCCAGCAGGCCGACAGCGTCGGCACGGCATTGCCGGCAATGCCGCATCATGTTCATGTCGCCGGAGCAAGAATCCTGCAGATCCATCAG
The DNA here is from genome assembly GCA_028748685.1 of Methylococcaceae bacterium. Lineage (GTDB taxonomy): Bacteria > Pseudomonadota > Gammaproteobacteria > Methylococcales > Methylomonadaceae > Methylomonas. The sequence goes on from JAJRDU010000306.1 coordinate 3,967, forward strand.
TTCGTCCTGGGTCGGGCCGCGTTGGCCCATCACGCCGTAGAAAGTGCCGTGTTCGGCTTCGGCGATCAAAGGCATGACGTTGTGCAGGAACGCGCCCTTGGCCTTGACGATTTTGCTGACCTCGGCCAGATGCTTGTCGTTGACGCCGGGAATCATCACCGAGTTGACCTTGACCAGGATGCCCTTGGCGACCAGCATTTCCAGGCCTTTTTGTTGCTGTTCGATCAAGATTTTCGCGGCTTTCTTGCCCTTGATGCGTTTGTTCTCCCAGAAAATCCAAGGATAGATCTTGGCGCCGACTTCAGGATCGACACAGTTGATGGTGATCGTGACATGGTCGATGTTGTGTTTGGACAATTCCTCGACTGAATCCGGCAGTGCCAAGCCGTTGGTCGAGACGCACAGTTTGATGTCCGGCGCTTCAGCGCTGAGGCGGCGGAAGGTTTCGAAAGTCCGTTCCGGGTTGGCCAATGGGTCGCCGGGGCCGGCGATGCCCAGCACCGTCATTTGCGGGATGTTGGCGGCCACCGCCATGGTTTTCTTGACGGCCTGATCCGGTGTCAGCAACTCGGACACCACGCCGGGACGCGATTCGTTGGCGCAATCGTATTTACGGTTACAGTAATGGCATTGAATATTACAGGCCGGCGCGACGGCGACGTGCATCCGCGCAAAATAATGGTGGGCGTCTTCTGAATAGCATGGGTGGTTTTCCACCTTGGCGCGGATTTCGTCGGACAAATGCCCCAGCTGGTCATCGCTGGTGCCGCAAGAATGGGATGAGCAACCGCCGGCGCTTGCCGCGGGAGTTTCGTTTAATACTGGCAGTTCCATATTCTTCACCTCACTTGATTGGTTATACAGTGAGAAAGCACAGGCCATGCCAGTTATATAAATATTTTAACTTATTGATATATATATAAAATATTTTAGCTAATCCCGGTGTTGTTGCAAATGGTACATGTCAATGTTTGTAACTGCACAATTAGCCGGGGGCAATCGTGGAGGATTTCGGACAAACGAGCCAAGTCCTTAAGAAAACTCTGAATGAGTAGATTCCGCTCATGGTTCGACAAAATCACCACGAACGGAATCAGTCAATTATTGTTCGTCTTTATGCCCTGTGGGTACTGAGCCTGTCGAAGGACTAATCGGCGTTTCCTTAAGCGGACAAAGGATGTTAGGAAAACATCGGACTCGACTAGTAGAATGGAACTTGCCGACTAATATAGGCTGTTCATCAATCATAACGTTAGAGAGGTTCCATGTTCCATAAACTACCCGGCATCGTAGTGGTCATTGTTAAAAATATTTAATACATAAGGTTACGAGAAATGGCACCTCCAAAAATCCCAGATACTATTGCGCATTACGATGTCCGACGTGGAGATTCTCTCTGGACGATCTCCATTCACCAATTAGGATATGGCCCTTTAGCCGATGATTTAGCAAAACTGAATGGACTGAAGCCCAAGGCGATACTGCAGATTGGTCAACGACTTATAGTGCCTGACTATCGGCGCTATGATCTGACGGTTAAATATTTGATTTCGTAAATGTTTAATAATGCAATTGGCCCCGAAGCCAAGGCAATCACCGACGCTATCCTTCGGAGCAAACAATTAAAAAACGACAGTGACCAGGCCCATGAAGACATGAAGAAGGCTCAGTGGTACGAGCTATTCCGAATATATGGCGATCAGGCTATTTTCAATGCGACGATGCAACAATCCGGTATCGCGATGGCCGAAGCGGAAGCCCGTTGGTTTTTGCAGGTTAGGCAGAATGGCCCTTGGGATCACAAGCCGATTTTAAATAAAATGTATGAATCGATGGGAACTCCGCCGCGTCCATTTGGAACTCTGGGCCGAGCGTTTCACTTTCCCATCCGTGGCGACATATTTCATGAATATTATTACGACGTTTGGTCGAATATACATTATGGATATGTTGGCGCGAAGTGCGGCTTTGATGAAAAAACGCTTCAAGACGGCGCGGCGTCGGGGTTGCCGGGTGCGGGCGACAATGACGAGGGCGATGTTATCAGCGTAAAAATTGGTATCGACCTATGGAAAAGCGCCGGCATCAATCTTACTGAGGAAGCTCTTCGGAAAGCCATCATATCTCAAACATCGAACTATATATCTGCTCGGAATCGAGAGATTGCTAGAGGAGTAAAAGCGGAAGATGCGACGAATGTGGTCATTACCAATAACGACTATAAATAGCCCACCGACTAAAACTTCAAGATGAATGAAACAACCAAACTAAAAGCATTGCTTTTGTCGATGTGCAAAGTCTTATATTTCCTGTTTCCAATCCCCGTGGCTTGGTTATCGCTAAGCCTCATGAGCATATACATGAAGTACTACGACATCGGCGTTAATTCTGGTGCCAATAACGGCTTTCTTGTTTTTATTGTCGGGCCAGTGCTGCTAATCGTCCTTTTCATCACGGCGGCAATTAGCCTATATCTTGCGAATCGGTTTCATAAATCTCTATGGCTTGGGATTCTAATTGGCAGTGTGTTGGTTTTCATTATTGGAATTGGCGCATTTATAATCCAGACACAGTCATACTCGGATTACCCTACCGAGAAACCTCAAAATATGTCTTTATTCTTGAAATACTATGTAA
>JAJRDU010000307.1 GCA_028748685.1 Methylococcaceae bacterium
ACAGAAGACGCCGGCTGGAATCGTTCAAGTTGCCGGACTTGGCTTCCAGCACGGCCAACAGTATCTGGGCATTGGATTCGTCAGGCATCGACTCGGCAGCTCTGGACGCGTGCCTCAGGGCCTCAGGCAAACGATTAAGCCCCTGCAAGGCCAGCGCCGCCAGATGGTGCGCCTGGCCCGAAGACGGCGCCAGGACAAGCGCTGCCTTGGCCAAATCCAAGGCCTCGGCGAGCGCATGCCAGTGTATCAACTGATAAGTGAGGTCGTATAAATCTTGCGCTTGGCCGGTCTGCTTGGCCTTACGCAGCAGCAGCTTTCCGGCTTGATGCAGAAACGGAATCCCTTCGCTGTGGCGGTTGAGCTGACACAGGCATTGCCCCAGGTTAGCCAGCACGATTTCCGAGTTTTTCCGAAGACTCGACAACTCTCTAAACACCTTCTCCGCTTCGGCGAACATTCGGTGCGAGACATAATTCTGCGCCGTCGCGAACTGCCGATCGAATGTATCGACGGCTGCAGTCGCGGTATTTTCCGGCTTTGCCATGCAACATTTCTTGAACTTTTTCCCGCTTCCGCACGAGCACGGATCATTACGCCCTGGGACCTTGGGCGAAACTCGGCTATCGATCTTATCCTCCTAAAACACAAAAACAAGGTTCTGTTGCCGACCACAAACCCAGCCGGGTTTGGACCGGCAACTTCGTGGCGTCCAATTACAATGCATTACTCCAGATAATTTTCAAAAGGCAATACCGGGCTCGCCTTGCCGTTAGCGCCGACCGCTTCTATCGTCAGGAATTCGTCCCGGGCAAGTTGGCCTGACAATGGGTTTCCGCCGACTACCAATAGGTTATCGCCGTTATGTCCATTAGGTATTTTGATCTCGGGATGATCGAAGGGCGCTTGTTCATGGCGTACCCTCTCATCGGTCAATGTTTTCAAAAAAGCGATCAAGTCGGCGCGAGTTTCCGGATAATCCGCCAAGCTCAGAGGAAACATAAAGGCAAAATTTTTGCCGGGAGTCTTAAAATTTCCGCCTCGGGCATAGAATTCCACAACCTGCTCCAAGCTCGCCATGCTGCCATTGTGCATGTACGGGCCGGTCAGTTCGATATTCCGCAAACTGGGTATCTTGAAGGCGCCATCCATAACTGCGCGGACTTTGCTGCTAGCCGGTTTGGCAAGCTCCGCCGCGACTGCGCCCGGGGTCGGTTGATAACCGTATGCCGGAACCGCGCAACCGGCAGTACTCTGCGCTTGCGAAACGACTCCGTCCGCTTGAGTAAACACGGTTGTTGAGGGGTTGGGGATGTTAATCGCGAAGGGTAGCTGGAAATCGCAAGGCCTGATAGCGCTGACTGGCGCATCAAAAACCCCCATATTATTACCGGCCAAATATTGCAAATATTGCACGCTGAAGGCCAGGGGGTGACCGAAATCATCGATCCCCCCCAAACCGATGTCCGCATCCAGCGGCGTAACGCCCGTCGATGTGAATCCGACATCGCTCAGGGTAGTACCGGAATTGCTCCCAAACCGGCTCACGACGTTCCCTGAGGTTCTGATCACGAATGACTGATTCCCAAAGGCTTCGGGATGGGTTTTCACCAATTGGGCGTTCGTCGCCACCGCAGCCGAAGTAAAAGCCGGGCCGATATGACACATGACGCAGTGAGCATTTCTAAACAAATCCAAGCCATTCAATTCTGAGGCCGTCAAGTCCACCGGCAAACCTTGGGCATCCCTGGCGCTCCGGTCAAAAGGAGAGTCGTCTGATACCAGGGTGGCTTCGTACATTTGCACGGCCAAGCCGAAAAACATCGCGAAATTGGCTTCCATCTGATTGTAAGGCGTTTGCCCAACCGGGCCGCCGAATTGACCTATCCGTGTGTACGACCAGTATTTGGGATTGAAGGCCTGGACGATCAGATTTTTATAGGTGGTGTTAAGGCCGTTCCTTAAATTGCCGGGAGTACTGGTTGTCAAGCTTAACGGCGAGAAAACACTATCGTCATGATGAACTTTTTGGTTCTGCAAGGGTGGGCGCAGCAACAGCTTTCTGCCGACATCCGGCCAGCCGCGTTGTTGACAGCTCATTTCCAGCTCATTTAAACCCGGTCCGACGGCCTGCGATGCCAGAGCGGCGTTCTGCAGATGCAGTTTCTGCTTCTCGGCCACGCGGGCGTTAACTTTCACCCAAACGCCAGCTTGAGGGTCGCGATCGCCCCAGATAGTACTACCATTAAAAGTATTATTGGCCCGGCCATCCCAAAAATTGCGGAAATTGAAAACCGCATTGATCACCGTCGGCGCATTGCGCGACTGCACCTTTCGGGTTCCGATGGCGCCGACATGATACACGGGATCCGCAGCTCGCGCGCACTGATCGTTTCCGCTACCGGATTGCGACACCGAAGAAAATTTCCCACTGAAAGTGCCCGCCGATGACAGCACGTCGTCGGTCTGAAAAATCGCCGATGCAGCATTGAAATCATTGTAATAAGGATCGGTCAATTGAAAAAATGGGAAATCCGCCTTCTTCAAGGCGTAATTAGCGCCGCCTAGGTCGCCACTGGCGGTAAGATCGAAATGTTGTTCCGCAACCGGGGTCGATTTTCCACCCGGTGCCAGCTGGTTTTTGGTCCTGGAATCGGCGCCGGCATGGAAATGGCAGCTGGCGCAAGCCATTCCGTCGCTACCGACATTGGTATCCCAAAACAAGGCCTTGCCAAGGGCGATGGCTTTTTCCTTGTCGATCACGATGGGGTCCGGCCCGTCCAGCAAGCCCGGCACCTCGGGGATGGGCACATTCTTCAGACTGATAGGCAAGGGGCCAAAGCCGCCAGCCAACACCGACATGGGAGCAATGGTGCTCGCCAATAAACCTAGGGCGATCAGAGAGGATGGGACAAGCCTGGCAAACATATAGGGATACTCCGGGGTGATCTATTTTTATTATGGCGATCGAGTATAAAAAATTCAGCAGCTATCAGCACATCGATAGCGATAGACCTAAAACTCATCGAATTCAGCAGATCGGCTCTCATAGGACAATGCATTAAGTCAAGCCGTCACCCCGGCATACCCTCAAGGGCACAAGTGGATTGCAGGGATCCATGTCACAAGAACTTTCGCCATCCATGGCTTCTGGGTTCCGGCAATCCCTGCCGGAACGACGGGCTATTCTTAACTTAAGGAAACCCTGATTAAGTCCTTCGACAGGCTCAGGACGAACGGTAAGTGGTTGATTACGTTCGTGGTGAGCTTGTCGAACCATGAACGGAATCAACTTGCTCAGAGTTTCCTTAACGGAATTGACCCTTGGGAAAGGGGGCACCTGTTGCGCTCCCCTCTCAGAGCCTTAGGCCAATATCTGCTTTCTGCGCGCCGAGGCCACCAGACCCGCCAAGGCGGTACCGAACAGATAGACCGCGCCCGGCAAGGGCACGGCACTGGTAGTGGTGACCGAAAGCGCATGCTTGATTTTGCTCGAGTTTATCGAAGAATCGGCCGCACCCGAAGCAACGGCGTACCACCCCGGCGCCAAATTGGTGAACACCAGTTCGGCCATGCTGGCGCTGTAATCGCCGGTGACGCTGCTAAAATAGTCGTTGCTGGCGTCCACCCGGTTAACCCCGGCGTTGATGGTCTCATTCCAGTTGGTGAGATCACCGGCATGCCCTTTACCGGCATTGACGTAAGCCAAGGTTCTCAGCATATTGCTGCCTTGAACGGCCCCCGGACTGAACGTCGGATCGATGATGGCCACCGACGGATCGGCCATCCACAGCGTGCCGGGGCTGCCGATCTGACCGACCGCATTAAAGCTATGTGGGGCGGTCCAAGTGTATGGTGCTGTATTAAGTGCAATTTCAGAAGATTGCAAGATACCGCCGTCGAACTCATCATTGGAAGCCCAAACGGTAAAGGCCCGGCTCGACAGACCCGCCGTCACTTGGTCCTTAATGGTGACGACCTGATTGGCGGCGGTTACCTGAAAAGTGTTCCATTCTACGGCATGTCCCCAGGCCGAATTGGGCATCGTCGGGTTGTCGGTCCAGGTGTTGGTTATCGCGCCGTGTACTGGCCCAAACGTCAGATTGCTTGCGGTGATAGTTTCGTTGGCACCCACGACATTGTCCTGGCCATCCCATTTGTGTATATTCGGCGTAACCGCATTTATAGCATAAGCCCCGCTGCTGGCCACTGATAAAGCCGTACCGGCGAGAACAGCCCTAACCGCGATTTTGATTTTATTACTCATTCTTTCATGCTCCTGAAATGAATACGCAACGCAAGCGTATCTGAAAGTTTTAGACGGTTTTGGCTCGAATCGAATGGAAACCGATCTCCAGTCAGAACAAGCCAAAATCAGAGCAATTACCGTGTCACCGGATGCGAGGTATCCGACACGCCTCCGCTCAGAGGTGGCAGCCCGGCCGTCTCCTAAAAGACCCGAAGCTTTCCGACCCCGCCTTCCGACGGGTGTGGCGACGATAAAGCCAGGAAGAAAAATCCGCACTTGAATCAATTTTACAATTCAAGTTTTGATCACCCGCCTCGGCAATTGCATTAACAGCACAAGCCGTGCCAATTAACAGAAATCGTCTGCCGTTTGATAAAAAACTCATTGAGTGATGTAAAAAGACCTCGGTAACGAAGGATTGAATACGCCGATATAAACGCTAGATTGACGAACCAGCCATTAAGCATCCATTGAAGATAGGCTTTATTTTTTGCATGAAAAATGGGTTTAAATTATATTACTTTCAATCATTTGAGCTCATTCACCAGACCGATTCCATCCGGATTTGATCCGCAAACAACCGAGTTATTGCTGCCCTACAAAACCCACTGAGAACACAGCCAAAATAGTCGGAGCGTCATCTCGAGAAGAAACCAGTCCGCTGTTATCAAAGTGATAATCTGAAAATTTCGAACGCCACAACTACCTAAAAAATGAAGCCATGAACCTTTATTAATTAAACTATGCTGTTTAACACATGAAAAACAGGTCATATCCCAGCGCCATTCTTTCTATCTACCTTGCTCTTGTAGAATACGACCAAAGACTGAATACTATTTATACCTTTCGCACTTCAACTTTTGGCCTCTTCGCGCTAAGGGCGATGTCGTTAAGTTAAGAACTGCGGCGAATTCATTCGCACTGTTGGGTATAGATAGTAGGGCGATGCTGGGCCTATTGCCGAGAGAGTGAGCTGAGGGAGGCTCAGCAAACCGAAATTTGAAATGCGATGACCGTTGCATCCAGAAGGACTTTTGAACCTTAGCAAGGGACCAGGGCAAGTCCACCTGCTCGCTTGGCGAACATTGACTTGGAAATTTCAGAACACTTTTCAAGCTTTTGTATTCAGAGAACCTTTTACACGCTTGCCATCATCTCCCGTCGGTACGGCTTCAAGGCAAATTACTCACTTCCGAGATCATTTTGAACCCCATCAACCTGAAATATTTTCGCTTCAACTTTAAGGCCATGGGCACACCGTGCGAAATCCAGCTTTTCGCCAAGTCCCATACATCGGCCAAGCGCATCGCGGAAATCGCGATTGCCGACGTACGCAGGCTGGAAGCCCGCTATTCCCGTTATCGTAGCGACAGCCTGCTCTCCAAAATCAACAAAGTTGCCGCCAGTGGGGGAGAAATCTCGGTCGATGCCGAAACCGCCGGCCTGCTCAATTATGCCGCCACCTGCCATGAGCAGAGCGCCGGCCTGTTTGACATCAGCTCCGGCATCTTGCGCCAAGCCTGGCAATTTGCCGAGGGGCAACTGCCGGATCAAACCCAAATAGAAGGTTTACTGGAAAAGGTGGGCTGGCACAAATTATATTGGGAAGCGCCGCTACTCGCCTTTCCCATCGCAGGCATGGAGCTGGATTTCGGTGGCATCGTCAAGGAATATGCCGTCGACCGGGCGGCGGCATTGTGCCTGAACGCCGGCGCGCGGCACGGCATCATCAACTTGGGCGGCGACATCAAGTTGATCGGCCCGCGACCGGATGGCAATCCTTGGCGGGTCGGCATTGCTCATCCACGGCAACCCGGATCGGTACTGGAGACTTTGTTATTAAACCAGGGGGCGGTGGCCAGTAGCGGCGACTATGAACGCTGCATCGTCGTGGAAGGCGTCCGTTATGGCCACGTGCTCAATCCCAAGACCGGCTGGCCGGTAAGGCATCTGGCCTCGGTCAGCGTGGTAGGCGATCTATGCGTGGTCGCCGGTAGCGCCTCGACGATAGCCATGCTGAAAGAAGAGGAAGGCCCTGCCTGGCTGGAAGCGATGGGCCTGCCCCACCTTTGGGTGGACGTTCATGGCAATAGTGGCGGTTCACTGATAGCAACGCGATAACAACCATACTGACGCGCCTCTCTACAGTTCGGCGCAGTTGTTTTGATGTTGACAGAATGGCGTTGCATCCGGCGCGACCCCTCCGGATGCAACGCTTTTTGAAGCTATCGAATCGGCTCGTCGCCGACGGTAACGACCTTCAACGAGTTGGTGCCGCCTTGATGGCCGGTCGCATCGCCCTTGGTGATGATGAACGCATCGTGTTCATGAACCAGGCCGCGCGATCTCAGCTTTTCGATGATGTAGCGATTGACATCGGCATTCGCCATTTTTTCATGCGTGAACGGAATCGGGAATACGCCTCGGTACAAGGTAACCCTGCCCAAGGTTTTTTCGTGACTGCTGAACGCGAAAATGGGAATGGCCGAGCTGATCCGGGACATCCACAGTGGTGTGGAACCCGACTCGGTCAGCGAGGCGATACCCGTGATATGAGTATGATTCGCCAGATACATGGCGGACATCGCAATCGCCTCGTCGACACGGTTAAAGCTATCGCTCATCCGATGTTCGGAGGTCACCACGCTCGGCTGCTTCTCGGTTTCCAAGCAGATACGCACCATGGCTTCGACGGTCCTGACCGGGTGTTTGCCCGATGCGGTTTCCGCAGACAACATGATCGCATCCGTGCCGTCGACGATGGCGTTGGCAACGTCGAATACTTCCGCACGGGTTGGGATGGAGTTTTCTATCATCGATTCCATCATCTGCGTAGCCGTAATGACCGCGCGATTCAATTCTCTGGAACGTTTGATCAGGTGTTTTTGAGCCGCCGGCAAATTGGCGTCGCCGATTTCCACACCCAAGTCGCCGCGCGCCACCATGATGGCGTCGGATGCCAGGATGATCTCGTCGATCACTTCCATCGCTTCCGCACGCTCGACCTTGGCGACCAATCCCGCATAGCAACCTTCCGCTTCCAGCAGGCTGCGCGCCTCATTCATGTCGGCCGCAGTGCGAGGAAAGGAAATCGCCACATAATCGGCCTGGATAATGGCGATCGTCTTGATGTCTTCCTTGTCCTTGTCGGTCAATGCCGCCGCGGACAGGCCACCGCCCAACAGGTTGATACCCTTGTTGTTGGACAAATCACCGCCAACCACAACCTTGGTATTGACGCGAGTATTGTTCTCGACATTGACCACATCCAACACTACCCTGCCGTCGTCCAGCAACAGGCGTGTACCGGGCTTGACTTCACAGGCCAGAGGCTTATAGCTGATGCCGACTTGCGTGTTGTCGCCTTCCAGTTTGCCGAGATTAATATCCAACGCAAAGTCCTGGCCCTCTTCCAGCCAGACTTTATTGTCCTTAAAGCGCTCGATGCGGATTTTCGGACCCTGCAAATCGGCAAGAATACCGACCCGGCGGCCGGTTTTCTTGCTGAGCGCCCTCACCCGGTTGGCGCGATCGATATGATCTTGCGCCGAGCCGTGAGAGAAATTCAAGCGAACGACATCGATTCCCGCCTCGAACAAATCCTCGAGTACACCGGGTTTGTCCGTGGAAGGTCCCAGCGTAGCCAGGATTTTTGTTCTTCGTAACTGCATGTAAATCCTTATTTAGCGTTGAACAAAGCAACGGTGGTATCGAGCATACGGTTCGAGAAGCCCCATTCGTTATCGTACCAAGACAGGACTTTCACGAAGTTGCCGCCGGTGACTTTGGTCAAGGATGACTCATAGATAGACGAGTGCGGATTGTGGTTGAAATCGGAAGAGACCAATGGCTCGTCGTTGATCGCCAGGATGCCTTTCAATGGGCCGGCCGCCGCCGCTCTCAAAATGCCGTCGATTTCTTCCTTGGTGGTGTTGCGCGAAGCTTGGAAGCACAAATCCACGACGGAAACGTTGATGGTAGGAACGCGCATCGCGAAACCATCCAACTTGCCCTTCATTTCAGGCAATACCAAACCTACCGCGGCAGCCGCGCCGGTTTTGGTTGGAATCATGGACTGAGTCGCGGAACGTGCACGGTGCAGGTCGCTGTGATAAACGTCGGTCAAGACCTGATCGTTGGTGTACGAGTGAATGGTGGTCATCAAACCATGATCGACGCCTATGCTGTCCATCAACGGTTTGACCAACGGAGCCAAGCAGTTGGTGGTGCATGAAGCGTTGGAGATCACGGTGTCGGATGCTTTTAGGCTGGTGTGGTTGACGCCGTATACGACGGTGGCGTCGACATCGGCGCCGCCTGGCGCGGAAATGATGACTTTCTTGGCACCGGCCGTAATGTGCGCGGATGCTTTTGCCTTGCTGGTGAAGAAACCGGTACATTCGTGAACCACGTCGATACCCAGTTCGCCCCAAGGCAATTTAGCGGGATCTCTTTCCGCGAATACACGAATTCTGTCGCCATTGATCACAATGTAATCGCCGTCGACAGACACATCGAATGGAAATTTACCATGCACGGTATCGTATTTGGTCAAGTGTGCATTGGTTTTGGAATCGCCCAAATCGTTGATCGCAACGACTTGGATCTCGTTGGTGCGACCTGATTCGTACAAGGCGCGCATGACATTGCGACCGATACGACCATAACCGTTAATTGCAACTTTAATTGCCATAGAGTTTTCTCCGGGATGAGTGTGAAAGACTTGCGTCAAGATGTGCCAATAGCACCAGAAAATGCCGGGGATTGTAGCAAATGGAGCAGATCAGCGTCTACCTCGTCTACATGAAACTCTGATTAAAGTCCTTCGATGGCTTTAAGGACGAACGGTAAGTTATAGTCGTCGCACTTCAAATTTCGGTTTGTTGCCCCCCTCACTCTACCCTCTCCCACAGGGCGAGGGAACTTAGGTGCCGAAATTTGAAGTGCGGAAGGTATATTTGATTCCGCTCGTGGTAAGCCCTTCGGCTACGCACAAGAGAGCCTTGTCGAAATATGAGCGGAATAAACTTGCGAAGAGTTTCCGAAACTATCTGTCCGGCGCCGACAGCTTTGTTGTACGCCCGATTCCGGGAATGCGCATCTGGCCTAAAAAGGCTTGATCACCGCCAGCACAATGATGGCGAACAAAAACAATACCGGGATTTCGTTGACCCAGCGGAAATAGACGTGCGAGTGCGTGTTCCTGTCGTGTTTAAAATCCAGCAGCCATTTGCCGCAAAACAGGTGATAAACAACCAATAAAGCCAGCAGCGCGAGCTTGGCATGCAGCCAGCCGCTACCCGAATACAGCGTCCAGGCATAATCAGACAGCATCCATACCCCAAAACCCAAGGTTAGAACCATGCCGGGCGTCATGATGCCAAAATACAATTTCCGCTCCATCACCTTGAAGCGCTCCCGACTGACCTGATCATCGCTCATCGCGTGATACACGAACAAGCGTGGCAGATAAAACAAACCGGCGAACCAGGTCACCATAAAAATTAAATGTAGAGCCTTTAACCAGAGCATGATATTCCCAAACGGATCAAACTAAAAAACGCGAATGCCGGTCACAATCAATGAGAAGGCAGCCCCGCAGCCATGCCTCGAACACTGGCTACCTGGGCGGCGGCGTAGACGTAGGCACTGGCGATTCTGTACTCTTTCCGTCTTCCTGTCTGTGGTGCCTGCTCCTATGCTCCGAATCATGATCGGCATGAACCTCGGGCGAATACGAATGCGGCTCAAGCGGACGGGCGACCGGCGGCAGAACCCACACCGGATTATTGAGCTGCTGATTCTGCTTTTCCAATGCCTCGGCCTGTCTTTGCTGAGCGGTCGCCTGTTGCTGCTGCGCAAATGCGCTTCTCTTAAGCGCATCAGTCTGTTCAGCCTGATTCCTTTGCGCGGCGGCTTCTTTTTCGGCCTTGAGTCGCTCGGCTCTTCTGGCATCGTTTTCTGTTTGCAGTGCTTCCAGCTTGGCTTTTGCTTCCGCTTCCTTGGCCGGATCGCCTTTAATATCCAGTTGCTGCGATTTCACCGCAGTCTGGCAAGGCTTCTCTTGATAAACCGTTTTGCCGGCATTGCCTATACATTTAAATACTTCAGCATTCACCGTATCGCAGACCAAAACCATTATCGCCAAAATCAACATCCTCATTCGACACCTCGCTATATCGCTGATTATTCGAGACAGAGTTTAAACGTCCCGGGGAAAAACTATAACTTACCCGTTAATCCTGCCGAAACTAGACTTATATATGTCTTAAAGCTTAGCGCCGATTATATATTTCAACGTTAAGACAAGCTGGCTCTTCATCAGAAAAAGCTTTTTCACGACCTGCACTTTATAGCCTGTACAGACTTCAACGGCCGAACAAATCAGGAACCAAGCTCTTCCTCGGTAATTTCCGCCAGGTTGTCGCGTTGTTCGCGGCGAATCAATATCAGGTTTCTGGCATAGACAAATGTGCCGGGTAATTGTCCGAGAATGATGACCGGATCGACACGATGAATGCCATACATCAGCACGATTACACCTCCCGACATGCTGAAGTACCAAAAGCTGATCGGAATGATGCTTTTCTGGTGACGTTCACTGTGTATCCACTGCACGATGAAGCGCATCATAAACAGAGACTGACCCACCAAACCAATGCTTAGCCAAATGATGTCGTTTGAGTCCATGCTGGATAAATGATGCTGCCATTTTTCCAGCAGATGGGTAAAAAAATAGACGATGCCATGCTCCATAATTAATGACTCCTGAAGATGGAATCGGGATGCACTGCGGGAATCCAATACTCAACCACGATTGATCTCCTCGATCACCGGCAAACTATGGCGTTTTTTCAGCCAGATTACACCCAGGATATCCACGATACCCACCATCAGCCTGTCCAGCGTCCCGTACTTGGATTGCCCAAAATTTCTGGACCTGTGATTGACCTTCACCGAAATCACATGACCGCCGGCCATTTGGATCAAGGCCGGCAAAAAGCGATGAATGTGGTCGAAATAAGGCAGGGCCAAAAACTTGTCGCGGAGGAATAATTTAAGCCCGCAACCGGTATCGGGCGTGTCGTCATGCAGGATCGCCTGGCGGATGCCGTTGGCGAACTTCGACGAAAATTTCCGCCAACCGGTATCGTTGCGCTTATGCCGGAAGCCCGCCAACATCCAAAGTTTGCTGTCGTTCTGCTGTTGAAATGCCGCGATCAAATTAGGAATGTCGGCCGGATCATTCTGGCCGTCGCCATCCAACGTAGCGATCCACGGGAATCGGGCCGCAAGCACACCACTATGTACGGCGCGGCTTTGTCCGCAGCCGCGCTGGTGCTTCAAAACTCGTAACGCTGGGTACTGTTGCATCGCCTGCAGCAATTTCGCACAGGTATCGTCGGTACTGCCGTCATCGACAAATATCATTTCATAAGCTTCTTGGTCCTTTAAAGCCTGATGGATCTCCGCGATCAGCGTTTCGACATTGTCCGTTTCGTTATGAACGGGTACCACTACAGAAATCTTCATAAATCGGTAAAAGTTAAAAAGCCGCGAATTATATCAAACGCTTAAGCCGGCTTGAGGAATTTATGCCCTCGCCGTCATAAGGGTTTGAGTTGCGCAGCCTGCCCGGCGCTTCGAAACACCAACCAATATTCGCGGTGCGGCTGCAGATAGGCGGCTTCTTCCGGCTTCTCCCTTTCCAGCGTAATCAAGAAACCATCCGCATGCTGCTCGGCCCAAACCGCGACCTGATCGCCGGCCAAGACCGGCAAAGGCTGAGTCAAACGGCCCAAAAAGTTCAACTGCCCCTGGTAATTGCCGACAAAGGCGCAGGGGGTGCCCCGTTCGTTGAATGCTTTCACCCGCGCCGCCGCTGGACCAAGATTATAAGCCAAGCCATTGTATTGAAAGAAGAATACAAAACCAGCAAAAATTGAGACTACCAGCGCGGTCGATACTGTGCCAACCGACAGTTTTTTAAAATACACCGCCGACACAGCCAAAGCCATCCCGACAGCCAGCACACTAAGCCCCCAGCCCATTTCGACATTCCGCACCCAGTTTAATTTAGCGAGCGATGGAACTTGCGGAAGCAACAATAAAAACATCCCCAACATACCGAACGCGGCCGGCAACAATAATTCAAGAACCAATCGTTGCGGCTTTTCTGCACGAGTCAAGATCCGCGCCACTAACAGTGCAAAGGCCGGCAACATCGGAATCAGATAATGAATCTGCTTGCTGGGCAATAATGAAAACACGATAAAGGTCGACGCCAGCCAAACCAGACAAAACCGCAAACCATCATCCGTAAAAAACGGGCTGCCGCGTAAATTACTCCAGAAACGCGGCCAGATTAGCCAAGGAAACAAAAACATCGGCAGAAAGGGCAGATACCAGAAAACAGAACGGGCATGAATGTGAGTACCGACGGTGCGATCGGCGGTTTGATGCCAAAGTATCGCGTCAGCATATTCGTCGCCTCCGGCCATCGCCGCGGGTATCGCCCAGGCCAATGCAATGGCGGCACCCATTAAAATTGCCAACAACAGACAGCCAAACCAACGGTACCCGGCGACTTTGTCCTGTCTAGCCCAGACAAACACTAAGGCTGCCGTCGGCAACAGATGCAGAAAAATGACGGGACCTTTTGCCAGCACGCCCAAACCGAGGGCTACCGCCGCATAAAACCACCCTTTGAGCGTTGCGCCTTGACTCGCTTCCAGCAGACCGAGCATACCCAGCAATACGCAACAGGTCTGCAAAATATCGAACATCGTCGAGGTGGCAAACAAGGTCCACAGCAAGGTAGCGATCAATATCCACGGTGCCATCAAGGCTACAGCGGTTTGTTCGGGCCAGAGCTTAACGGCCAATTTGCGGACCAGCAACAGATTCACTAACGCACACAGTGGCCCTACCAATCTTGGCCACCATTCGTTGACACCGAATATCGCCCAGCCGGCTTGCATCAACCAGAACAACAACGGCGGCTTATGACTGTATGTATTGCCATTCAGATATGGCACCAGAAAATCGCCGCGCAGCCACATTTCCCAGGCCACGCTGAGATAACGAGTTTCGTCGATAGGGATCGGGCTTCTAAAAAAAAGGGTCGCGGTCAGCAACAGCCAGAGCGGGAAAATGCCCCAGCGATAAACAAAGTCTTTTGACATGGAATGAAGTGGATCGATACGTTGAACTACCGGAAACTAAGCGGAAACGACTTGCCAGCGCAAAGTTTCGCCGGCCTTTAGAGGCGTGATCCTGGCATCGGCATCGCCGAACTGCTCCGGAACCATCCAGTCCCGCTTTTGCAAAGTAAGCGTCCCCGTGTTGCGCGGCAGGCCATAGAAATCGGCGCCATAAAAGCTGGCAAAGCCTTCGAGTTTATCGAGCGCGCCGGCCTGTTCGAACATTTCCGCATACAATTCCATCGCGGCATGAGCGCTGTAGCAACCGGCGCAGCCGCAGCTGTTTTCCTTCAACACTGTAAGATGAGGGGCGCTATCGGTACCCAGGAAGAACTTGGGATTACCGCTGGTAGCGGCTTGCAATAGGGCCAGCCTATGATGTTCGCGCTTGAGTATGGGCAAGCAATAGTAATGCGGACGGATGCCGCCGGCCAGGATCGCGTTGCGGTTGAACATCAAATGCTGCGGCGTGATGGTGGCGGCGATATTGCCGGGCGCCGATTCCACGAACTGTACCGCTTCCAGCGTTGTCAGATGCTCGGCGACGACGCGCAACGCCGGAAACTGTTGGATAATCCGGCTGAGTTGGGTCTCGATAAATATTTTTTCGCGGTCGAAAATATCGTACTCGGCATTAGTCACCTCGCCGTGTATCAACAGTGGAACGCCGTATTTTTGCATCGCCTCGAATAGCGGATAGGCCGCATCCATATCGGCAACACCCGCATCGGAATTGGTCGTGGCGCCGGCCGGATACAACTTGAAAGCATGGACATGCTCGGAATCTGCGACCTTTTTGACCTCGCCTAGCGAAGTATTGCCGGTCAGATACAGAGTCATCAAGGGTTGAAAAGTTGATCCTTTTGGCAGTGCCGCCAAAATCTCTTGCCTATACATCAGAGCCTGCTCGACCGTCGTGACGGGCGGCTTCAGATTCGGCATGATAATGGCGCGGCCGAATTGCCTGGCGGTATGTCCGATCACGGCTTTCAAAATACCGCCGGTTCTGACATGCAAATGCCAGTCGTCGGGCTGTGTGATGGTTAATCTATCCATTCTCTCGGCGTTTCTATTAAAATACCCTGTTATTCTATCATCAAGGGTCTTGAAAAATTAAACGTCGACCCTCAGTAAACCCATTTTGATTATTTTGGAGAAGCAGATGCCTATTTACGAATACCAATGCAATGCTTGCGGACATGAACACGAAGCCTTGCAAAAACTCGGCGCCGAACCCTTGGTGATTTGCCCCGCCTGCAACGAAGCCGAGTTGAAGAAAAAAATCTCCGCTGCCGGTTTTCGTCTGAAAGGTGGCGGCTGGTACGAAACCGACTTCAAGAGCGGCAACAAGAAAAACGTCGCCGGCGAAAGCAAGGCCCCGGAAAAGTCCGGCGGCGGCTGCGGCGGCAGTTGCGCCTGTCATTAAGCGTAGGCTGGGTTCACCCTTCGAACATAAAATCGGAAGCGTAACCCAACACGAAAACCTAATGTCGGGTTACGGTTATCGCCTAACCCAACCTACCCAATTTTACTAGATCAACCCGAGAACAATTATGCGTAGCCACAAGTGTGGAGAATTGAACACCCAACATCTTGGTCAAACCGTCGCCCTGTGCGGCTGGGTACACCGTCGTCGCGATCACGGCGGCGTTATCTTTATCGACCTGCGTGACCGCGCCGGCCTGGTGCAAGTGGTGTTTGATCCCGATTTGGCCGAAAGCTTTGCGATAGCCGAAAGCGTACGCAGCGAATATGTGCTGCGCATCGAAGGCATCGTCCGCGACCGCCCCGAAGGCACGCATAATCCCAATATGTTCACCGGCCAGATCGAAGTGTTGGGCAAGCACATCGAAGTACTGAACGAATCGGAAACCCCGCCCTTCCCGATTGAAAGCGATATCGAAGTCAACGAGGAAACCCGCCTGCGCTTCCGCTATATCGACCTGCGCCGCACCTCGATGCAGCAGAAAATGAAGGTGCGCCGCGACGTGACCCGCCACCTGCGCCAGTATCTGGACGACAACGAATTTTTTGAAATCGAGACGCCATACCTGACCAAGGCTACCCCCGAAGGAGCCCGCGACTACATCGTCCCAAGCCGTACTCACCCGAATTCCTTCTTCGCGCTGCCGCAATCGCCGCAGCTCTACAAACAATTGCTGATGGTGGCCGGCATGGAGCGCTACTACCAAGTCGTGCGCTGCTTCCGCGACGAGGATTTGCGCGCCGACCGCCAGCCGGAATTTACCCAGCTGGATATCGAAACCTCGTTCATGAACGAGCAACAGATCATGGCCATCATGGAAGAAATGATACGCCGCCTGTTCAAGGACATCATCAACATCGATCTCGGCGATAAATTCCCGGTAATGAGCTATGCCGAAGCCATGCGCCGCTACGGCTCCGACCGCCCTGACCTGCGTATCGAGCTGGAACTGGTCGACATCGCCGACGAAATGCGCGAAGTCGATTTCAAGGTCTTCTCCGGCCCCGCCAACGATCCGCACGGCCGCGTAGTGGCCATGCGTCTGCCGAAAGGTGGCGATATGAGCCGCAGCACGATAGACGAACTGACCAAATTCGTCGGCATCTACGGTGCCAAAGGGCTGGCCTATATCAAGGTCAACGATCTGGCGGCCGGTGTCGAAGGCCTGCAATCGCCCATCATCAAGTTCGCACCGGACGAAGTGTGGGCCAAGGTCATGGAAAAAGTCGGCGCCCAAAACGGCGACCTGATCTTCTTCGGCGCCGACAAGGCCCACATCGTCAACGAAGCCATGGGCGCCTTGCGCGTCAAGCTGGGCCTGGATCGCAACTTGCTGACCGGGCCGTGGAAACCCTTGTGGGTAGTCGACTTCCCGATGTTTGCCTGGGACGACAAGGCCCAACGCTTCACCGCGATCCACCATCCCTTCACCGCGCCGAGCTGTTCGGTCGAGGAATTGAAAGCCGATCCGGGCAAGGCTTTGTCGCGCGCCTATGACCTGGTGTTGAACGGCACCGAAGTTGGCGGCGGCTCGATCCGGATCAACCGCACCGAAATGCAGCAAATCGTGTTTGCCATCCTCGGCATCGGACACGAAGAAGCCCGCGAGAAATTCGGCTTCCTGCTCGACGCCCTGAAATACGGCGCGCCACCGCACGGCGGCATCGCCTTCGGCCTGGACCGTCTGGTGATGTTGATGACTGGTGCAACCTCGATCCGCGACGTGATCGCCTTCCCGAAAACCCAGACCGCCGCTTGCCCCTTGTTCAACGCGCCGGCCGAAGTCAGCGAGGAACAATTGAAGGAATTGGGCATCAGATTACGCAAGCCTACCAATAAGGAAGACAAGCACGACTAATCGTAAACGTGTGGATGCGTTATTCATTTAACGCATCTTTGGTTCATGATGCGTTTCGCGTGGGATAAATTAACCGCTTAGCCTAACCGCCAATGCCAAACGTTTTCGCTTGTGGTTATTCCCGGAGTTATGTTTATGAAATATGTGATGTCCATTACGGCTGTCGGAGCATTGTTATTAGCTACGGGCTGCGAGCCGGTGCAGCAATGGAACGGGCAGACGTTTGCCGAGGATGCTTCGCAAACGCCCGATCCGCGGACAGCTGTTTATTCCAACCCGGAATCGACAAACGTTTCTCCCGAATCGGGCTTGGCCAATATTCTGGTCGACCAGTTTGGAATCAACTCTCAACAAGCCATGGGTGGCGCGGGATCGATCTTTGCCTTGGCGCAGCAGCGCATGAATCCGAGTGATTTTATGCAACTGAGCGGCAGCGTGCCGGGCATGAACCGGTATTTATCCGCAGTCCCTCGCCCGGCTTCCTCCAGTTCTTGGCTGAGTACTTCGGCCGATTCGACGGAAGGCGAAAGCGCTGGACTCGGTAGCTTGTCCGCCTTGACCGGTTCGTTTCGGGCCTTGGGGCTAAATACCAAACTGATTAACCAGTTTGTGCCGGTCGTACTGCAATATGTACAAACACAAAATGGTGGTCCCGCCGCCATGAGTTTATTGCAAAGCGCCTTATATTAAAGTTTTAACATCACATTAAAAGTCTTGTAGGGTACGCATCGCGTGCCTTCTTAGAAAAATGGTGCGCGATGCGCACCCTACGCTGATTTTGGTTTTCAATTATGACTAATACCGCCCTTCCTATCCACGACTACGCTCTCCTCGACGATGCCGAATGCGATGCCCGCATCAAGGCGGCCAAGGCCAAACTCGGCAAGCGCTGCATCGTGCTGGGCCATCACTATCAACGCGATGAAGTATTCAAGCATGCCGACATTTACGGCGATTCGCTGAAACTGTCGCGCGAGGCGGCGCAATCGGCAGCCGAATATATCGTATTCTGCGGCGTGCATTTCATGGCCGAAGTGGCCGACATCCTGTCTCGCCCTGAACAAATCGCCATTCTGCCGGACATGGCGGCGGGTTGTTCGATGGCGGACATGGCTAACAAGGTCAAGGTGCAGCAATGCTGGGACGAGCTGGCAAAAATCATCGACGTGGAAAATACCGTCACGCCGGTGACCTACATCAACTCGGCCGCCGATCTGAAGGCTTTCTGCGGCCAACACGACGGTATCGTCTGCACCTCGTCCAACGCCGAAAAAATCCTGAACTGGAGTTTTGCCAAACGCGACAAGGTCTTATTTTTCCCAGACCAGCATCTAGGTCGCAATACCGGTTACCGGATGGGTATCCCGCTGGAACAGATGGTGACCTGGGATTTCAACAAGC
>JAJRDU010000308.1 GCA_028748685.1 Methylococcaceae bacterium
CCGCACCCATCTTCAATGCCGGCCGCATCCGCGCCCATATCGCCGCCGCCGATGCGCGGCTGGAGCAAGTCGCGGCCAATTACGAGAAGACTTTTTTGCTGGCCCTGGAAGACGTGGAAAATGCCTTCGTCGCGCATCGTTCCGCCACGGATAGCTTCGGCCAATTGATTGAAGCCGAAGCCTCGGCTGAAAAAGCTTACCGGCTGGTCGACGCGTTGTATCAGCGCGGTGCAGGCAATTATTTGGCCGTTCTGGATGCGCAGCGCAGCAAGCTGGCCGTCAGCGACGAACTTGCAAAAGCCGAAACCGCGACAAGCGTAGCGATGGTGTCGCTTTACCGGGCTTTTGGTGGCGGCTGGACAATTGCTCCATCGGATAGCGGTATCGATAAAGCCTCGATACGCCATCAATAACGCCATGATCTGTCCCTAAGGACAAGCGCGATGCGAAAATCATGTTGCTATCGAATGACATGAAACTGAAACACGCCATGTGGCGCATAATGCGTGAACTGTGTGCCAGTGGCTTCACCGTCGCCATTAGCCTTATTTTCCGGTGGGGCGCGTAAGTCGCCTATCAACAGCAAAAATTCGCGATGCTTTAGACCACTTCCACGCCCGCCAGAATTCGATCGAACAATCCGGCCTCGTAATACTTGACCAAGTCGATACCGCATTCGTCAGGCCGCAACACTCGCTTAATGATGTACTGACGGCCATCGGGACTTTGACTAACCATGGCCAAATCCACCATATGCTCCACACAGGCCATGGTGGCTTTTTCCTGCAATATCAATATCCTAGGTTTGAGTTTGGCCCTTGGGTTAACCTCCAGTACCAGCGCCACTTCGCCGCTAGCCAGCTCCACGAGGCTGCCGGCCGGATAGATGCCCAGGCATTCGATAAATTTCATCGTCAGTCCGGAATCAAGCTGGGTTTCGGTCGCTTCGGTCAGAATCTTGATGCTATCCAGATGCGACCTGCCTTTCTGATAAATCCGGTCGCTGCTGACCGCGTCGTACGTGTCGGCGATTGCCACGATTCGCGCATAGGGGGTGATTTGTTCGGCGGTTAATTTTCTCGGGTAACCGCCACCATCCATACGCTCATGGTGCATGTGAGCCACATCGACCGCCCCCGCATAAATACCGCTGGTTTTCAACAACAAACTCCAGCCTTTGACGGTATGGCTCTGCATGATTGGCATTTCTTCCGGACCAAGCCGCCCGCGTTTGTTCAAAATCTCGGTCGGAACCAGCATTTTGCCCATGTCGTGCAACATGCCGCATAAACCCAGATTGTTGAGTTCTTCGACCGACAAATTAATCTGCCGTCCCAAAGCGATCGAGAAAATGCACACATTCATGCTGTGTTGGGCGGTGTATTCGTCGCGCCTTTTTAACTGCGTCATCAGCATCAGCGCATCTGGCGAATTAAGTATGCTATCCACACAGTTGGCCACGGCTTGCTTGGCGGTTACCGCGTTGATGGGCCGGCCAAACTGCACCTCTTCCATAAAGCTTTTAACCAAATGGCTGGTACCCGTATAGATCTGTTCGGCTTTTTTGATTTCCTGATTGAAGGAGGTGCGTTTTTCCGGCGGCTGGACCTTTTCAAGGTAGTCCTTGGAATAGGCGCTATTTCGGGCAACGTATTGTGGAATCTTGGTTTGTTTGGCCACATCGATAAACACAAACTCGCATTGCTTTTGCACGGCTTCGATGTCGGCCTGGGTCTTCAATTCAAAACCCTGAAACAAAAAATTCGTTTCCAGCCAAGGGCGGTCCAGCTTGGACACATACATGCCGACTTTCAGATTTTTGACATCAATCTGTACCAGTTCAAGCGATGTGGCCATTAAGTTATCGATTTTATTTTCCATGATCGCCTCCAAGCAACGAGCCTGGGTTGAGTTTCGGAAAAAACAGGCATGAATGAAGCTTTACGCTGCTTTGGCGACAAATGCCGCCTTACCTGATGAAGGGAATATTTTTTCATCAAGCACGGCGATGGAACATCATTCCCCCGCGATCGCCATCTGTTCCAGCAGTATGGAACCAACACGGATATTGCCGCGCAGATCAACATCGTTGCCGATGGCGACGATGTTACGCAACATGGTTTTTAGGTTGCCGGCGATAGTGATCTCCTGCACCGGATACTGGATCGCGCCGTTTTCCACCCAAAAACCCGATGCGCCCCTGGAATAATCACCGGTGACGCGGTTGATACCCTGTCCCATTAATTCCGTGACCAGCAGGCCGGTGCCCAGCTGCTTCAGCATGGCCGCGAAGTCGTTTTCGCCGGTTTCGACGGTCAGATTATGGACGCCGCCGGCATTGCCGGTGGTTTGCAGCCCCAGCTTGCGCGCCGAATAAGTACTTAATACATATGATCTCAGGATACCATCGTTGACAATATCTCTCGCCTGGGTAGCCACGCCTTCGGCATCATAACTCGCGCTACCGAGCGCACCTTTCAATAACGGTTGTTCGTGGATGCGCACGAAATCCGGCATAATCTGGGTATCCAACGCATCCAGCAAGAACGATGCCTTGCGGTACAAACTACCGCCGCTAATCGCCCCGAGCAAGGCGCCGATCAAGCCGGAAGCCATTTCCGGCGCGAACAGCACCGGACACTGCCGGGTGCTAAGGCTACGGGCACCGAGACGGGCAACCGCTCTTTGTGCGGCTTTCTGGCCGACCAGTTGCGCGGACTCCATATTTGCGGCGTTGCGGGCCACGCTGTACCAGTAATCGCGATGCATCCCGCCACCGTTACCGGCCAGCACCGAGCAACTCAATGAATGCCGGCTGGATTGATAGCCCTGCAAAAAGCCCAAGGAGTTACCAAACACCCGCGTGCCTTGATGACTATTGACCGAGGCGCCCTCGGAATTACTGATGGCCTTATCGTAGGCACGACCAGCGTTTTCGCATTCGATCGCCAGCGCAATACCCTGTTCGGCGTCGATATTCCAGGGATGATTCAGATCGAGATCGGGAAACTCGGTCGCCAGCCGCTCGGGGTCCGGCAATCCGGCGTATTCGTCTTCACTGGCGTATCGGGCAATACTGCAGGCGGCCTTGATGGTTTCTTTCAAGGAGTCCGGCGAAACGTCGTTGGTGCTGGCCGAACCTTTCTTCTGACCGAAATAGACGGTGACGCCTATGCCCTGATCGCAATGATATTCGACGGTTTCCACTTCGCCCAGCCGCGCCGATACCGACAGACCGTTGTCGACGCTGAACGCGGCTTCCGCGGCACTGGCACCCTGGTGTTTAGCCTCATCCAGCAGTTGCTGGACGACATCTTTTAAGCGGTTGATTTCTGCCTGGTTTTGCAAGGTAAAGTCTCTTCGATTCAATTACGGGTTTCGGTCGAATGAATTCGACCCTACAAGGCCTTAAACGTTGGTTCCGCCGACTGTCAAACCGTCGATTTTCAGTGTAGGCTGACCGACACCGACCGGCACGCTTTGCCCATCCTTACCGCAGGTGCCTACGCCGCTATCCAACTGCATATCGTTGCCGACCATCGATACCTTGGTCAACACATCCGGGCCATTGCCAATCAAGGTCGCGCCTTTCACCGGCCGGGTAATTTTACCGTCTTCGATCAGATAGGCCTCGCTGGTCGAAAACACGAATTTACCGGAGGTAATATCGACCTGACCGCCGCCGAAATTGCGGGCGTACAAACCTTTCTTCACGGAGCGGATAATTTCTTCGGGATCGCTGATACCCGGCAGCATGTAAGTGTTGGTCATGCGCGGCATCGGCAGGTGGGCATAAGATTCACGGCGGCCGTTGCCGGTGGGTTTGACGCCCATCAGCCGGGCATTCAATTTGTCCTGCATATAGCCCCTGAGTATGCCATTTTCGATCAGCACGGTGTTTTCGGTCGGCGTGCCTTCATCGTCTATGCTCAACGAGCCGCGCCGGCCCGGCAGGGTGCCGTCATCAACCACCGTGCACAGGTCCGAGGCCACCCGCTCGCCGATCCGTCCGCTGAATGCCGAAGTACCCTTGCGGTTGAAATCACCCTCCAGACCATGGCCGATAGCTTCATGCAACAAGATGCCTGGCCAACCAGGTCCAAGCACCACGGTCATGTTGCCGGCCGGCGCATCCTCCGCTTGTAAATTGACCTGCGCTTGCCGCACCGCCTCGCGGCCATATTCAAGCGCCCTATCATTTTCCAAAAAGTAACTGTAATCGCTACGAGCGCCACCGCCCATGCTGCCTTGTTCACGGCGGCCATTTTCGACCATGATCACGCTGACATTCAGCCGTACCAACGGCCTGATGTCGGCAGCCAGCGATCCATCCTGATTGGCGACCAGCACGTTATCATACGCCGCCACCAGGCTGACCATCACTTCCTCGATACGGCTGTCGAGTTTGCGGGTTTCCGCATCGACCCGCTTCAATAAATCGATTTTTTCCTGGTCGTCCAGCGACTTCAGCGGGTTGAAGGGTTGATAAAGCCTTGTCCAGCTTTTGGGCGTTTCTATTTTGTGCCGGGCTTGCTGCCCTTGTCTGACGATGGCTTTTACGTTGTTTGCCGCTTCCAGCAAGATCGGCAGCTCGATGCGGTCACTGTAGGCAAAACCGGTCTTATCGCCACTCACTACCCGCACCCCCGCGCCGTGCTCGATGGAATGGCTGCCTTCCTTGACGATGCCGCCTTCCAGAGACCAGGATTCGAAATGGCTGGATTGAAAATAAATATCGGCGGCATCGAGCGGCGCGCTGAGCAAGGTGTCCATGACCTGGTCAATTTCTTGGGGCTGCAAGCCGTTGGCGACTAGGATGGATTGTTTGACTTGATCTAATAGTAGAGGCATGGGAACAACAATAATTTAACCGGAATCGTGAACGAATCACATAACAAAAAATGAGGCAAGATAGGCTACACCTATCGCCGTTGCCACCAGAGCCACTTTATGCACCAAGGGCAATGTCAGCCAATAAAGTTGTAATTGGGTCTTACGGCGTACCCAGGCTTCCAGCACGAATTGTTTGATAACTTCGTAGAGTCGCGGCAAGGTTTTCCATAGCCGGTAAAAGCCATATCCCGCGATTGTCAGCAAAATGTAGAACGTGACTACCTGGCTGCCGTGGCGATCGGTTGCGAACAGATATTCGACAATATCACCAATATCCAGAACGTGGAATATATATTCGACGACCTCTTCGGTTCCCAATTCCACCCACTCAAACAGGTTGTGCAACACCTCAAACATCATGTGCAGCAATTCGCCCAGTACCTGCAACGTCAAATCATACATGACGAGGGAAAGCACAAAAAAAGCTACGATGATCAGATCGAGATATTTTTTAATCATGTTCATTCAAGGAAATCCTGACTTAAACCGACTCCGGCACTTGCCATTCTACTTTCCAGTGTCCCTGTCCATCAGTCAACATCTGATTTAACCACGGTAACAATGCTTCCGCCTGTCCTGCCAATTGCCAAGGCGGGTTGATAAACAGCATACCAGAACCCGTCATGCCACGCACGGCGCCATCCTCGGCGATGCAATGCTCGATGCGCAATTGCTTGGGGATACCGGTATCTCGCAGCCTTTGCAGCATCCTCTCGGTGACGCCTCGTTCGATGACCGGGTACCAAAGGCCGTAAATGCCGGTGGCAAAGCGCTTATGAGCGCTTTGCAGCGCGTCGACCACTTTATTGTAATCGGCCTTCACTTCGTAACTGGGGTCGATCAGTATCAAACCGCGCTTCTGGAGGGGCGGCAATTTCTTGTCCAGTCTTTGTAGGCCGTCCTCCTTGGTGACGCTGACTTGTTTGTCGCCGGCGAATAAATGCTGCAGGGCTTCAAAATCGGTACTATGCAGTTCCGACAACACCAGCCTATCCTGTGTCCTGACCAGGCGCTTGACCAGCTGAGGCGAACCGGGATAGCGCACCAATTGCCTGCCGGTGTTTTCGGCCCGCACGGCGGACAGGTAATCCTTCAGTTCCGCAGGCGGATTCTGATGCCCCCACAAACGAGCTATGCCCTGCTGGTATTCGCCGGTTTTCTGAGCGAATTCGGACTTGAACGAATACTTACCGGCACCGGCATGGGTGTCGATGTAAACGAAGGGTTTGTCCTTTTGTTTTAAGGCGTTAATCACCAGCGTGATCAAACTATGTTTCAACACATCGGCAAAGTTGCCGGCATGAAAGCCGTGGCGATAACTAAGCATCCCAATAACCTATCTTTCCCGTCGGCAACATGCCATTCCTCAGTGCAATTTGGCTCTGAATATAAAAAACACGGCCCCCAGCAGACACAGTCCGGCCCACAGATAATCGAGCTTCAGCGGCTCTTTCATGTAATACACCGAAAACGGCACGAACACGCTCAACGCAATCACTTCCTGCATGATCTTAAGCTGGCCAACATTGAGCTGGGTGTAACCGACACGGTTGGCCGGCACTTGCAGCAGATATTCGAACAGGGCGATGCCCCAGCTGACCATCGCCGCCAGGACCCAGGGCTTGTTGTTGAGTTCCTTTAGATGGGCATACCAGGCGAAGGTCATGAACACGTTGCTGCAAACCAGCAGGCCGGCGGAAATAGCGATGGAATTCATGCGGATTCTTGTTCTGTCGTAGCGAAATAGCGGTGTGTAAAATTTTTGACGGCCGCTATCCGGTGCCTGCGAATAGCCGCGCCGATTTGTGCCCCCTGCAAATTGCCATGCAGCACACTATGGGCATCGACCGTCGCCGCTTGCGCAGCAGCCGCTCGAATATAATCGGCTTGAGGGTACAGGCGCTTTTCGAAACCGGTGCGGCCACGGGCGTCGGCTTCGCAGGCCAGGATGAATTCTTCCAGCCGGTTGTCAGGCTTAAAGGCGCCGATAGCCTGTAGCATGTCGACCAAGGTATCGGCGCGCAACTCCAGCGCACGATGACAGTGCGTATGGTATTCCATGACCTGGGCGCACAGAATTTTAAAGCTTTTCGGCACCCGCAGCCGCTCGCACAAGCTATGCAGGGCCGACAAGCCTTTTTGCTCGTGACCGTGATGGCTGGGCCAATATTGACTGGGCGTCAAAGCCTTGCCCAAATCATGAAGCAAGGCCGCCAGCCTGACATCGGCTTTCGCCGACAAGCTGGCCGCCTGATCCAGCACCATCAAGATGTGTACACCGGTGTCGATTTCGGGATGATATTTTTCCGGTTGTGGGACGCCAAACAGGGCGTCGATTTCCGGAAACATCACCCTCAACGCGCCGCAATTTTTGAGCGTTTGAAAAAACGCCGACGGCGTCGCTTCCAGCAAGGCTTTATGCAACTCGGCCCAAACCCGCTCGGCAACCAGATGATCTGCCTCGCCTGTAGCAACCATGTTCCGCATCCGTTGCAGTGTCTCGTCGGCGACCGTAAAACCAAGATGGGCATAGCGGGCAGCGAAGCGGGCGACGCGCAGGATCCGCACCGGGTCTTCGTTAAATGCGGGCGATACATGGCGCAGTATGCGATTTTGCAAATCCCGCTGTCCGCCGAAGGGATCGATCAACACGCCATCTTCGCCTATCGCCATCGCATTGATGGTCAGGTCGCGGCGCCGTAAATCTTCTTCCAAAGTCACGTCCGGCGCGGCATACACCTGGAATCCTCTGTAGCCAGGCGCGGTTTTGCGTTCGGTGCGCGCCAGCGCATATTCTTCATGCGTTTGAGGATGCAGGAATACCGGAAAATCCTTGCCAACCGGCCTGTAGCCTTGATCCAGCATGGTTTCGGCAACGGCTCCCACCACTAGCCAATCTCGTTCCTTGACCGGAAAACCCAGCAAACGATCGCGTACCGCACCGCCGACCAGATACGTTTTCATATCTTGGAAACTCGCCTTTGTTGGAATAAAAGACACAGTATAAATGACTCGTTATCATAGTGCCTTGCTTATTCCCTTGAACGATTCTCGATGACGGAAATTTTTTTGGCTAGCTTAGCGCTAGGCGTGGTTGCCGGCGTATCCGCCGGTTTGTTCGGTATCGGCGGCGGTGCGCTGATCGTGCCGGTGTTGAGTTGGGTTTTTGCTTCCCAACACTTCAATCCCGAGCAGATCATGCTGATAGCGGTAGCCACCTCGCTGGCTACCGCGCTGTTTACTTCAATAGCCTCGGTACGCACCCATCATAAACTAGGCAATGTCGACTGGCGAAGGGCATTCCGCCTAGGCCCGAGCCTGTTGATTGGCGCCATTGGCGGTGCTGTGTTGGCCGAATATATCAGCGCCGACTTGCTGCGCTGGTTTTTTATCACTTATTTACTGTATACGAGCGTGCAAATGGCGATGCCCAGGCCCGCGGCATCCGCTATTCATAAGGCTAGACTTTATCTGGATTATCCGATGGGAGTACTGATAGGCGTGCTGTCGGCGATCCTGGGTATTGGCGGCGGCACCATGACCGTACCTTATCTGGCGGGTGGCGGTTTGGCTATGAAGAACGCCGTGGCTACCTCCAGCACTTGCGCGCTGCCGATCGCGCTATCCGCCGCGGCCGGCTATGTCGCATTGGGCTGGCATGGTCACGATTTGCCAGCCGGCAGTCTCGGCTACATCTATTTACCGGCCTTCGCCGGCATCGTGATGACCAGTATTTTTACCGCGCCGCTGGGCGCCAAGCTGGCGCACCGGCTGCCGGCTCAGCGCCTGAAACGTTATTTTGCGGTGGTGCTATTATTTATAGCGATAAAAATGGCTTGGTAAGCAGGGGAACTCGACCGCTGTTGCGCTACTCAGAGCTACGCTAGCCGGGGTTAGCTTGCCATGTTGCGCAAAGAAAAACTTCATCGTATACTTCGGCGCAGCTTTCTTGATCAAGCTAGCACACAACAAAAACCTCTGGAGGGTATTACAATGAAATGGGAAACACCTGCTTACAATGACATGCGTTTTGGCTTTGAAGTAACCATGTACATTTACAACCGTTAATCCTTGCGGTTGAAAACAGAAAAGGGGCTTTAACCGGCCCCTTTTTTTTGCCTGTGTTTTTTTAATCCCGTATCATTCGGCGCTTATTTCTCAGTTCCTAGGCAAACATGAAGATTAGAGTTCTCGGCGCCGGCGCCGGCGGCGGCTTTCCGCAGTGGAATTGCAATTGCGATAATTGTCGGCGCTTGCGCAACGGCCAGCTCAACGGCAAGGCCCGCACCCAATCGTCGATTGCGATCAGCACCGACAACCGCAACTGGTTGCTGTTCAACACCTCGCCGGACATTCGCGCCCAACTGGAAGCCTTTCCGGCCATCCAGCCCAAGGAAGGCATACGCGACACCGGCATCAAGGCCATCCTGCTTATCGATAGCCAGATCGATCACACCACCGGCATGCTGATGTTGCGCGAAGGCAAGCCTTTGGAAGTGTATTGCACCGAGATGGTCAAGCAGGATCTGAGCAGCGGCTTTCCGTTGTTCAACATGCTGAAGGATTACTGCACGGTCAATCATCATCCGATCGCTTGCGACGGCAGCGCATTTACAATTCCCGGCATCGATGACATCCGTATCCAGGCCCATGCCCTGAAAAGCAAGGCGCCGCCGTATTCGCCGCACCGCCACGATCCGCATGACGGCGACAACATCGGCGTCATCGTCGAGCAGATTTCGACCGGCAAAAAATTGTATTATTCACCCGGCCTAGGCGAGATCGAGCCGCACGTGATGGCAGCCATGCTGGCGGTCGATTGTCTGATGGTAGACGGCACCTTCTGGACCGACGACGAAATGTGCACCCGCAACATCAGCCAGAAAAAAGCCCGCGAGATCGGCCATCTGCCGCAATCCGGCCCCGGCGGCATGATAGAAGTGCTGAACGGCGTGCCGAATGCCCGCAAGATTTTGATACATATCAACAACACCAACCCGATTCTCGACGAAGATTCACCCGAGCGTAAGATACTGGAGACGAACGGCATCGAAGTGTCTTATGACGGTTTGGAAATTGACTTATAACTTAAGGTGTCTCATGAATGGCGATAACGTTCAACCCTGGTCCCGCGAAGAATTTGAAGCCAAGCTGCGCGGCATGGAAAAGTATTACCACATTCATCATCCGATGCACACGCTGATGAATGAAGGTAAACTGACCAAGCAGCAATTGCAGGGCTGGGTCGCCAACCGCTTTTATTATCAGGTGATGATTCCGATCAAGGACGCCAACATCATGGCCAACTGTCCGGATCGGGAAACCCGCGCCAAGTGGGTGCAGCGCATCCTGGATCACGACGGACATCCCGGCGATCCCGGCGGCATCGAAGCCTGGATACAACTGGGCATCGCGGTCGGATTGACTCGCAAGGAAATCACTTCGCTGGAACATGTGCTGCCCGGTGTGCGCTTCGCGGTGGATGCCTACGTGAATTTCGCCCGCCGTGCGGAATGGCACGAAGCCGCCAGTTCGTCGCTGACTGAACTTTTCGCGCCGAAAATTCATCAACAGCGTCTGGATAACTGGCCCGAGGTTTATCCCTGGGTCGAACAGGAAGGCTATATATACTTCAAGAAGCGCCTGACCGAAGCCCGCCGCGATGTCGAGCACGGCCTGGAATTGACGTTGGACTGGTACAAAACCCGCGAGCAACAGGAACGCATGGTACAAATCCTGAAATTCAAACTGGACGTATTGTGGACCATGGCCGATGCGATGTATCTGGCCTATATCGCCAACATGCCGCCGTATTTCAACGTCCAACAGTAATATGCAGACTGCATTGCAACAGCATTTCACCGCCGAGGACTTTCTGGCCTGGGAAGAAACCCAGGTCGAGAAGCATGAATTCGTGGCCGGCGAAGTGTTTGCGATGTCGGGAGCCAGGCAAGATCATGTTTTGGTGTCCGGCAATATTTATGCATCACTGAAACAACGTCTGCGCGGTACGCCTTGCCGTTCTTACATGGCCGATATGAAATTAAAAGTCGAAGCGGCCGATGCGTTTTTCTACCCGGACGTAATGGTGTCGTGTCATCCGGAGGATCGCAAGGCCGTGCAATTCCTGTCTCAGCCGACGCTGATCGTCGAAGTATTGTCCGACTCGACCGCTGACTACGATAGAGGTGGCAAATTCGTCGCCTACCGTAAGCTGGAATCGCTGCAGGAATATTTGATTGTCGACATCGACAACCGTCGGGTGGAATGCTTTCGCCGCACCGCTGATAACGATTGGCTGTTGCACGATTATGTCGGCGAAGTCGATTGTCACCTGAACAGCCTTGGCTTGAGTCTGCCATTGGCGGAAATTTTTGAAGATATTGAACCGGCTTAATTTTCTAGCCCGTTTGTTGCTTAAACATTGGAAACCAATGACCATAAATCCCGAGCTAACCATCCAATTCTCGCCATTGCACCGTCTGCAATGGGAGGAAGCCCAACAAAAATACGTGATTCTCTATCCCGAAGGCATGGTGGAGTTGAACCAAAGCTCGGCGGAAATCCTGAAGCTTTGCGACGGCACGCATAATCCTGCGCAAATTGTCGCCAAACTGGAAGAAAAATTCGCCACCTCGGGCCTGAGCAACGACATCACCAATTTTCTAAACATTGCATTGCAAAATGGCTGGATCAAACAAGCTTAATATCACCCCACCACGCTGGCTGCTGGCGGAACTGAGCTATAAATGCCCGCTGCAATGCCCGTATTGCTCCAATCCGCTGGACTACGCCAAGTATCCGGACGAACTCGGTACCGAGGATTGGAAGCGTGTTCTGAGCCAAGCCCGCAAAATGGGTGCGGTACAACTCGGGTTCTCCGGCGGTGAGCCTTTAACCCGCCAGGATTTGTCGGAACTGGTACGCCATGCCCGCGAACTAGGTTATTACTCCAACCTAATCACCTCCGGCTATGGCTTAACCGAAGACAAAATTGTCGAGCTGAAACAGGCAGGCCTCGACCATATCCAAGTCAGCATTCAAGCCAGCACTCAGGAACTCAACGACCACATCGCCGGCACGGCCACTTATCAGCATAAGCAGGAAGTGGCAAAGCTGGTTAAGAAGCACGGTTATCCCATGGTGCTGTGCGTGGTGATCCATCGCCAGAACATCCATCAGATGCCGGAGATTCTGGCGATGGCTGAAAATCTGGGTGCCGATTATCTGGAGCTGGCCAACACCCAATATTACGGTTGGGCTCACCTAAATCGCGATGCCTTGTTGCCGACCCGCGAACAATTTGTCGAAGCCGAGGAAATTGCCCAGGCTTTCAAGGAAAAAGTCGCCGGCAAGATGAAGATTTATTACGTGGTGCCGGATTTCTACGAAGACCGCCCGAAAGCCTGCATGAACGGCTGGGGCACCACCTTCTTGACCATCGCACCGGACGGCACGGCGTTGCCTTGTCACTCGGCGCGCGAACTGCCGGGCCTGGACTGCCCCAATGTCAAGGATTTCAGCATCGAGCAGATCTGGAACGAATCGAAAACCTTCAACTTCTTCCGAGGCACGGAATGGATGCAGGAGCCTTGCAAAAGCTGCGACGAGAAAGGCAAGGATTTCGGTGGCTGCCGTTGTCAGGCCTTCTTGTTCAACGGCGACATGTACAGCACCGATCCGGTGTGCAGCAAGTCGCCGGAACGACACAGGATAGACGAAGCCATCGCCTCGGCGCGTGAACTGGCATTATCCGGCCAGGAAAAACCACTGATTTTCCGCAACAGCAAAAACTCCCGGCAGTATTAGCCTATTGACCGGCGCCTTGACTAGACAGCCAAGGCGCCAAGCGATAGCGAATTAGGCTTGAAAAAATTCGCGGCTATTCGGTCAGACCGGACACGCCTTCAACATCCCAGTTTTCAAAATTATTGGCACCCGAAGTATCGTCGCCCTTGGAATATTGAATACGGCAGACATAGTGACGCATGGCGCTGGGCGCATCCTTGGCTGAAATTTCGACATCAGCATTGACGATATATTCGTAGTTACCGAGAGTCCAGGCATTGGTGGGCTGACCGGCAAAAGAAACCGATTTTTCTTCGCCCAAGTCGTTCTTGATATAAGTATTGCAATGCGAAAATGCCAGGGCTGTCATGTCGTTGCTAATCGCCATGGGGTTTGCGGCATCCTTGCTATCGACCAGAAATAAGTCTGACGCGGCAATGTCGTACATGAAAGGCAGGAAAAATTTAATTTGTATGGCAAGCAAGGCGACCAGGCAGACGGCAAACAGCAGGATTTTCTTTTTGTTCATAAGGGTGTGGTGGATTTTTATAATAATAATGAGAGGTCCGGCCGGCGATTCTAGCAAAGATTAGGGAGCGAGAAAATGGAAAGTAAGCCTTTGATAGATAATATGGTTCGGCACGACGGGACTTATCGACCCGCAGGGCAGGCACGGACTCGGTTGGAATGGCGCGGCCGGAAAGCTATTATTGAACAGGTGACACTCAAATCCGATAATGCTCGGGGTTTTGAGGTTAGAATAGGGCTTTGGAATCAATGCAAAAAAACCGCTAATACCGCCGCCATCATCAAAAGACTTCTATGGAAAAGACCTCATATTTCCCGGCATCCAGAATGCGCAGAATGCGCTACCAAAATTTTTCCCGCCGCCTGATGCGCGAAAACCGCTTGTCGGCCGACGACTTGATCTGTCCGCTGTTCGTGATCGAAGGCAACAATAAGCAGGAAAACGTTGCGTCGATGCCGGGCGTCAGCCGGTTGTCCATCGATTTATTGTTGAAAGAGGCCGAAACCTTGCTGAACCTGGGCGTTCCGGCCGTCGCCCTGTTTCCGGTGACTGATCCGGAGAAAAAATCCCTAGGCGCCGAAGAAGCCTACAATCCCGACGGCTTGGCCCAGCGCAGCGTCAGAGCCTTGAAAGCGGCCTTTCCGGAACTTGGCGTGATCACCGATGTGGCCCTCGATCCCTTTACCTCGCACGGTCAGGACGGCCTGTTGAATGAACAAGGTTATGTGGTCAACGACGAGACGGTTGAGGTTCTATGCAAGCAGGCCTTGTCGCATGCCGAGGCCGGTGCCGACATCGTCGCGCCGTCCGATATGATGGATGGACGGATAGGCGCGATCAGAAGCGCCCTGGAAGCCCACGCTTATATCAATACCCGGATCCTGGCCTATTCCGCCAAATATGCTTCCAGCTTCTATGGCCCGTTCCGCGACGCGGTCGGCTCGGCCGGCAATCTAGGTGGCGGCAACAAATACAGCTATCAGATGGATCCTGCCAACTCCGACGAGGCCTTGAGGGAAATTGCCCTGGATTTACAGGAAGGCGCCGACATGATCATGGTCAAACCTGGCATGCCCTATCTGGACATCATCCGCCGCGCCAAGGATAGCTTCGGCGTGCCGACCTTCGCCTATCAGGTCAGCGGCGAATACGCGATGCTGAAAGCCGCATCGCAAAACGGCTGGCTGGATGAACAACAGGTGGTGATGGAATCGTTATTGGCCTTCAAGCGCGCCGGTTGCGATGCCATCCTGACCTATTTTGCCAAGCCGGCGGCACAATGGTTACGACAACAACAATAAATCCTGCTCCGGGAGTTCCAAAGCATGCAAGATGACAGGCAAGACCAAGCAGCCAGCCTGCCCCAACGACACTTCGGCGTCGAGGAAGGGATTTTTATCCTGCTGGTGCTACTATCCCTGCTCGGCATAGTCGTTACCGACTTTTCCCCGCACGACGGCTACGGCTACTGGCTGCTCATGGTGTTTGTGTTCGCCATGCTATCTATTTTCGTATCCTGGCTACAAGCCAAAAAAAGCGAGGAAATGGACTTTGGCGAAATCGTCAGACAGCAAGGCTTGCATTGGTTTCACACCTTGATCGTCGTTGGCGCGGCTGCCCTTTTGAACAAATCCGGGCAACTCTCCGAAATAGCGGCCAGCCTGGTGATACTGCTGATATTAGCCTTGGCGACCATGCTGGATGGCTTCCGTATCGGCTGGCAATTCAGTGTGCTCGGCTTTTTTCTGGCGACTTGCGCGATCATAATCGCCTATGTTCAGGCTTTTATCCTAGCTTGTGCCAGCCTGGCCGCGCTGATTGTTATCGGTACCATGGTATGGGGTTTCTGGCGTCACAAACACGGAACCGCCGATGAAAGTTGACCATTATGCGGTATTTGGCCATCCGATCGGCCACAGCAAATCTCCCCGCATTCATCGGTTATTTGCCGAACAAACCAAACAATCGCTAGCTTATGCCGCCCAGGACGTACCCGCCGAATCCTTTGTTGCGGCGGCCGACGCCTTTTTCGCCGATGGCGGCAAGGGCCTGAATTGCACGGTACCGCTCAAAGAGCTGGCCTGGCAATATGCGGACCGTCTGACCGAGCGCGCCCGCCTCGCCAAGGCGGTCAACACACTGGCCCGGCAAGCCGACGGCAGCATCGTCGGCGATAATACCGACGGCGTCGGCCTAGTCAACGACTTGACCCTCAATCACGGTATAACGCTGCCTGGCAGCCGAATTCTGATCCTGGGCGCTGGTGGCGCCAGCCGTGGTATCGTTGGCCCCTTACTCGAATGCCGACCTGCTCGGGTGACAATCGCCAACCGCACCGTATACAAAGCCGAAACGATGGTTGCCGAGTTCGAGGGACTTGGGAATGTGGACAGCAGCGGCTACCCGGAACTGGAGGGCCGTCAGTTTGACTTGATTCTGAATGCCACTTCCGCCAGTCTCAGTGCGCAATTACCGCCGCTACCGGCCAATTTATTGGCTGAACAAGGCTGCTGCTACGATTTGGCTTACGGCACCCAGCCAACCGCGTTTGTCATCTGGGGTATTGCCCAGCATGCGTCCAAGAGCCTGGACGGTCTGGGGATGCTGGTCGAACAGGCGGCGGAAGCTTTTTTTGTCTGGCGCGGAATTCGCCCGTTGACCGGCCCCGTTATTGAATTGTTGAATGGCGAATGCCAAGCCGCGAGCCCGGCGCTCGGCTATTGACCTATACTATGTCAGCGGTGACAATCACTCTCTACTGTTTGAGTGATCCTCAATATATACCGGAACAACATGGCTTCATTAAAAGGGTTTTTAACAAAAAGCATCGGGCGCTCCCTCGGCCAAAAAATCACGGCCGAAGCTCTCAAGCAACTGTTTCCCATTAGAAATCTCAGCGAAGAGATACTGGATAGCTTTGCCACCGATAATCATGTTGAAATGCTGGCCGCCGGTACCACGCTATTCACCGTCAGCCAACCAGCCGATTGCGCGATTTATCTGTTAAGTGGCCGTGTAACGCTATCCGATCAAAACGGCAAGAGTTATGAAATAGAAGCCGGCAGTGCCCAAGCCAAATTTCCGCTGTGCAGCGGCATGAAACACACCACCACCGCAGTGGCGAAAACAGACATCGGCGTGTTGCGGGTTTCCTTAAACATCATGGCCAGCACCAATCACATCGATCACGGTACGCTGGTCATTACCGACGAATATCACGATAACCGATTGCTGGCGCTGTTTGCCGAACATTTTCGGGA
>JAJRDU010000309.1 GCA_028748685.1 Methylococcaceae bacterium
AACCTATGTGTAGAAAGGTAGATATGGCGAATAAACCAAAATTCAAGGTGGCTATTACTCGACTTACTAAAAATGGAGAGTATGTTTATGGGGGATGCGAAAAATTGACCGGTGAAGCAACTTTTACCTCAACATATGAACATTGTTATTTTGGAGAGTTAATACTCAAAAAAGTAAAAGGTGGTAAAAGAGGTGGCAATTACAGCGATATCGAGAATAAAGAAGTCTTTAGGGTTATGAAATTTGAAAAACTCTAAAGATTCAGAAAAAACACGTAACCCAACGATCAACCAAAGCGCGGGAAGCGACGCAGTTTCTGGTACGCGGCGCTTGGTGAGCTCTACATCAATGCTCACTACCGAAATCGCCGCACCTGGCTGAGCGCAACCCATCGAACCGTCTGCCCCCTCTTTGCCGGCCGCCGTCTCCGAGCTTTATAGGCTTCGCCAGTTGATGATAGAATCGCGGGTTATCATTTATCTTTAACATTACGACTAATCGGCACGACCGTTCGGAATCTCTGGTGGTTCGCTCGTTTGTCGGCAATATCCTAACTTAGGCTCGAAGGCTGGGCGCAGAACATCATGACCATGGATTATAAACAGACACTGAACCTCCCCAAGACCGAGTTTGCGATGAAGGCCAATCTGGCCCAGCGCGAGCCGGAGATGCTGAAAAAATGGAACGAAAACCAGCTCTATCAAAAAATCCGCGAGCATTGCGCCGGCCGGCCCAAATTCATCCTGCACGACGGCCCTCCCTACGCCAACGGCGCCATCCACATCGGCCACGCCGTCAACAAGGTGTTAAAGGACATCATCATTAAATCCAAAACCCTTAGCGGTTTTGATGCGCCCTACGTGCCAGGCTGGGACTGTCACGGCCTGCCTATTGAACTGATGGTGGAAAAGTCGGTCGGCAAGGCCGGCGTCAAGGTCACGCCGGCCGAGTTCCGTAAGGAATGTCGCGCCTACGCCAAGAAACAGGTCAACATCCAGAAGGAAGAATTCATCCGTCTCGGCGTGCTGGGCGACTGGGACAATCCCTATCTGACCATGGACTTTGCCTTCGAAGCCGACATCGTCCGCGCCTTGGGCAAGATCGCCGCCAAGGGCCATCTTGCTAAAGGCGCCAAACCGGTGCACTGGTGTACCGATTGCGGCTCGGCGCTCGCCGAGGCGGAAGTGGAATACGAAGACAAGCATTCGCCGGCCATCGACGTGCGCTTTCAGGTCGTCGACGAACACGGATTCATGGCCCACTGCAACCATGCGGCCGAGCACGAAGGCAAGGGCCCTCTGTCGGTGGTGATCTGGACCACCACGCCGTGGACCCTGCCGGCCAACCAGGCCGTGGCGCTGAATCCCGACCTGGAATACGCGGTGGTGCAATGCGAGATAGACGGACAGACCGAACGCCTGGTGCTGGCCGAAGCCTTGTTGAAGGACGCGGTGCTGCGTTACGGCATCGGCGAACATCACATCGTCGGCTATTGCAAGGGCAGCGCGCTGGAACATCAGCTGCTACAGCATCCGTTCTACGACCGGCAAGTACCCATCATCCTCGGCGACCATGTCACCACCGATGCCGGTACCGGCGCGGTGCATACAGCCCCCGGCCACGGCCAGGAAGACTATGCGGTCGGCCTGAAATACGATCTGCCGGTGGATAATCCGGTTGGCAGCAACGGCGTGTTCCTCCCCAATACCGAGTTGTTCGCCGGCCTGCACGTGTTTACCGCCAACGACAAGGTGCTGGACGTGCTGCGCGAACGCGGCAAGCTGGTTCATCACCACGCCTTGCTGCACAGTTATCCGCATTGCTGGCGCCACAAAACCCCGATCATCTTCCGCGCCACCCCGCAATGGTTCATCGCAATGGACAAAAACCAGTTGCGCAAGACCGCATTGAACGAAGTCAAACGCGTGGGTTGGATTCCCGATTGGGGCCAAGCCCGCATCGAAGCCATGATAGAAAACCGCCCGGACTGGTGTATCTCACGGCAACGCACCTGGGGCGTGCCTATCGCCTTCTTCGTGCACAAGGAAAGCGGCGAACTGCATCCCCGCACCGGGGAACTGATAGCGCAGGTCGCCAAACGCATCGAGCAGCAAGGCATAGATGCCTGGTTCGAGCTGGATGCGGCGGAACTGATAGGTGCCGATGCCGAGCATTACGAAAAAATGAACGACACGCTGGATGTCTGGTTCGATTCCGGCGTTACCCACGCTGCGGTTCTGGAACGGCGCGAGCAACTGCGTTTCCCGGCCGACTTGTATCTGGAAGGCTCGGACCAGCATAGAGGCTGGTTCCAATCCTCCTTGCTGGCCTCGGTAGCGATGAACGATGTCGCGCCTTACAAGGAAGTGCTGACCCACGGTTTCACGGTCGATGCCGAAGGCAAGAAGATGTCCAAGTCCAAGGGCAACGTGGTGCTGCCGCAAACGGTGATGAAATCGCTGGGCGCCGACGTATTGCGCTTGTGGGTGGCCGGCACCGATTACCGGGGAGAAATGTCAGTCTCCGACGAGATCCTGAAACGCACCTCCGACGCCTACCGCCGGCTGCGCAATACCGCCCGCTTCCTGCTGTCGAATCTGGACGGCTTCGATCCCGCTCAACACATTGTCGCTAAGGACGATCTGCTGGCGCTGGACCGTTGGGTGATCGACGAAGCCTGGCTGTTGCAGGAAGAAATCAAGATTGCCTACAACGCCTATCAATTCCAGGCCATTTACCAAAAAGTGCTGAATTTCTGTAGCATCGACCTGGGCGGCTTTTATCTGGACATCATCAAGGACAGACAATACACCGCCAAGGAAGATTGTCTGGCGCGGCGTTCGGCGCAGACCGCGATGTACCATGTCATCGAAGCCATGGTCCGTTGGTTGGCGCCCATCATCAGCTACACCGCTGATGAAATCTGGCAAGCCATTCCCGGCCGGCGCGGCGAATCGGTGTTCCTGGAAACCTGGTATACCGGCCTGTTCCCGCTGGAAGCCGACGCCGAGATCAACCGCGACACCTGGAACCGCATCATGGCGGTGCGCACCGTGGTATCCAAGGAACTGGAAACTTTGCGCGGCAAGGGTGAGATCGGTGCGTCCCTGAATGCGGAAGTCGAATTGTATTGCGACGAGACCTATCTTACCGAGCTGAACAAACTGGCCAGCGAACTGCATTTCGTGTTCATCACCTCCAATGCCGGCGTCGCTGACCTGCAATTCTGCCCGGACGACGCAGTTACCACCGAACTGGATGGCGTGAAACTGAAAGTTACGGCTTCCGAATTCCCGAAATGTGTACGCTGCTGGCACCAACGCTACGACATCGGCGAACATCCGGATCATCCGGAGTTGTGCGGCCGTTGCGTGGAAAACGTCGCCGGCGATGGCGAGATACGTCGTTATGCTTAAGTGGCTTTGGGTTTCGGCTCTGACCCTGCTGTTGGACCAAGCCAGCAAGCTGGCGGTGGACGGCTCCATGCGCTTGTATGAGTCGATCCCGCTGATTCCATACTTCAACCTGACTTATGTCCACAACACCGGCGCAGCCTTCAGCTTCCTAGCCCAGGCCGGCGGCTGGCAACGCTGGCTGTTCGCCGGCCTGGCGGTGGTGATGAGCGGCATCATAGCCATCTGGCTGGCGCGATTGCAAAAGCATGAGACCTTGATGGCCGTCGCGCTATCCTTGGTCTTGGGCGGCGCGATCGGCAATCTGATAGACCGGGTGGCTTACGGCTATGTGATCGACTTTTTGGATGTCTACTACCAGGATTGGCACTGGCCGGCGTTCAACATTGCCGATTCGGCGATTTGCGTGGGGGTGGGGTTTATGTTGTTGGAGAGTTTTGGGGTTGGGCGCAAAGCGGTGGACGTTTTGGAATAGGTTTTTCTCTCTTGATAGAGGAAAAATGTAGGTTGGGTTAGCGCAGCGTAACCCAACAAAATCAAAACTTTGGGCTTCGTTGGTTAGGTGTCGCTATTGCGACAGATTATTTTAATGTCGGTTCGCGGACCGACAGCCGCGATACTTTCTTTTGCGTCGCCAAAAGAAAGTATCCA
>JAJRDU010000310.1 GCA_028748685.1 Methylococcaceae bacterium
GTCGTCCGCAAGGCTTCCGACTCCGCCAACAAGGCTTGCATTTCGGCCTCCACTTCCGCATATTTGGGCTTGCCTATCGTCAGGTTGCAAACCATGCTGGTCAAGGCCGCCGCTTGCGCCCCCATCACCGCCGCCGCGCTACCGCCGCCGGGCGTGGCTTGTTTGCTGGCCAGTTCGTCCAGAAAGATTTCTACCGATTTGTCTTTGATTTGGGTCATTTTTTATCTTTGAGTTGTAGGCCGGAATAAGCATAAGCATTTCCGGCATCCCAATCCGCCGGAAACGCCTATCGGCGTATTCCGGCCTACGCTTTCATTTTCAGCTTTCGCGGCGCCAAGTGGTTTTTCCTCCAGGCATATCTTCCAAAACCACACCTAGCTCTTTCAATTCATCCCGTATTTTATCCGCAGTACCCCAATCCTTATTTTTCTTTGCCTCTAGTCTTCGCTGAATTTTTTCTTCAATTAATTCTTCAGAAGCACCTTTAATTAGATTTGCTTGACCACCAGAAAGCGTAAATTTTCCAGGCTCGGCTACTAAAGTAAAGCTTCTTCCTTTTAGAAAATCGTCGGGATCATCTTGCAACAAGCCTAAAATCGCCGCCAACTGTTTCAAGGTCGCCGCCAATATTTGTTTGTCCTGGGCCTTGTTCAATTCGCGAGCGAGATCGAACAATACCGCCAGCGCCACCGGCGTATTGAAATCATCGTCCATCGCCTGTTCGAAGCGTAGTTTGAAATCGGCATCGATAGCCACCTCGGTAATCTCGACGCCTCTCAGCGCGGTATACAAACGCGTCAAGGCCACGCCCGCTTCGTCCAGGTGTTCGTCGGAATAATTCAGCGGACTGCGGTAATGGCTGGACAGGATGAAGAAACGAATCACTTCCGGCCGGTATTGCTTCAACACCTCGCGCACGGTAAAAAAATTACCCAAGGATTTGGACATTTTTTCTTCATTCACGCGCACGAAACCATTGTGCATCCAATAGTTAACGAAAGTCTCGCCGGTGGCGCCTTCGGATTGGGCGATTTCGTTCTCGTGATGCGGAAACTGCAAATCCATGCCGCCACCGTGAATGTCGAAATGGTTGCCCAAACAGCAGGTCGACATCGCCGAGCATTCGATATGCCAGCCGGGACGCCCCTGCCCCCACGGCGATTCCCAAGCCGGTTCGCCCGGCTTGGCCATTTTCCACAGCACGAAATCCAAAGGATCGCGTTTGGCGGTATCGACGTCGACCCGCTCGCCCGCCTGCAAGTCTTCAATGTTTTTGCCGGACAATTTGCCGTAACCATCGAAACGGCTAACCGCGTAAAACACGTCGCCATTGCCGCCGACATAGGCAAAATCCTTGGTTATCAAGGTCGAAATCATATTAATGATGTCGCCGATCGACTGCGTCGCCCGCGGCTCAAGATCGGGCGGCAGCACCGACAATGCCTTTTCGTCCTCGTGCATGGCTGCTATGAAACGTTCGGTCAGGGCGCCAAACTCTTCGCCGTTGTCGTTGGCGCGCTGAATGATCTTGTCGTCGATGTCGGTGACATTGCGCACATAGGTCAACTGATAACCCGAATGCCGCAGATAGCGCGACACGGTGTCGAATACCACCATCACCCTGGCATGGCCGATATGGCAGTAGTCGTAAACCGTCATGCCGCAGACGTACATCCCGACCTTGCCGGGCTGTTTGGGGATGAATTCTTGCTTGCTTCGGGTCAGGGTGTTGTAGATTTTCAGCATGACTGGGTCGGGTGGATACGGCTAAAGACCGGGCAATCTATCAAGATTCCGGCTTCTCTTTCAAGAT
This sequence comes from Methylococcaceae bacterium, assembly GCA_028748685.1. Lineage (GTDB taxonomy): Bacteria > Pseudomonadota > Gammaproteobacteria > Methylococcales > Methylomonadaceae > Methylomonas. The sequence continues at coordinate 1,814 of JAJRDU010000310.1, forward strand.
AAAAACACATAGAATTCGCCGCTTGCAGCGACTTTAGGAGCTTTTTATGCGCAAAACCCTTATTTACCTGATGCTGTTTTTATTCACAACTCTTTCATTTGCAACGGAAAAGAAAATGTCCGACACTCAAACCAAAGTAAAAATGACCACTTCACTGGGCGCCATCGTGATCCAGCTCGACAACGCAAAAGCGCCCGTTTCCGCAGCCAATTTTGCCGATTACGTCAAAAGCGGTTTCTACGACGGCACCATTTTTCACCGCGTGATTCCGGGCTTCATGGCGCAAGGTGGCGGCTTCGATGTCAGCTTCAATCAAAAAGAAACCAAGGCCCCGATCAAGAACGAAGCCGACAACGGCTTGAAAAACAAACGCGGCACGCTGGCGATGGCTCGCACCAACGACCCAAATTCAGCTACCGCGCAATTTTTCATCAACTATAAGGACAATTCCTTCCTGGATCACACCAGCCCGACCCCAAGTGGCTGGGGCTATACGGTTTTCGGCGAAGTGATCGAAGGCATGGACGTAGTCGATGCGATGGCCAAACAAGCTACCGGCAACCGCGGCGGACATCAGGATGTACCTAAAACCGACATCGTGATCGAAAAAGCCGAAATCGTCGAATAGCATGTTGTCGGGTTACGCTACGCTCGGTAATTGCTCCTGCATTACCTTCTGCCTCCATGCAGTCGTAACCCGACCTACGATTCCCTATTGAAAAAAGACATTCTTTTCATCTCGGACCTGCATCTGTCGCTGGAAAAAACCGAGATTACCCGGCGATTTTCGACTTTCCTGAAGCAGCGCGCCGTATCAGCGAAGGCACTCTACATCCTGGGCGACTTATTCGACGCCTGGATAGGTGACGACGATAACACGCCACCCAACAAGACCATCAAGAAGGCTCTCAGGCAACTGGCCGATTCCGGCACCGAGATTTTCCTGCTGCAAGGCAACCGCGACTTTTTGCTGGGACAAGATTTCTGCAAAGAAACCGGCATCACCCTGCTGGACGAGTACGCGGTGATAACTCTGAACGGCAATCCAACTTTACTGACTCACGGCGATTTGCTCTGCAGCGACGACCTGCCCTACCAGGCCTTCCGCATCAAGTCGCACAGCCCGGAATGGCAGCGCAACGTACTGTCCAAACCTTTATTGCTGCGCCTGCTGGCGGCCCGTTGGTACCGTTTCCGCAGCTATTTTCATAAGCGCAACAAGACGCAGGAGATCATGGATGTAAGCCAGCAAACCGTGATCGACGTAATGCAACAATACCGCTGCCGCACACTGATCCACGGCCACACTCACCGTCCCGCACTCCATGAGTTTGAAATCGACGGGCAAGCGGCGAGGCGTCTCGTGTTGGCCGACTGGAAAAAGGAAGGAGCGGAAATATTGTGCTGGAATGGCAACGACTGGCGTGTCGAAAAGATTTAAAAAGTCCGGTAGCGCGGAATGAGCGTTAGGTCTGACCCTGCCTAAACAGAGTCTTCAGTGCCGAAGAGGCCTATTCTGAAAGGCCCATCACCAAGACTACCGGAAGAGTGAGTACTATCCCCGCTTACTAAGACTCGGCACCAACCAAGTGGTTCAGTCGGAAATAAAACATAAGTTTAAAATGCGCAACCGGGTTTGACGCCTAGTTTTTTCAAAATAATGGCCAAGGGGCAAAACCCCGTGAACGCCGCCTGAAACAGGTTGGCGCCGACGAAGGCGGTAAACCACAGCCAATACGGCGAATGCCAATGTGCCAGCGCCAGACTGATCAAGATAAACGAACCGGCAAACGCCATTACCATACGATCGATAGACATTGCAGCCTCCTATTTCAAACGGACCACACCCATCAGTTTCAGCATCATGCGCTCGTAAAACGGCTCGCTGATGCCTTTTATCACTTTGCGCATGAAGTATTTTTCAAAACCGATTTTTGCCAGATGCACCCATTTGCCCTGGCTGGACCAAGTGGTATTTCTGGGCGGAATCTGCGGCACGGCCAAGAATGCAACGCCGCTGTCGCCTAAATCAGCCAGACATAAGGCGCTCAGACTGGGCACATCGGAAGGCTCCTTGCCCGCCAGTTGGTCGCGAATATTGTGGGCGGTCGCTGTCACCATGGACTCGATCATGTAACCGGTTTTTGGCGTACCGACTGGAACTGGCGTTTTTTCGACCGGCGGCAAGGCCACGCAGACGCCCACCGAATAGACGTTTTTGTAGGTCGGATTGCGTTGGTATTTGTCGACCAGCACGAAGCCGCGTGGATTGGTCAAGCCCTCCGCACCGCTGTTGCGCACCGCGTCGACGCCGGTAAACGCCGGCAACATCATCGAATGCTTGAACGGCACTTCGTGTTTTTTCTTTTCGTTGCCGTCGTCGTCGACTTCGGTGACATACATCATGCCCTGTTCGATGCGGTCGACCTTGGCGTTGGTAATCCACTTGATGGTCTTGTCGCGCAACGCGCTTTCCAGCATGCTTTTGGTATCGCCGACACCGCCCAAGCCCAAATGACCGATATAAGGCTCGGAAGTCACGAAGGTCATGGCCACCTTGTCGCGGATCTTGCGCTTGCGCAGTTCGGTTTCCAGTATCATCAGATATTCATACGCTGGACCGAAACAGGATGCGCCCTGCACCGCGCCGATGACGATAGGGCCGGGATCTTCCATGAATCTATCCCAATCCTGAGCGGCGACTGCGGCATGATCGACATGACAAACAGAGGTCGTATAACCACCATGAGGCCCGAGGCCAGACACTTCATCAAACGCCAAGCGTGGACCCGTGGCGATGACCAGATAATCGTAGTCAACCGAGG
>JAJRDU010000311.1 GCA_028748685.1 Methylococcaceae bacterium
GCTGAAATCAATGTCGTACCGTATATCGACGTTACCTTCGTGCTATTGATGATATTCATGATCACGGCGCCCCTGGTTCAGACCGGGGTCGATGTCGAGTTGCCGCAAGCCGAGGCCGAGTCGGTCGATCTGCAGGATCAGGTGCCGGTCATTGTTTCGATCAAGAAAGACGGCAGTTTGTATGTAGACATCGGCAACGGCGATGAAGAGGCCGATGTGCCGGTCGATGTCGACACCGTCAAGACCCGCGTCGCGGCGGTATTCAGAAACAATCCCAAGGCGCAGCTCTATGTGCGCGGCGACCACGAAGTCGATTACGGCAGTATCGTCAAGGTGATGGTTGAATTGAAGAAAACCGGAGCACCCAAGGTCGGCCTGATGACCGCGCCTCCGCCGGACAGCAAATAACGACGACGCCATGAGAAACCTCAAACCCTCGCTTGTATTGGCGATTGCTTTACATATTCTGATCGTGCTGGCGTTCAGCATCAGCTTCTTGACCGACAGCGATACCGCTCAAACCGCGCCGCCGGCGGATATTATCGAAGCCACCGTGCTGGATGGTTCGGAAATCGACGCCGAAGCCCAGCGCTTGAAACAGAACGAAGAAAAAAAACTTCAAGCCGAACAACAGCATCAGGAGCAATTGGAAAACGCCAGGAAAGCCGAAGAGCAGGCCTTGCAACAAGCTAAAAAACAACGTGTGCTAGAGGAACAGAAAATCCAGGAAGCCGCGGAGAAGCGCAGGCAAGAGGCCTTGGAAGAAAGGAAAATGCAGGAGCAACTCGAGGCCAAGCGCAAGGAAGAGGAAAAAAAGCTGGAGGAGGCCAAGGAAAGGCGGGCTCTGGAAGAGAAAAAAGCCAAGGAAGTCGCCGAAAAACAGAAACAGCTAGAGCTGGAGAAGCAAAAGGAAGTAGCGGAAAAACAAAAGGAAGCCGAGAAACAGAAGCAGCTGGAAAAACAAAAGCAGCAAGAAGCGGAGCGAGAAGCGAAAATCAAGGAACAGAAGCAGGCCGAAGAAGCGCTGCTAAAACAGCAAAAAGAATTGGAAGCCAAGAAGCTGGAGCAGGAAAAGAAAGCCGCGGAGCAGCAAAAAAAACTACAGGAACAAAAAGCCGAGGAAGCCAAACGGCTGGAAGTGGAAAAACAAGCCGACGCCAAGGCTAAGGCACGAGCAGAGGCCGATGCCAAGGCGAAAGCCGATGCTCAAGCGCGTGCCGAGGCCGACGCTAAGGCCAAGGCGGATGCCAAGGCCAAAGCAGAAGCCGAGATAAAGGCAGCCGAAGCCAAGGCTAGGGCCGAAGCGGAAGCCAAGGTCAGGGCAGAGGCAAAGGCCAAAGCGGATGCCGAGGCGAAAGCCAAGCAGGAGGCCGAAGCCAAGGCTAAAGCCGAAGCGAAGGCTAGGGCGGACGCCGAAGCAAAAGCTCGAGCCGAAGCGGACGCCAGAGCCAAGGCCGAACAGGAAAGGCAGGCTGCCGAGGCTGCGGCAAAAGCGGCTGCCGATGCCAAAGCCGAACAGGAAAGACAAGCTGCCGCGGTTGCCGAGAGAGATAGGGTCGCGGCCTTGATAAAAAATAGGGTTAACGGTGCCTGGACGCGTCCAATCAGCGCGACGCAAGGCTTAAAATGTACAATTCAGGTAAAATTGTTGCCCAGTGGCGATGTGATGGAAGCCGTGGTGGTCAGCAGCAGTGGCGACGCGATTTTCGACCGCTCGGCTGAAAACGCGGTAAGAAAGGCTTCCCCGTTGCCGGTGCCGGAGGACAAGGTGTTGTTCAACCAGGCATTTAGAGTTTTTACGTTTGTATTTAAACCCGAATAATCGAAACCGGAAATAATAGAATGATCTTAGTAATAAGAATTTTACTCGTCGGCTTAATGTCTGCAGTGCTGTCGGTGGCTCAGGCTGAAGGGTTGACCATCGAAATCACCAAGGGCTCGCAAACCGCCGTGCCGATTGCCATCGTGCCGTTTGCTCAACAGGGTTCAATTGGCAATGTCAAAATTTCCGATGTGGTGAGTTCCGATTTAGGCGGCAGTGGTTTTTTTAAAACCCTGGCCGAGGATGACATGTTGACCAAGCCCAGTGAACCCGAGCGCATTAATTTCAAGGATTGGCAGGTGCTGGGTCAGGATTATATGGTCATCGGCCAGGTTGTCGGCAACGGCGGCAGCTATAACATCCAGTTTCATTTGTTCAACGTTCAGAACGGCCAGTTGTTGATGGGCTACAAGTTGACTGTTGGTGGCAATGAATTACGCCGCGCGGCGCACCACATCAGCGACTTGATCTACGAAAAACTCACCGGTCGTAAAGGTGCGTTCAACACCCGCATCGCTTATGTGACCAGCGCTTCGAGAGGCGGCGCTAAACAGTATATGCTGCAGGTGGCGGATGCCGACGGTTTTAATCCGAGAACCATAGCCGAATCCCCCGAACCTATCATGGCCCCTGCCTGGTCGCCCGATGGCTCCAAGATTGCCTATGTGTCCTTTCACACCAAGCGCTCGGAAATTTTTGTGCAGACGCTGGCAAGCGGTCAGCGCGAAAGCGTTTCCTCTTACCATGGCATCAACGGTGCGCCGGCATTTTCTCCGGACGGCAGTCGCCTGGCGATTACGCTATCGAAAGACGGCAGCCCCGATATTTATGTGTTGAATCTGGCTAACAAAGGTCTGACACGTTTGACCAATAGTTTGGCTATCGATACCGAGCCGAGCTGGTCGCCGGATGGCAGTTCCATCGTCTTTACCTCCGACCAAGGCGGCAAACCCCAGCTATATCTGATTCCCGCCACCGGCGGCAAAGCCTCGCGCCTAACCTTCCAGGGTGATTACAATGCCAGGGGGCGTTTTTCACCCGATGGTCGAAGTCTGGCCATGGTCACCGGCAATGGTGGCAGCTATAAGATCGCGGTAATGGATATGGCGTCACGCACCGTCAATGTGTTGACCGATGGCAGTCTCGACGAATCGCCTAGCTTCGCGCCGAATGGTAGTATGGTTTTGTTTGCTGCCAATAAGGGCGGTCGATCCGTGTTGTCGGCGGTTTCCACGGACGGCGCGATGCAGCAAAAATTGGCCTTCGAAAGAGGCGAAGTGCGTGAACCGGCTTGGGCACCATAAAAGACTATCAATCCTGTTACTTAATAAAACTTAAATTAAAGTTGGAGAACCACTATGAAATTCAATAAAACCTGTTTGGCATTGGCGATGACCGCCGTTTTTCTGACAACCGGCTGCAGTTCAACCGACGAAGAAGGCACTCTGGCCGAGTCAACTCAAGGCACCGATGCTTCGACCAGCGGTCTTAGCGACGGCTCCATGTCCGGCAGTCAGTTCGGTTCAGGATCAGGTATGAGCTCGGGTTCAGGCTCCAATTTGGGCCCCGAATTCAGTGATCCCAACAATCCACTGTCAAAACAAACCATTTACTTCGAACTGGACAGCAGTCAAGTCAAACAGGAATATGTGCCGGTAGTTGCCGCACACGCCCAATATTTGGCGTCGCATCCCAATCAACACGTCATCCTGGCGGGTCACGCCGATGAAAGAGGTTCCAGCGAATACAACATTGCATTGGGCGAACAACGCGCCAAATCCGTGGAGAGGATGATGCGTTCGCAAGGCGTGACTGCCTCGCAATTGGAAATCGTCAGTTATGGCGAAGAAAAACCGGCCATGTCAGGCAGTGGTGAATCCGCTTGGCAAATGAATCGCCGCGTGGAAGTCGGCTATCAATGAGATACCGCGCACTGGTAACGCTATGCGCCTGTTTCGGTGTTTTCACCGAAGCAGGGGCGCTGCCGGTTAATAACTCCGGTTATCAAGGCGCGGCCAACTATGCTCAGCAAGGTGCCGCGCCGGCCGACAATGCCATCTATGAGGTGTTGGGCAGACTCGAGCAGTTGCAATCGGAAGTGCAGCAATTGAGAGGCATGGTGGAAGAGCAAGCGCAAACCATCGCCGACCTCGAGCGCAAGCAGAGCAATATGTATTCCGATCTGGACGGACGCGTGCAGGCCTTGACCCCTGCCGGCGGTCAACCTCAGACACCGGCGGCGGCTCAAGCTCCGCAAGCCGGCGCCGAGGCTGCTCCTGTTCAGCCGCAGCCAGCCGCAACGTCGGCTGCTACGGCGCCAGTAGTGGCTCAGCCTGCCGCACCCGTGCAAGCGGCTCCGGTCGCGGCGGCGCCTGCCCCTGTTGCCGAAACCAAGCCGGCGACCTCGACACCGTCCGCGCAAGGCAACGAGAAAGAGCGCTATCAGGCCGCTTACGACACCTTGCGCAACGGTCATAACGCTCAGGCCGAAAGAATGTTCGAAGCCTTGTTGGCCGACTTTCCTGCCGGTGAGACAGCGGATAATGCCCAATATTGGTTGGCGGAAGCCTATAAGATGAATCGCGAATACGACAAGGCTCGTGGCGCATTCGGCAAGGTGGTCAGCCAGTATCCCAACAGTTCGAAAGTTCCCGATGCCTTGCTGAAACTGGGCTATATCGAATTGGACCAGCAAAATGTTGCCAAGGGCCGCGATTATCTGACTCGTGTCGTAACGAGTTATCCAGGCACCACCGCCGCGCACTTGGCCTCGAAAAGACTGGCGCAAATGCCGCAATGATAGGCTGAATGGATCAGTTGTTACGCATTACCGAAGTCTTTTATTCCTTGCAAGGCGAAACCAATACGGTGGGAATTCCCACCGTTTTTATTCGCCTCACCGGTTGCCCGTTGCGCTGTTCCTATTGCGATACGGCTTACGCTTTCAGCGGCGGCGAAAAACTCACGCTGCAACAAATCATGGTTCGGGTTCAGGGCTACAACACCCGCCACGTGACCGTTACCGGCGGCGAACCCTTGGCTCAGCCTGGCTGTAATGCCTTGATGGTCAGTTTGCTGGAGGCGGGCTATCAGGTTTCGCTGGAAACCAGCGGCGCGCTGGATGTGTCCGGCGTGGACTCACGGGTCGTCAAGGTCATGGATTTAAAAACGCCCAGTTCGGGTGAGATGGCGCGCAACCGCTATCAAAACATTCAATATCTGACGAATATCGATCAGGTCAAATTCGTGATTGCCGATGCCGCCGATTATCGTTGGGCTAAGCAGCAACTCGAGGAGCATGATCTGTCCGGACGTTGCGAAATATTGTTTTCGCCGGTGATGGGGGAAATGTCGCCTGCGGAACTGGCCGACCGGATACTGGCCGATCAATTGTCGGTTCGCTTTCAGATTCAACTGCATAAATATCTTTGGAACGATGCGCGAGGAAAATAAGGGCGGCCAAAAAAAGACCGCGATCATTTTGCTGTCCGGCGGCCTGGATTCGATTACCGTGTTGGCGCTGGCCCGACAGCAGGGCTACTCCTGCTATGCGCTGAGTTTCGACTATGGCCAACGCCATAATGCCGAACTGGAAGCCGCCCAAAAAATAGCCCAACACTACGGTGTACTGGATCACAAAGTCGTCAAGCTGGGCCTGGGCAGCATAGGCGGTTCGGCCCTGACCGACGAGAACATAGCGGTGCCGATGTCGCCCCAGCAAGGGATTCCTGTGACCTATGTGCCGGCCCGCAACACCATATTCCTGTCCTTCGCCCTGGGTTGGGCGGAAGTGCTGGACAGTCACGACGTGTTTATCGGCGTCAATGCGGTGGATTTTTCCGGCTACCCCGATTGCCGTCCCGAATTCATCAAGGCCTTTCAGGATATGGCCAATCTGGCGACCAAGGCCGGCGTCGAGGGCCATAAGATTCAGATCCACACGCCGCTGATTGCCTTGAGCAAGGCCGAGATCATCCAACAAGGTTTGGCGTTGGGTGTCGATTATGGCATGACGGTATCATGCTATGCGGCGGATCAGCAGGGGCGAGCCTGTGGTCGTTGCGATGCCTGCCGCTTGCGGGCGGCAGGATTCAGCGCCCTGGGCGTGACCGATCCTACGCGCTATCAGCCTTAGGATTTGGTTGGAAATTATTTTCCAATTCATTGTAGGGGCGATTTTAATCGCCCTGGGCGAATAAATTCGCCCCTACAGGACATTCGTATTTTTAGCGGAATCCGTAGTTAGTGCATCGCGCCGGTTTGTCGGTTATGCTTAAGCTCGTCATCAGCCGTTAATTTGTATGCCGAACCCTGGATAAATCATATGAGTGAAAGCCAAACCAAGTCCCAGTTTGTGGCTGTAGCCTCGATCGCCGCCGAATTGAGTGCCGTGATGGAAGTGGCCAAGGAAATTTCGTTGGCCGCCGCCAATGCCAAGGCTATCGCTTTCAGGGCCGGGGAAAAGGCCAGAGGCTTTCAACCCATCACCGATTTTATTAACGATCTCGCCAAGGATACCATCGCACTGGTCAACCGGATCAACGAACATGCCTTGCAGCTTTATCGCGTCACGGTCAATGAACAGCGGACCACGGACGCTTGCAAGCGTTTTGAAACGGTAGCGCTTCTAGCGGCCGATGCCGCCTATGCCGATTCCTTGACCTGGCCTCTTCAGCAGGCGCAGCTAAGGATGCACGATTGCCGGCGGGAGTTTGATACCCATGTCGGCACCTTGCTGGATCAGTTGACCGAGGTGATGCATCCGGCCAGGGCCGCCCGCGTGATCGCCGCCAACTCCCGGATCGAGGCCTCGCAAGCCGGCGAATATTTGCAGAGTCTGCAAGCCGTGGCGGAAAGCGTCGATCACGCCGCGCAAATCATTCACGACAAGGTGCATCGCTGCCGCAGTGCATTGAGTCTTATCAACACCGCCGCCGAATAACTGGCTCGCGTAGTCAAATAGAGACTTATCCATGAAAATGACCAAGATTTACGAGGGAGCGTACCAGTGGATCATGTACGGCCGCGACCCGCATAAACCGGAAAAAATCATCGATACCAACCAGTATGTGGTGAGAACCGCCAAGCGTTGCCTGCTGATCGATCCCGGCGGTATCGAACTGTTTGCGCCGATGTTGGCGGCGGTGTTGCACCATGCGCCGGTCGAGGAAATTACCGATTTGTTTGCCTCTCATCAGGACCCGGATATTATTTCATCGCTCGGGCTCTGGGATCAGGCGCTGCCTCATGCCAGGCTGCATGCCTCGGGTTTGTGGGAAGGCTTTCTGCGGCATTTCGGTTGCGAATCCATCGAATATGTGGCGATTCCCGACAATGGTGGCGTGATCAAACTGGATAGCGTCGAACTGCAAATCGTGCCTGCGCATTATCTGCATTCCTCGGCCAACTTCAATATTTACGACCCGCACGCCAAGATATTTTTCTCGGGAGACATCGGCGCGGCATTGGAAGCGCCGGGCGCGCCGATCTTCGTCGACAATTTCGAGGCCCATGTCGAGAAAATGCGCTATTTTCACCAGCGCTGGATGCCGTCCAATCAAGCCAAACGGGCCTGGATAGAAAGGGTACGAAGTCTAGATATCGATATTCTGGCGCCGCAGCACGGCCGAATTTTCAAGGGTGACGACGTCAGACGTTTCCTGGACTGGTTCGAGGCCTTGCAAGTCGGGATTGCGGTGTAAATAAGGATTCGTGCGCGCCAGGCTTTGATGTTCCGTAAACGCTTTCCCGCAAAGATAGTGTAATCTCCGTTCGCTTGGGATAAGTTGCGGAGCTAATTTGACATCGTTAAGTTAGCAATCGGTTTCATTTCTGTCTTAATCGCTCCATACTGTGGCGCGCCGTTCATAACCTGAAATCCGAGGACGCATTTTATGAGCTTGCTAATGAGGTTTCGGAAAAATTGCGGATTCCCGAATGATAATCCTGGTTTTACCGGGAATTATATGCTCGTATTCTAGGTAACGCCGGATATGACGACGGATTACCGCTTTACCGACTTGGTTGACATAGACGCGTTCCGCAGCATGCTGAAATCGTTTTACGACGCGACCGGCATCCTCCACGGGCTGGTCGATGCGGACAACAATGTCATCAGCGCCATAGGCTGGCAGGAAGCCTGCACGGATTTTCATCGAGTCAATCCTTGCAGTAACGTGCGTTGCCTGGAAAGCAATTGCTATCTGGCGGAGCATCTCGGCGAGGGCGCCTATGTCGGTTACGCCTGCAAGAACGGTTTGATGGATTACGCCACTCCCATCGTCATAGAAGGCCGGCAACTGGCCACGCTTTATTTCGGTCAACTGCTGCACGAACCGCCCGACATGGAGTTTTTCCGCCGCCAAGCCCAAGAATGCGGTTTCGACGAGGAAACCTATCTGGCGGCGATACGCAAGGTGCCGGTCATCTCCAGAGAGCGCATCGAGCCTATCATGGCATTCTATGTGCAAATGGCGCAGATGCTGGCCCGGAGCGGCCTCGACCGCCTGCGCGAGCGCGAAGCCGAGCAGCGACTGGCCGATCTCAACAGGGATCTTGCCCTGGGCATCGAGGAACGCACCGCGGAACTGATGGCCAAGAATACTTTGTTAACGACGGAAGTGATCGAACGCCGGCGAATGGAAGATGCTTTGCTGGATAGCCGCAAGCAATTGCAGGCCATCCTCGACTCCTCTCCGGTTGGTATCGGCTGGTCGGACGCCGACGGCAATGTGGAATACATCAACAACAAATTCACCGAGCTGTTCGGCTACACACGAGAAGACATCCCTACCGTCCAGCACTGGTATCGGCTAGCCTATCCGGACGAGACATTCCGTCTCGATGTGGTTGGACATTGGGCGCGCGAAACGGCCGCCGCCAGATATGCCGGCACCAAGGCGCCGACTCTGGAAGCTCCCATAGTCTGCAAGGACGGCGCTATTCGCCATGTGATCATCAATGTGTCCTGGGTCGGTGATCGACGGCTGGTCAATTTCAGTGATATGAACGACCACTGGCTCGCGGAACAACGCGATCATGCGCGCAATTCGATCTTGGAGTTGATAGCCACAGGTGCTTTGCTGCCGCAAATATTGAACGCTATCGTCCGTAGCGTGGAAGCCGAAGACGATAAAATGCTCTGTTCCATCTTGCTGCTGGATCGTGACGGTCGGCACCTGCGAATAGGCGCGGCGCCCAGTCTGCCGGATTTCTACAATCAGGCCGTCGAAGGCTTGGAAATCGGCGACGGCGTTGGTTCTTGCGGTACCGCGGCTTTTACGATGCGGCGGGTGGTCGCCACCGACATTCAAAACCATCCTTACTGGATGAATTTTACGGAGCTTGCGTCCCGGGCTGAGTTGGCGTCGTGCTGGTCAGAGCCGATTTTGTCGTCGAAAGGCCGGTTGCTCGGTACCTTCGCCATTTACCATCGCGAGCCGTGTACGCCTGACGAAGCCGCCCTTGATCTTATCGGCTACGCCGCCAATCTTGCCAGCATCGCCATCGAGCACCACCTGGCCGACGAAGAGCTCGAACGTCAGGCGCACACGGATTTCCTCACCGAGCTTGCCAATCGGCGCTATTTCATGGCATTGGCGGAAGTCGAACTGGCTCGCGCCCTTCGCTACCGCAAGCCTTTATCCGTGCTCATGTTCGATATCGACCACTTCAAGGCGGTCAACGACAACCATGGGCACAAGACCGGCGATATGGTCCTGCAAAAACTCGCGGCAATCCTCAGACATACTTTGCGGGAAGTCGATATTATCGGCCGCTTGGGCGGCGAGGAATTTGCCGTCATTCTGCCCGAAACCGGGACGGACGATGCGTGGGAAGCCGCCGAGCGGCTGAGGTTGGCGATTGCCCGTACCCAAATGCAATCCGAAGCCGGCGAATTGCTTAACGTTACCGTTTCGATCGGCGTCGCCACGTTGGCCGAAGTGGCGAACGACGTCGAAACATTATTGAAACAAACCGACGATGCGCTTTATGTCGCCAAGAATAATGGCCGTAACCAAGTTCGAATGGCTGCCGGAATGCCGCATCTAGCGGGCGGAGACGTCTCGGCGAGTTTCGTGAAGCTTTCCTGGCACGCGGGTTATGAATGCGGCCATGCCTTGATCGACGATCAGCATCGCGCCTTGTTCCGCGATGCCAACGACCTGCTCGCGGCGATACTCTCGGAATGTCCGAAGGATAGGGTGACTGCCAAGATAGATGAGTTGCTACGGGATATAGTCCAACATTTTCATGACGAGGAGGCTGTTTTCGGGGAGATTGGCTTTCCCGGCGCCACGAAACACGCGGCTATTCATCGGCGGCTTGCCGATAGTGCCAATGTCCTTGTGAACCGCTTCCGTGAGGGTAGACTCGCCATTGGCGAACTGTTTCAGTTTATAGTCCACGAACTGATTGCGGAACATATGCTGAAAGAGGATAGGGAGTTTTTTCCGTATCTGAAGTCTTAAATTATGCAAAACCAGTGCCTTACCCGCGAAGCATTGCTTAAGTTTGCAAAAAAATGCCTTATTGAGTAAGAAAAGCTATGATTCCCAAAAATCTGGAAGTTTTCCTTTTTTCATCAACCGGGGATCATCATGAAAAAAAACGTTTTGAGTATTGCAATTTCAGTGGCGCTAGGCTTGCTAGCGGGCAATAGTTATGCCGCCGATCAGGGCTTGGAAAGCTGTGTACAGGCCGTAAAAAAAGAAAAGGCGGGCGAGTTTGTTAAGCTGGAAAAACTCAATGTTGCTGGTAAAGGGGTTTACGAACTGGAAATCAGCGATGCCAATCGTAACGAATGGGAGTTTATGTGCGACGCCGACAGCGGCAAAATCACCGAGAAGGAAAGCGAAGTCGCCGACGCTAACAGTCTAGCCTTCAAAAAGAACGTAAAAGTGACCGAGGAAGATGCCGCCGCCGTGGCATTGAAAGCCGCCCCCGGAACGATACAGGAAGTCGAATACGAAGTGGAAGAAAATGGTGGTTCGTCCTATGAGTTCGACATCGTTAACGACAAAGGTGTCGAAACCAAGATCGAAGTGGATGCCGCCACTGGCAAAGTCATCGAAACCGCTATCGAGGAATGGGAAATCGGCGAAGAGTCCGACGAAAAACGTTAATCATCACGGCGCCCGGTTTCATGCCGGGCGCAGTGTTTTCTTGGCGAACCCGCCTCTCGTCTACCAAAACGGATAGGACGCTTCCTCCCCACTTCTGCTTCGGTTGGAGAAAATGAAACTTCCCTGTCCGATGTCGTGAATTTATCCCGATGCCAATCTTGGCGAACGCCGGATAATTTCCGTTTTTAATCAAACGGAAACACTATGCGAAATCTCATTTTATCCTTGGCGCTGCTCGGTTTGGCCTTGCCGGTTCATGCCCACGGCCCGACACCGCAAAAGGCCAAGGAATCGGTCACGATCCAGGCGCCGGTCGCCAAAGTCTGGGACGCGGTCAAAAATTTTGATGACATTGGCGTCTGGCATCCTGATTTGAAAACCGCCGAAGGCGACGGTAAGAATCAATCAGGTGGGACCCGCAAACTGACCTTTCAAAACGGTGAAGCCATCGTCGAGGAACTGGACTACTACAGCGAAGCCGAGCACGAATACAGCTACCGGCTGAAAACCGAAAACACCAAAGCCTTCCCCACCAGTTCCCATAGCGTCGAACTTAAAGTTAGCCATGGAGACAGCGCCGATACTAGCGTTGTGACCTTGAAAAGCCGCTTCTATCGCGGCGATACCGGCAACACCCCGCCGGAAAATCTCAGCGACGAGGCGGCGGTCAAGGCCATGAACCAGTTTTTCAAGGATGGTTTGAACGGCTTGAAAGCCAAGTTGGAGAAATAGCTCGGGTCTCGGATGGGGGCTAATGACCTATCCGGCGTTTCATAGTTTTGTAGGTCGGGTTAGCTCGTTAGAGCGTAACCCGACAAATCGAAGCCAATGCCTTGAGTGGTGGTTGAGCCTAAAAAATCAGTTGATGCGTGTGGAAACCGTTCGTGGTCGACTGCATGGATGCGGGAGGTAGGGCAACGCAGGAGCAGTTGCCGAGAGCCTGTCGAGCCATGAGTGGTTTCCACATTTCCACCAGTTGGGTGAGCCTATCAAAACCCCGCACACCCTTCGACAGGCTCAGAGCGAACTGGATTTTGATAGGCTCAACCGCGTTTTTTAGGTTGAGCCAGCCGGAACTACGAGACTGCAAAGCCCGACAATCCTGGATCGTCTTTCAGTTGTCGGCGTTTTTGGTGATGCCGTGACGGTTGGCCAGTAGCGCCAGTTCCGACAGGGTTTTGATGCCCAGTTTTTCCTTGATTGCCGTGCTGTGGTTGCAGACCGTCTTATAACTCAGACATAAGCTCTCGGCCGCCTCGCGGCTGGTCACGCCCGTGGCCAGCAAACAGAAAATATCGAATTCGCGCGGCGATAGGGATTTAATTTTCGTGGTTTCGTCCTGATCGACTGCCGTATTCACAGCCAAGCGCTGGGCCAAATCGGGATCGACATAGGTGCCGCCTTCGGCAATCTTGCAGACGGCGGTGACCAGGGTCTCCGGGGCGTTGTTCTTGCTGATGTAGCCCTTGGCGCCGGCCTTGATGGCGCGGGTGACGTAGACCAATTCGTTGTGGATGCTGAATACCAGAATCTTGCAATTGCCGTGGCGGCTAAGCAATCGACGAATACTTTCAAAACCGCCGAGTCCCGGCATCGATAAATCCATGACCACTACATCCGGCAACTGCCGGGAATAGACCTGGCAGGCGGTTTCGCCGCGCTCGGCTTCGTAAATTTCACCGATACGATCGGATAACGAGAGATAGGTTTTATAGCCGGTTCTGACCACGGCGTGGTCGTCCACCAGTAAAACGTTGATTTTGCCTGACACTCAATTCCTCGATGGTTCGTCAAAGATTAAAAAACGGTAGGAATTGATCCTCTTGAACCTTGTTTCCTCCGCCTCTCATGATGCCCATTTCCGTACGACTAAGCCATGGGAGCTTTTCCTGTTTACAGTGGATTTTGATAATGAGAGGCGGGGAATTATTCCGGCCTGTTTTTCGATAAATTCCCATCCATTTCATGGATTATTCCGTAACGCCGGGAAAGCAGGTTTCTATAACATGCGCCGCAGTGCGTGGCGTTGCCGGCCGGTAACCTGTGATGCGGGTATTGATCAAGAATGCTGGTTTCAAAAAACTGCTTTCGGTTGACGACGTTGCGCCTTTTTTAAAAGTAAATATCCTGGAGGACTCATGCAACAACAAGATTTGCGCGGACTATGGAGGACTGCGGCTTTAGTGGCCGGCGGTGTCTTGGTTATGTCGCAACCGGCGCAGGCGAATAAGGAACTTGAACAACTGTCCAAGCAGAACACCAATTGGGTAATGCAGACCAAGGACTATGGTTCGACGCATTTCAGCGAGATGATCGACATTAACGCCAACAATGTCAAAAACCTGAAAGTGGCGTGGTCGTTTTCTACCGGCGTCTTGAATGGGCATGAGGGCGGTCCTCTGGTGGTCGATGGCATTATGTATGTACATACCCCCTATCCGAATAACGTATTTGCACTGGATTTGAACAATCCGGACAAGATTTTCTGGCAGTTCAAACCCAAGCAAAATCCGGCGGCGCGTGCCGTGGCTTGTTGCGACGTGGTCAACCGGGGCTTGGCGTACGCGCCGGCCGGTAAGGACTATCCGGCCACGATCTTCCTGAATCAGTTGGACGGCCACATCGTGGCGCTGAATGCCAAGACCGGCGAAGTGTTATGGAAAATGGAAAATTCCGACATCGCCATGGGTTCGACTTTGACCATGGCGCCGTTCGTCGTCAAGGATAAAGTCATCGTCGGTTCCGCCGGGGCCGAGTTGGGGGTGCGCGGCTATGCCACGGCCTACAATATCAAGGACGGCAAGCAAGCCTGGCGGGTCTACGCGACGGGTCCCGATGAGGATCTGAAACTGTCCAAGGACTTTAACAGTGCCAATCCGCATTACGGACAATTCGGTCTGGGCCAGAAAACCTGGGAAGGCGACGCCTGGAAAATCGGCGGCGGCACCAACTGGGGTTGGTATGCCTACGACAGCGATCTGGAGATGCTGTACTACGGTTCCGGCAACCCCGCGCCGTGGAATGAAACCATGCGCCCTGGCGACAACAAGTGGACCATGACCATCTGGGGCCGCGACGTCAATACCGGCGAAGCCAAGTTCGGTTACCAGAAAACCCCGCACGACGAGTGGGACTATGCCGGCGTCAACTACATGGGCTTGTCCGAGCAAATGGTCAACGGCAAAAAAACCAAACTGCTGACCCATCCCGATCGTAACGGTCTGGTCTACACCTTGAACCGTGAAAACGGCGATCTGGTCAATGCCTTCAAGATCGACGACACCGTCAACTGGGTGAAAAAAGTCGACCTGCAAACCGGCTTGCCGATACGCGATCCCGAGTATTCGACACACATGGACCACCAAGCCACCGGTATCTGCCCGTCGGCGATGGGTTACCACAACCAGGGTATCGAGTCCTACGACCCGAACAAGCAGTTGTTCTTCATGGGCACCAACCACATCTGCATGGACTGGGAACCGTTCATGTTGCCTTACCGGGCCGGCCAGTTCTTCGTCGGTGCGACTTTGAACATGTATCCGGGGCCTAAAGGCACACTGGGTCAGGTCAAGGCCATGAACTCGGTCACCGGCAAAATGGAATGGGAAGTTCAGGAGAAATTCGCGGTCTGGGGCGGTACCACCGCGACGGCTGGCGACTTGGTGTTTTACGGCACCCTGGACGGCTACATCAAGGCCCGTCACTCCAAAACCGGCGAAGAGCTGTGGAAGTTCAAGCTGCCTTCCGGCGTCATCGGCCATCCGATCACCTATAAACACAACAACAAACAGTATGTTGCGATTTATTACGGTGTAGGCGGTTGGCCCGGCGTCGGCCTGGTGTTCGACTTGGCCGATCCGACCGCCGGTCTGGGCGCGGTGGGCGCGTTCAAGGAATTGGCGCACTTCACCCAAATGGGCGGCGGCGTGATGGTGTTCTCGCTGTAAGGCAAATAGGTAGGCCGGCATAAGCGTAAGCGTTGCCGGCAATCTTGGACGCCGGAAACGCCTCCGGCTTATTCCGGCCTACGCAATAACCTGGATAAACATCAATGAAAACAACGACAAGCATTTTTACTGTTTTGGCGCTAGGCATCGGTTTTGCCACTGCCCAAGCCGAACAGCCGACTCTGAAAGTCTGCTCGGCAGAAAACGAAATGCCTTATTCCAACAAGGACGGCGACGGTTTCGAGAACAAGCTGGCGCAATACATCGCCCAGCAAATGGGCCGCAAGCTGGAAATCGTCAGCTGGACCGACCCGCGCTATTTCATCCGCGACTATGTCGATAAGGGCTTGTGCGACGTGGTGATGGGCGTCGATCACGGCGATCCCAGGCTGTATACCACCGTGCCTTACTACCGTTCAGGCTATGTGTTCGTCAGCCGGGAGAAGGATGGTTTCGACCTGAAAAACTGGGACAGCGAAGCCTTGAAGAAAGCCCAACGCATCGCCTTCGTGCCCGGCACTCCGGCGGAAACCATGCTCAGGAGCATAGGCCGTTACAACGACATGTTCAATTATCAACACGAATTGACCGGCTTCAAGTCCAAGCGTAACCAGTACGTCAAATACGAAAACGACAAGCTGGTCAACGAAGTCGCCTCGGGTAAGGCCGAAGTGGCGGTGTTGTGGGGGCCTGCGGCGGCGCGTTACGTCAAGGCCGCTTCCACGCCGCTGACCATGACGGTGATTCCCGATAACAACAAGCGTTCCGACGGCGAGAAAGTCGGTTTCCATTACAGCACGGCGATAGGCGTACGTAAGGGCGAAGTGGCCTTGCTGGAACAGTTGAACAAATTGATCAGAGATAAACAGGACGAGATTTCGGAACTCCTGGAAGCGGAAGGCATTCCGCTGCTGGACGAACCCGAAACCGCCTTGTCCATGAATTAACAGGAAAAATCGAGCAATGAAATTAAAGACATTTGTAAAGGGCGCGGCGATTAGCTTGGCGGTCGCGGCGGTTTCGTCCGCCCAGGCCGACATTACCCTGCGTCACGCCTTGACCGGCGAAACTTTGGACATGAGTTTCGCCAAGAAGGGCGGCAATACCGACAAGTTCAAGCAATTCATGCAAACCGGTAAAAACCCTTACAACGGCGACGCCGAAGCGGTCAAGAAGGGCGAAAGCCTGTACATGACCGGCTGCTCCGGCTGCCACGGCCATGAGGCGGAAGGAAAACTGGGACCCGGTCTGGCCGACGACTATTGGACCTATCCGCGCAACGCCAGCGACGTGGGCTTGTTCGAGGTACTGTTCGGTGGCGCCAACGGCATGATGGGGCCGCAGTACGTCGCTTTTAACACCGATGAGATGCTGCACATCATGGCGTTTATCCGGCATATCTACAAGGGCGATCCCAAGAAAGCCGAATGGTTGAAATAAAGTCTGTAGGGGCGAATTCATTCGCCCGCTTGTTCGCCCCACGGAAATCGCAAATATCACATTGAGGAGATCAACATGAAACAGA
>JAJRDU010000312.1 GCA_028748685.1 Methylococcaceae bacterium
TCGGGGGTAATTGGCCCATTTAATCTATCGCATTCATACTTAGTCAATGTGGTTGGTATCAAGGAATTAACACGATCAAGCTCTTTCTTCCGTTCTTCAATCTGGGAAGGAAGATCACGAAGTCGCTGTTTTGCGTCGGATAATAATTCTTCTGTTTCTGACAGCGTATACCCCCCTTTGTTTGCTCTTTTCCCAGGGCGCGCAAACTCTGAATCGTCACCTCCCAAAATTAAAAAAGGGACGCTCTCTCTAGGGGGTTTCAAGGGACGCAACTCTGGCTCATCATCAATACAAATAATCGCCGAATCACTAACCGTCCGCTTTATGGCATTGATTTCAACGGAAAGTTTTGGTGCGTTTACGAATAGCGCTTGCCATAGAGGAATAGAAAATGCGACTAGAAGGCCAAGAATGGCAGATACCAAAGGAATATAGGATGGTTGAATAGCAGATAAGTAAGCAATCAAATACCCAAGCCCAGAGCCAAAGACAAAGACAAAGACAAAAGTGACAGCTATTGCCATATAGTGATTGGTGATCTTTTCAATTTTTTCCATTGATGCTTCCTCTCTAATATTGCCAGACCACCCAACTGTAGATCAGTAAACATAGGAACCTATACATTCGATACGCACCTCACTCTAGTCGCTACCCCAAAGCCTGTCAACGCCAAAACTAATTCACGTATAGAGACATCCGCAGATTCGGGGCGGGGTTTCTCCCGTTTGCCGCGCCGAGCACCGGGGCTTTTGTAGAGAAATTGCCCGGAGGGGTGCGGCAGGAATGCCGCACGTCGACAGAGGGCTAAGGATAGCCCTTCTGTCGACCCTCTGCAAAAGCCCCGGCGCGCAGGATTCAAGCGGCATCCGGGTGTCTTTTCTTTTGATTACTTTTCTTTGGACAAACAAAGAAAAGTAACTCGCCCGCCGGTGCGACTACCGGCATTAAAATATCCGTCGCGACAGCGACACTTCCTTTAACACACCTTGACTTCGGCATCACTGACTATTTGGACTAATCGAAGTAAGTGGCATTGAAGCGTGGCTATGGCAAACTATCCGACTATACTTAACAGCCATTACGATTCGCCACATACCTTCCGCCCATCAAATTTCGGTTGATTATTCCCGCCATATCGAACAAACAGCGTCCATATGCCTACGAGGTGTCCATGATCAAAAAAGTCAGCGTTTCCGATCTTCGCCCCCAGATGTATATCCATGATCTCAATTGCTCATGGATGAGCCATCCGTTTATGAGCAATCGTTTTATGCTGGAATCCGAGCGTGATATAGAAAAAATTATCGGATGTGGCATCACCCACGTTCATATCGACACAAGCCTGGGGTTAGATGTTAGTGAAGAACCGGGCGCTGATGCGGCTGAACAGGCGCGGAACAACAAACCCGCCGATGTAAATATTTCCCTCAAGCGCTCGGAGCCGAAACAAGTCCCTATTGAGGAAGAACTTGTCCGAGCCAAGAAAATTTACGAGGAAGCCAGCACACTGGTCAATGCCACGCTCCAGGATTGCCGATTGGGAAAACAGGTTGAATTGGAAAAATTGGAGCCCGTGGTCTTAGACATCTCGGAATCAATACTCCGCAACCCCGACGCCATCGTCAGCTTGCTCAGGATCAAGCAAGCGGATAGCTACACTTTTCAGCATTCGGTGGCGGTCGGTACGCTACTGATCAGCTTCTGCCGCTCGTTGAAGAATCGATCCAGTATTGAACAAATCGGTATCGGTGGCTTTCTGCATGATATTGGCAAAATGAAAGTACCGGAACAGATTCTGAATAAACCCGGAAAGCTTGATGAGCAGGAATTTGAGCTGATGAAGCAACACGTCAACTACGGCCGCGAGATCGTGGAAACCATCGCCGGAATCTCGACCATATCACTAAGCATCGTTGCCGAACATCACGAACGCTACGACGGCAGCGGCTACCCGCTGGGATTAAAGGGCGACGAAATAAGCCTCTATGGCCAGATGACATCCATAGTCGATGTCTACGATGCCATGACCTCCACCCGTGTTTACCATGCCGCCTCCGAGCCGACCGAAGTCATCAAAATACTGCTGGACTCAAGAGGCCATCAGTTCAACGATAAACTGGTCCAGTACTTCATCCGCACGGTAGGCATTTACCCTATTGGCTCGCTGGTCAAGCTTGAAAGCGGTTTTTTGGCGGTGGTGATAGACCAACACCATGAGGATTTACTCCATCCCAGAGTAAGAATTATCTTCAATATCCAGACAAGGAGTTACATTTTCCCCAAGGATTTTGACCTGTCAAAATCCAATGGCAGTCATAGAATCGTGTCTTTTGAAAACCCCGCGCGCTGGGGTATAAACCCGATCCGCTATATGAGATTGTGATTGATGCGGCATTGAAACCAGCCCGTGGTTTTGGATGTCGGACATGACCAGGACGGTAACGTTTGGCGGAGATGCGTGGTACTCTGTTTAACAGTGAATACGGGATCGAGCATCGGTTGAAACCACACCGCCCGCACACACAAAAATTTACTCACCTTGTTGCAAATATCCGGAGCAAAGACGATGACACAGACGACCCATGCCGACACCGACCTTTTTGACCCAGTACGGATAGGCGACTGGCGGCTTGCCAACCGTATCGTCATGGCTCCATTGACGCGCTGTCGGGTGGCGAACGACGGCGTCCCCGGCCCCTTGCAGGCGCTCTATTACGCCCAACGCGCCAGCGCCGGATTGCTGATCACCGAAGCCACCAACATCTCGCCGCAAGGCCGCGGCTATGCGTTTACGCCGGGCATTTTCAACGCCGAACAGGTCGCCGGCTGGCGACATGTCACCGACGCCGTGCATGAAAAACAAGGCAAGATCGTCTGCCAGCTTTGGCACGTGGGCCGCTACTCCCATCCTTCCCTGCAACCGGGCGGCGGGCTGCCGGTCGCGCCCTCGGCGATTGCGCCGGAAGGCGAAACCTTCACCGAAGAAGGCTTGCTGCCGGTACCGACGCCGCGAGCGCTTGAAATCAGCGAAATCCCCGGCATCGTCGAGCAATATCGTCATGCCGCCGAATGCGCGAAACAGGCCGGTTTCGACGGCGTGGAGATCCATGCCGCCAATTGCTATTTGCTCGACCAGTTCATCCGCGACTCCACCAATCAACGTACCGATCAATACGGCGGCAGCATAGAGAATCGAACGCGACTGGTATTGGAAGTGACGGAAGCCGTGACCTCTGTTTGGGGCGGCGGCAGCCGGGTCGGCATACGCTTATCACCCGTCACACCCAATACCGGCAACACTCCGCTGGACAGCGATGTGATGGCGACTTACGGTTATCTGGTCGAAAAGCTCAACCCATTTAACCTGGCTTACATGCATTTCGTCGAAGGCGCGACCGGCATGTCGCGCGATGTACCGGAAAGCGTCAGCCTAGAACAATTACGGGCGCTGTACAAAGGCCCGTACATGGCGAATAACGGCTACACACCGGAGCTTGCCCTGGAACAACGCCGCAACGGCAAGGCCGAACTGATCTGTTTCGGCCGGCCGTTCATCGCCAACCCGGACTTGGTGGACAGATTGAAGACAGGCGCGGAATTGGCCGAGGCTTCCAAGGAAACTTGGTACGGCGGCGGCGAGCACGGCTACACCGACTGGCCGACACTGGCCCAAAAAGCAAAATAAACGTTTCTTGGAGTTATCACTCTATCCCATGCTTGAGATCATTCAACTCCCCGCCCTGACCGACAACTATATCTATCTGCTGCACGAACCGGTTTCCGGAGAAACGGCGGCGGTCGATCCCGCCGCTGCGGAACCCGTCATCGCGGCGCTGGCGGAAAGAGGCTGGAAACTCAGCCATGTTTTCAACACCCATCATCACGGTGATCATGTCGACGGCAATCTGGCGCTGAAACGGCGTACCGGCTGCAAGATCGTCGGCTCCAAGGCCGATAGCCGGCGCATTCCCGACATCGAGATCGAAGTAGAGCACGGCGATCAAATCCGCCTCGGCGAGCAAACCCTAGAGATCATCGCCACCCCCGGCCATACCTTGGGGCATATCGTTTATTATTGCGCCGGCAGCGAAGCGTTGTTTTGCGGCGACACGCTGTTTTCCCTGGGTTGCGGCCGCCTGTTCGAAGGCACAGCCGAACAAATGTGGCACTCATTGCAATACCTGAAAGCCCTGCCCGGTTCAACCCGGATTTATTGCGCCCACGAATACACCCAAGCCAACGGCCGCTTTGCTATATCCTTGGAAGCCGATAATCCTCAATTGCGGCAACGCTTGAGCGAGGTCGACCGCCTGCGCGGCCAAAATCTTTCCACCCTGCCCTCGACCATGGCGCTGGAACTGGCCACCAATCCGTTTCTCCGGGAAGACAGCCCTGCCATTCGTAGCGCGCTTGCCGCCAGTGCAGCCGACTCTCCCGTCGAGGTATTCGCCAAAATCAGGCGTCTGAAAGATCAATTCCGCTAGTCCTATCCTGTATCAAATCCGTTCGGAGCCCCTCCAAATCCCATGTAAAGGTGCTGTGTTTTGGGTAAACGTGGACAGTGAGGTACAATCCATACAAGGCATAGCTGCCTAAATCCCAAATAAATCGAGGCTCCGCGCAATTGCGCTACGTCATTTTAGAGCCCACCCAAACTAAACTGAGGTAATAACATCATGAAAAAACACCTGTTTCTGGCTATCGCCCTACTGACATCCGGCACCGCTTTCGCGGCCACCGATCACTATCTGCTGCGCGATGACAACCATGTTCATCACATGAAAATCACCAAACTCGGCGATGACATTACGGTCCATGCCGATGTCGATTTCGAACCCAATGCCAACGAAAAAGGCGGCCACGCCTGCTCGGCCGAGGTTTCCGGCGAAGCCAAAAGCGCGGGCGAAAACGAGTTAGTGATGAAAAAACGCATCGAAGGCGAAACACGCTTCTGCACATTGAAATTGCATCTGACACCGAACGGCGCGAAAGTCGAGCAATCGGAAGACTGCAACTACTATGCCGCCGGCCTCTGCCATTTCACCAGCGACGGCAAAGAGTTGCTGAAAATCAAATAAGGTTTAAAAAGCCGGATGCAAAAAAGCCGCGATTATCGCGGCTTTTTTGATCAGCCAGGAGTCTGCCGGACTTAAATTTTCAGTGCTTTTATCGTCGCCATACTTAGCCAAAGCGGCTATTCAGTGTGACCGTCGAATCTGTTTGCCATGCGTTCGACAGCGTCTGGAATGCTCATTCGGCCTCAGCCAATCGGGCCATTGCATCCTCAGGCCGCGTTCCGGGATTAGATGGTCATTACCAGGGAATGCATCCATTTCAGGTTGAACGCCACTGCCTCTAAACCACGTAGTGAGAACAGGCAAAATCCCATTGCCCTGCTTGGTGATCACGAACACGGATTCCACCCTGCATTTGCGTTTGGCGCAAATGGCCTTGCCTTCGCGGGTTTTCGGATAGTAGGCTATTTTGGCTACCGGTTCGTCGCTTTCCGGTTCCGCTGCATCTCCCGAGGCCAAGCGTTCCGCCGGCGGTTCATGGTGACTGTCCGGCCCATCGCCATCAAGGGATCGATGTTCTGTTCGCCGCGAGCTCGAACGC
>JAJRDU010000313.1 GCA_028748685.1 Methylococcaceae bacterium
GGGAAAACCAGATTCCTAATCGATTGCTCACGCTATGCGTTGCACATGAGCCGGTCTTTCTTCAACCTGCAGCTTGTTCATAGCCATTTAACTTAATGACATTGCTGGAGGGAGAAGGAGCTGTTTCGACTTTTACGGCACTCTCCACGGGACGCATATCTCAAACTGGTCGTTAGGCACACGGCGGTAGTCTGTTCGCCAATCGGGCTTATGAATTGGAAGTTAATGCTGATTTTCCGCGGGCAAAACCCATGATGCCAATCAAGGCAGAGCCCATAAGGGCAAATGCCGGCGGTGCCGGAACCGGAGTCGCAAAGGCGGTCAATATTCTGAACCGTCCATCCCATGCTTCGGGGCCGCTAAAGTTTAGGCTAAAGTTATGCGCGCTTCCAAAAGCACTGCTATTAGTAAAATCGCCGAAATTCACCAAAAAGTTGCCGGTACCTCCGATGCTTTTGACGCCGGAGCTAGCGGTTCCGTTGATAGTCATCTCTACATTAACACCCAGATCGATAAAAGCCACATCGAGCAGGATGGCGTTACCATGCCGGGTAAAATCGATTGCATCAAAATTCCACACTACCGAGGCCATTCCGGCGGAATCGGCATCATTCGATATTTTTAATAAGTTGTTGCCGGAGACGATTCTTTCCTTCACATCAGAATCGCTTGCTGAAGTCCGGGCAAGCAAGGTTCTTGATACATCTGTCAAATCGGTTCCGGTAAGGATGGTCACGGTATTTTCCGTGGCATAGTCATCCCCCCCAAAATCAATCGCCGTTTGTGTATGGGTAAAATTATCAATCGTCAATGTTCCGGCATACCCGTAGCGAGTGAATGCCAAAGCGCAAACCAAGAGCAAGGCGGCGAAGGTTTTTTGCGGATGTTTGAGGTACATAATTTGTTTTTCCTATTGGCAGGATTAGAAACTGGATAATCTATTGATACTGGCTCGGTAAATAATCACGCGGTAGCAACTTCTCTTCGGACGCTGATGCCCAAGGCCATCAAGCCGATTAAAAACAGCGCTGTTACAGACGGCTCGGGGACGGCCGCCAATTGCGTAAACTTAGCATCCCAAGCCTCTGGCCCTCGGAATTGAAGCTCTAAACTATGCAAATGGGTGAATTCCGAAGGATCGGAAAATTGAGAAAAATCAACTAAATACCGTCCTGCGCCACCAAAATCATGGAAGGCGAAGACGGAGTCATCGTTGGCTATCAGCTGAATTTCTACATTCAGATCGATAAAACTTATGTTGATAGCAATCGCTTTGGCAAAGGCAGCAAGATCGATGGTGTCGAAACTGTAAAGGACACTGGCATCACCAAATCCACTATTGCTAATAGACAGTTTCCCTTTATTTACACTTATGTCCGTGAATTCATTCGGAGCAGCGGTCGCCGTTAGAATTCTTTTCGCATGACCAAGCACCGTATTGGTAATGCTCAAATCGCTAATCTGGTTAGTGTGGTTTCGATCGGAATATTGAATGCCATTTTCCGCGTATTGAACATCGGTAAAACCATCCAGCACCGCAGCCGATTGGACATCGTGTGCAAACAGGATTAGTACCAGTGTCGATCCTATCAGTCTCAGCTTTTCCTTTAACGTGGTCACGTTAATTTCCTTATGTGTTATTAATAGTTAATGATCCGAAACCCTGCTAATACATGTTGTGTGCCAAGAAAAATAAGAGATTGATATGAAAAGATTTTGTATTGCCTTTGTCACGGTATGACGCCTTGTCTGTCATCAAAAAATGACAGACGCGTCACACCTCATGACATTGGTGTCAGTCCCTTCGGCGCTTTTCAAGACTCAGCAAACTCCCGTTTTAAGCAAGCACGCCAGGAAGAATCGACATAAACCGGGCTAAGCGAAACTGCCTTCCGCAATCCATGGGCTAAACAACAAAAGACGCCCCACCCCCGACCGCGATAAAATCTCACTATTGCCGGGTCCTTTGCCCAGCCACTGACTCAAGATCGTTTATTAATTACCCATGCTCAATTTCAAAAACATCGCCATCCGTCGCGGCAGCCGTTTACTGTTTAGCGAAGCTTCGTTCACGATACACAAAGGCCAGAAAATCGGTCTGACCGGGGCCAATGGCGCCGGCAAGTCCAGCCTGTTTGCGATGTTGCGTGGCGAATTGCACGCCGACGAGGGCGAATTTTCTATGCCCCCTAATCTGGAAGTGGCGCATGTGGCCCAGGAAACGCCGGCGCTGGAATGTTCGGCCATCGATTATGTGCTGGACGGCGACCGCGAGTTGCGGGATCTACAACGCCGCTTGCAAGAGGCCGAGCAGGCTCACGATGGCCTGAAGCTGGCCGAACTGCACGGCGCGCTGGAGCACGTCGGCGGCTACACCGCCCAGCCGCGAGCCTCGCGGTTGTTGAACGGCCTGGGATTCAGCACCGCCCAGGAAAGCCATCCGGTCAGTTCGTTTTCCGGCGGCTGGCGGATGCGTTTGAATCTGGCGCAAGCGCTGATGTGCCGTTCCGACGTATTGTTGCTCGACGAGCCGACCAACC
>JAJRDU010000314.1 GCA_028748685.1 Methylococcaceae bacterium
TCCAGTTCGCCGGCATCGCCGACTTTTTCAGGATGAATCAAGGCCAGTGGATGGGCCTTGATGTATTCGGTGATGATGAACTCCATCCGCGCCAGCCCGACGCCGTCGTTGGGCAGAAAACTGTGCTTGAAGGCCAGCTCAGGATTGCCGAGATTGAGCATGATCTTAGTTTTCGGCCGCTGCATTTGCGCCAGATCGGTACGGATGACTTCGAAATCGACTATTCCCCGGTAGACCTTGCCGGCATCGCCTTCGGAACAGGACACCGTCACCTCGCTGCCGCTTTCTATCGAATCCGTGGCATCTTCGCAGCCGATCACCGCCGGCACCCCCAGTTCCCTTGCGATGATCGCCGCATGGCAGGTGCGGCCGCCGCGATTGGTGACGATGGCGGCGGCGGTCTTCATCACCGGCTCCCAGTCCGGCGTGGTCATGTCGGCGACCAGTACCTCGCCAGGTTTGAAGCTTGATAATTTAGACACGTTGTCGATGACCCGCGCCGTTCCGACCGCAATCTTGCTACCCACCGCATGGCCCTTGACGATGACTTCGCCCTGCGCCTTGAGCCGATATTGCTCCAACACATTGCCGACACGTTGCGAAGCCACTGTTTCCGGACGAGCCTGGACGATATACAACTTACCGTCCAGCCCGTCCTTGGCCCATTCCATGTCCATCGGACGGCCGTAATGCTGTTCGATTTTCAGCGCATAATCAGCCAGCGTCAGTACATCGGCATCGTCGATACAGAACCTGCTACGTTCGCTGTTGGGCGTGGCAATGTTTCGGGTCGGCTCGCGGGTGCGGCCGTCGCTATAGACCATCTTGATCTTCTTGGCGCCCAAGGTCCGCCGTAGCACCGCGCGATAGCCTAGCGCGAAAGTGGGCTTGTGCACATAAAACTCGTCGGGATCGACCGCACCTTGCACGACATTTTCGCCCAAGCCATAGGCACCGGTGATGAACACCGCGTCCCGGAAACCGGATTCGGTATCCAGCGAAAACATCACGCCGCTGGCCGCCAAGTCCGAACGCACCATCTTCATCACCCCGATCGACAAGCCGATCTTGAAATGATCGAAGCCCTGATCCAGCCGGTAATGAATCGCGCGGTCGGTAAACAGGCTGGCGAAGCAGCGCTTGCAGGCATCCAGCAAGGCCTGTCCGCCGCGAATGTTCAGATAGGTATCCTGCTGGCCTGCGAAGCTGGCGGTGGGCAAATCCTCGGCGGTCGCGGAACTGCGCACCGCGACGGTCAGGTCGCTGCCATATTGTTGCTGTAATTGTTGGAAGGCTCTAAGAATTTGCTGTTGCAGGTCGGCCGGCAATGGCGCCGCATAAACCAGGTCCCTGGCCTGCTGGGCGCGCCTGGCCAGATCGTTGACGTCCTCGCTATCGACCCTGTCCAGAAACTCGTGCAAATACTCCCAGGCGCCCGCTTGATCGAGCATATACCGGTAGGCTTCAGCGGTAATCGCAAAACCGTTGGGGACAATCACGCCCTGCCCGGCCAGTTCCCGGTACATTTCCCCCAAGGAGGCATTCTTGCCGCCGACCAGCGGGATGTCGTTGATGGTCAGTTCGTTAAACCAGCGGATATAGTGAGTGGACTCGGACATGCTGCGCTCCTTGGCTCATGATGTTAACGCTGAGCCAAGCATAAGCATACGCCGGGGGATGGGCAAGTTTAGATTTCAATCTCGGTAAAAATAGGCAGCGGCAAACGCCGCCAGGAACCTAGTCGCTAAGCGATGAAGGGTTCAGCCATTCCATGTATAGTTGCACGCCTTGTTCGACGCTCTTGAACTGATGCTCGCAACCTGCGGCACGCAAGTTTTCGAGATTGGCTTCGGTGAAGCTCTGGTAGCAACCTTTCAGGTGCTCGGGGAATGGAATGTATTTGATCTGGCCGCGCCGATGATATTGGATCACCGCGTTGGCGACATCGTTGAAAGTCTGACTGCGGCCGGTGCCGCAATTGTATATGCCGGACACCTGAGGGTTGTCCAGGAACCACAGATTGACGTCGACCACATCACCGACATAGACGAAGTCACGGCGTTGTTCGCCATTGCCGTAACCGTCGCAACCTTCGAACAAGCGTAGCTCGTCTGAATCCTTGATCTGATTGTTCAAATGAAAGGCTACGCTGGCCATGCTGCCCTTGTGAGCTTCGCGTGGGCCGTAGACGTTGAAGTAACGCAAGCCCACCACCTGAGCGGTCAATTTCGTTTGCCGGCGCAGGTATTGATCGAACTGAAATTTGGAATAGCCGTAGACATTCAGCGGACCTTCGTAAGCCAACTCTTCCTTGAAGGTCAGATCGGCGCCGTAAGTCGCTGCGCTGGACGCGTAAATAAAGGGAATCTTGTGGCTTTGGCAATAATGAAACAGCGTTTTGCTGTATTCATAATTATTGTCCATCATGTACTGACCGTCCCACTCGGTAGTGCTTGAACAGGCGCCCTGATGGAAAATGGCTTCTATGGATTCGGCTTGAAAAGCACCTTTCTGCAAACGTTCCAGAAAGGTGCTTCTATCCAGATAATCGGCGATCCGGCAATCGACCAAATTTTTATATTTGACGCCGTTGGTCAAATGGTCGACTACCAGAATATCATCGTAACCGCGGGCATTTAAACCCAATACCAAATTACTGCCTATGAAACCGGCACCGCCGGTCACGATGATCATGACGTGTTTATATTACTCGGCCGCGACTTTGATCGGCAGCGTCACAACCACGTCGGTGTGCAGATTGATGGCTACGTCGTATTCACCGATGTTGCGAATCACGCCGTTAGGCAAGCGCACTTCCGCTTTTTCAACCTTAACACCCGCGGCGCTGATCGCTTCGGCGATGTTTTGAGTACCGACGGAACCGAACAGACGGCCTTCATCACCGGTTTTGTGGGTGATGACGATATTCAGTTTGCTCAGGGCTTCGCCGCGAGCGTTGGCGGCCGCCAATTTTTCCGTGGCTTGTTTTTCCAGCTCGGCGCGGCGCGCTTCAAATTCCGCGATTTTTTTAGGTGTCGCCGCAACGGCTTTGCCTTGCGGAATCAGATAATTTCTACCGTAACCAGCTTTAATGGTTACTCTGTCACCCAGGTTACCCAGGTTTGCTGTTTTCTCAAGAAGAATAACATCCATCTCTACATACCTCGTAAATCGACATAGTGTCGAAAAGTCAGGAGCTTAAGCTCCGTTTGGTTTTAATTTATTTCGTAAGTCCAGCCAGGTATCGGACAAGCCGCACAATGCCACGGCCGCCATGACGTGCGGAATGATCAGCAGCGTCGCATACAAGATCGGCACCATGAAACGGCTACCCTTCATCGATGCGAACGAACAATGCAGCACGGCCGTACCGATAAAGGTATAAAGCGCGAACAACACCACCAACACGTTCCAACACAGCTCGGCGATCAGGCCGGAGGTCAAAAAGGCCACCGCCAGAAGCACTATCGTCATCATCGCCAGCGGCGCATGGGCCTTGAGTGCCAAAAATTCCGCGCGAAATCCGCCCGGATTATACAGCACGGCCTGCCACCATCTGGCCAGAAACAAGCCAAACAACAGGCCGTACACCGTGCCGGCGGCAATGAATCCGGTCATGATATGTGCGAATGTGTCGGCGGATTGCTTGATGACCTCCACCGGCACATCCGGCTTGGCATCCAGCATCGGCTGTATCATCAACGCTAGCACGCCGTGCCAGATTTTCGCGGGCTCCGACTGATACAGATAGAACACCAGCACGCCGGCGATACCCAACAACACGGCAATTTCAATGGCCACCACCAGCTGCCGGCCTTCGCGCAACACAATGGAGATCAGCCACACCGGCACCCACAACACCAAGCCGTACAACAACGCGAACTGGTAGCCGCCCAGTAGAAACATGCTCAACAGAGCCGCCGCCAGACAAGCGCAGATCAGAACATACAAGCCTTCGACAGCACCCTTTCGCAGAGTGACCAATGCAACAGAGGCCGAACTTACGATACTGACCGGCGGAAAAGGAAGCGACAACAACGCCAGCGTCGATGCAACCATCATGGCTTGCATACGGCCTTTCATGATGAAAGCTGCCAGAAATTGCACGCCCTTTTCCCCGGTTAAGATTTATTTATGCGCGTCGCAAAAAGGCAGCAGAGCTATAAAACGCGCTTGTTTTATCGCCGAAGTCAGCTGTCTTTGGTACTTAGCACTGGTACCGGTGATTCGGCTAGGAATGATTTTGCCGGTCTCGGTGATGTACTCACTCAATAAGTCTAGATCTTTGTAATCGATCACGACCGCATCTTCGCCGCTGAAACGGCAGCCTTTCTTACGTCTAATGTTATTACGTGCCATAAAAACTCTCTTGGTTCAATATTGATTATTCGGAAGCGATTTCAACTTCGGCTTCGACAGCTTCGGTAACTTCTACTTCAGCGTCTTCTTCGACTTCCTCTTTCACGCGGTTGGAGGATTTTTGGCCGTCGTTGCCGCTGGTCGCAATGGCCGAAGGCTCGGTAATCGCTTCTTTTTTCAGCAAGGTTTGGCTACGCAGAATCGCGTCGTTGAAACGAAAACCGGCTTCCAATTCTTCGAGCGTGGCTTGGTCGCATTCGATATTCATCAACACATAATGCGCTTTATGGATTTTTTTGATTGGGTAGGCCAGGTGTCTACGACCCCAGTCTTCCAGGCGGTGAATTTTGCCGGACGCATCTTCAACGGTGGATTTGTAACGTTCAATCATGGCAGGAACCTGAGCACTTTGATCAGGGTGTACCAAGAAGACG
>JAJRDU010000315.1 GCA_028748685.1 Methylococcaceae bacterium
ACAACGTCGAAGCTATTTGCCGGATAGAACAAATCGTGGAATTGAATATCGGTCATTCGCTGATTGCGCAGGCGTTGTTCTGTGGCTTGGAGCTATCGGTCCGGGACATGAAACGGGTGATGAGGGAAGCGCGGTTGCACCGTTAGTTTCATGCAGACTGAACTCGAATTTTATCAATTGACTGCGGTGGGTGACCGCGAGATTAATCAGGATTGCATGGCGCATAGGGTATGCGCCGATTATGCGGTGTTTGTGGTGGCCGACGGTTTGGGCGGGCATCATGGCGGCGAAAAGGCCTCGCATTTCTTTTGCCGGGGGCTGTTACTGCTTGCGGCTATTTATCAGGAACAAATCAAAACCAAGGGGCAGGCAGCGGTTAAGGATTGGGTGGCGGCTACGGTGGTGAAAATGCGCGAGCTTTTCGCTGATGATCCTGAGGTACGTAATGCCCACACCACCTGCGCGATTCTGTATCTGGACCGGACGCAGGTTATCACCGCGCATTGCGGTGATTCGCGGATCTACAGGCTCAACTCGCGGGAAGTGTTATGGCGCACACGCGATCACTCGGTGATTCAGGAGTTGTTCGATGAAGGATTGATAGGTGAACGTGACATGGGGGTTCATCCCGATCAGCATCGGCTGACGCGTAGCATCAATGCGTTGATTGAGCCTTCCGTCGATATACAAACTTTTCCCGCCATGCAAAGTGGAGAAACCTTTATTTTATGTAGCGACGGTTTCTGGGAGGCCATCAAGGAGCCGGAGTTATTGCTGTTGGCTCAGCCTGAAAGCGGTAAGTCAGAGCTTAAGAAGATTGCGCAGATGATGATACTGAGAGCGGGAGGCAGAAGCGACAATGTCACCGTGCAGTGGGTGAGAAAGCTCTAGATTAATAGGTAGTGGACAGTAGAAAGTGGAAAGTCGAAAATCACTCCCCACTATCTAATTCCTTCTTAGGCTAACTTCAAGTATCGTCCGAAGCGGCTGTTGCCAAATCCGGATGGAATATAGCTAGTGGGTCGCCAGTCCGTGTTTCTGGATACGGTACAATAGCGTATCTCTGGAAATACCCAGTAGGCGTGCCGATTTGCTGCGGTTGCCCTTGGTTCTGACCAGTGCCTGATAAATCATGTCGGCTTCAAGCGCATCAAGTTGTACGCCAAACTCAGGCAGAATAAACTCGCTGCTGGATGTCGAGGCAATGGCACGATTGAATTCACGAGGCAGATTTTCGG
This sequence comes from Methylococcaceae bacterium, assembly GCA_028748685.1. Classification (GTDB taxonomy): domain Bacteria; phylum Pseudomonadota; class Gammaproteobacteria; order Methylococcales; family Methylomonadaceae; genus Methylomonas. Next base: position 1,239 of record JAJRDU010000315.1, read on the forward strand.
GCTCGATGACACGACCGGAAAGCAATATGCATAGACGCTCGCAAAGATTGCGTAATTCGCGGACATTACCCGGCCATTGGTAGCTGCGCAGGGCTTTCAGGGTCTGTCTGCTGAATGTTGGCATCTCCAGCGAATGTACGGCGGCGAAATGAGCGAAGAAATGTTTGGTGAGTAGATCGATATCTTCTCGGCGCTGATGCAAGGCAGGCAATTCCAGAGGGACGACATTCAGGCGGAAATAAAGGTCGTTACGAAACTCACCGCTTGCAATCAGCTCGTTTAAATCCGAGTTGGTTGCTGCAATGACGCGGACATTGACCTTATACGGTTTGGTGCCACCCACGGGCATGCATTCACCCGATTCCAGAAAACGCAATAATTTCGACTGGATGGAGAGCGGCAAAGAATTGATTTCATCCAAGAACAAGGTGCCGCCGTCGGCCGCCTGAAACAGGCCTTGTTTATCAGCCACGGCACCTGTAAATGCGCCTTTTTTATGGCCAAATATTTCCGATTCGACCAAACTTTCCGGCAGGGCTGCGCAGTTTAAAGTGATAAAAGGTTTGTTGGCTCGAGGGCTGTCTTTTTGAATAGCGGTAGCCAGAACCTCCTTTCCGGTACCGGTTTCCCCCTTGATCAGCACGGTGACATCGGTCGCCGCGACTACCCGAGCGCTACGAATTAATGCTTCCAGTGCTGGAGATTGACCAATAATCGAATTGAAATTATCCACGGAAAAAACCTCTCAAAACGTCATGATATGTTGGACACGCATCGGGTTCAGCGACGGAAATGCGGCCAGCAGTGCAAAAACAATAAAAAGAACGCCGACAACGCGCTTGAATCGCTGGGCCCTGGAAAGCCGAGTCAGCAATGGGGTAATTATACCTACACCCATCACCGCAGGTAAAGTACCTAAACCAAAAGCGAACATAGTAATGGCGCTGTGGACGATGTTGCCGGTCGTCGCCGCGAGTGCCAAAGCCGTATAAATCAGGCCGCAAGGCAGCCAGCCCCAAATCATACCGAATAACAGGGCTTGGCTACGGCTCTTGACCGGAATCAGTTTACGTCCAAACGGTTCTATGAGTTTCCAAAAACGGGTGCCCAGCTTTTCGATATAGGCGAACCTGGGAAACCAACCGCCCAGATATAAACCGGCTCCGGTCATGATGGCCGCCGAAATCAATTGTAAAAGGCGGTGGGCCTGGCCTTGGGTAAAAGGCAGGCTTAAAAAACTTTCCAGTACGCCGACTACTGCGCCGGCCAAACCATAACTGATAATCCGACCCAGGTTGTAATTGAGGACAATGCCGAATAAGCGTGTCTTGCTGTTGCGCAGCTCAGGGCTGAGGCTAAAGGTTAGGGTGCCGATGATCGAGCCGCACATGCCTATACAATGCAGGCTACTGAGTAGTCCCATCAGAAGAGCGGCTAGATATGAGGCATTAAAATCGAGATAAAGATGCATGTCCTGGATATGTCCGTCGTGTATGAAGAAGCCCGCTACGGATTATAAACGCTTTCCGTTGACGAGGGTTATTCCGGTGGGCGTGGTTAACGGGATACGCAAACCTGGTTACGTCCGCGGTTCTTGGCTTGATATAGCGCATCGTCGGCGGCTTGCAGCAAATTTGTCGCGCTACTGTAATTATGGGCGTGCAGCGTTGCTACGCCGATGGAAATGCTGATGAAAGGTAAAGGATGGCCGTGAATGTGGGGTATTTTAAGTGTCTCTATTGCTTGCCGGTATTGTTCCGCTCTCAGTAAGGCACCAGTACTATCGGTGTGCGGTAGCAAAATAGCGAACTCTTCGCCGCCGAGACGGGCGACCATGTCTTCGGCGCGTTGGGTGTTTTGCTGTAACGTAGCGGCGAGTTGTTTCAGACATTCGTCGCCGGCCGGGTGTCCATAGTAATCGTTGTATTGTTTGAAGCAGTCTATGTCGAGCATTAGCAAAGACAGCGGCATCATGGAGCGGTTGGCTTGATTCCATTGTCTGACGATGGCCGCATCGAATGCTCGGCGATTGGAAAGCTCCGTCAAACCGTCCAGAGAGGCAAGTTTTCCCAGCAAATCGGTTTTGGTTTTTAACTGGATCTGGGTTCTGACTCTGGCCAGGACGATTTGCGGTGAAAACGGCTTGGTAATGTAATCGCTGCCACCGATTTTAAAGCCGAATACTTCATCCTCTTCGTTGCGTTTTGAGGTCAGAAAAACGATCGGTATGTCCCGGGTTTTGTCCAAGGATTTTAATTGCCTGCATATGTCATAACCGTCCATGTCATCCAGCATGATGTCCAGCAGGATCAAGTCCGGTTGTTGGCTGGTAGCGATATGCAGGGCCAGATTGCCTTGCACGGCTACCTTCACGGTGTAATAGGGTTCCAATATACTTCTGATCAGGTCGAGATTTTCCGGGCTGTCGTCGACGGCAAGAATGGTGTGGCTGGTTTTTGTATTCATGGCTTACGCATCCAGTTGAATCAGAAGTTGCTCGAGGGTTAGTGCGGCATCGACAAACTGGTAATTGGCGATTTGTTTTTTGATGGGCAATAGCCCCGCCGTCAGTTTGTCGTCACCGATTGCGGCCAGAATCCGGTCGAGTTGCTGATCGGCATCCGAATCGAATGCTTCTAGCTTGTCGAGTAGTTGCGACAATTGTTGCCGGATTTCGACGTCGGGTAAGCTTGCTTGGCGAGCGATAAGTGGCTCGTCGATTGTAAGGGTGTTATTGATGCTGGTGATCACTTTTGACATTTCCTGCGCCGCCGTGGTGATACAGGCGTCTATGCAAGGAATGTTGGCGATATTGGGACGATAGATGTCCAGCGCTTCTTCTAGCCGCAGCAAATGCCCCTGCAACTGTTGGGCGCCGAGAGAGCCGGTTAGACCTTTCAGGGTGTGAACCAGATGATAAACTTTATAAAAATCATTGGCGATGAAGGCGCTACTGATTTCGTCCATGCTAAGCGCGTGATTCGCGGCGAATTTTTGCAAAATCTTGCGGTAAACGGCGTGGTTGCCGGCGGTATATTGCAGACCGATACCGCTATCGATGCCATACAGATACGGGATAATCTCGGTCTCGCCATCGTGGGCGATGTCGGGGTTTCGAGGCTGGATCCATTTTAAGAGTGTGGTATACAGCGTTTCCGGCAATATTGGTTTGCTAATGAAGTCGTCCATGCCGGCTTGCAGGCATTTGTTACGATCATCGCTCATCGCGTTGGCGGTCATCGCAATCACTGGCAGATTTTTACAAGACTCCATGGCTCTTAATTGGCGAGTGGTTTGATAACCATCCATAACCGGCATTTGAATATCCATCAGCACACAGTCATATTGGTTTTGCCGGAGTTTTTCCAGCGCAATATTGCCGTTTTCGGCAATATCTACCTGTAGCTGGGCTTGTTCCAGTAATTCGATAGCGACGATACGGTTGACTTCATTGTCTTCGACCAGCAGGATGCGTGCGTCGCGAATATACTGAAGTTTACTGGTATCGATCCCTGTTCGCCGACGATGTTCACCAGCGTGACGAACTGTCGCCGGATCGGTAATACCCAGTGTGACGGTGAATATGAATGTAGATCCTTCGTTTTCGCGGCTGTTAACGCGGATGTCGCCGCCCATTTGTTCGACCAACTGTTTGCAAATTATCAAGCCTAGGCCGGTACCGCCGTATTTTCGGGTGACGCTGCTGTCGCCCTGACTGAAGGCCTGAAAAAGTCGGGTCTGGTTTTCCTCACCTATGCCAATACCGGTATCGGTAATGCTAAATTGTAGACGAGTCTGATCGGTGGTGCGGCTAAGTTCTTTTAGGTTGATCCTGATTTCTCCACGTTCCGTAAATTTTATGGCATTGCCTATCAGGTTTATCAGTATCTGCCGCAAACGCTGAGGATCGCCAACCACGGCATGATGAGCGTTGTAGGCGGCGGGGCGGATCAGCTGTATGTTTTTCCGGGCACTGAGCTCGGACATGGTTGAATAGACATGATCCAGGACTTCCTCCAAAAGAAAGGGCACCGCTTCCAGGCGCATTTTTCCCGCTTCCATTTTAGAAAAATCCAGAATGTCGTCGACGATGGTCATCAAGGAATGGGAGGCCGTCTCCACCCGCTCAAGGTAGTCGCGCTGTTTGGAGCTGATATTGCCGTTAAGGCACAGCTCCACCAGCCCGATAATCGCATTCATCGGGGTTCGGATTTCATGGCTCATGTTAGCGAGAAATTCGGATTTTATACGATTGGCTTGTTCGGCCTGTTGTTTGGCTTCCAACAAGCGTTGTTCAATTTTTAGGCGTTCGGTGATGTCTTGCAGAGTCCCCTGAATACCGGTGACCTTCTGATGGAGATCGCGAATGATTTTGCCGCGCTGATGAACATGGCGCACTTCGCCGCTATTCAGCACAATCCGATGCCTAAAGTCGACGATACCGCTTGCACTCGCTTCATGTATCGCCGTTTTGAACAAGCGCCGGTCGTCGGGATGAACGAGTTGCGACAGAAAATTGGCAAAATTGGGTATGAAGCGAGTTCGGCTGGTGCCGGTGATGCGGTACATCTCATCCGACCAACTGAACTGGTTGTCGGATAGATACCAATGCCAGTCGCCGATTTGTGAAATGTTTTGCGCGTCCAGTAGTCGTTGCTTCTGATCCTGTAGTGCGTCGATCGCCCGGCTTCTTTCCAGTTCGGCGGTTATTTGCAGGGCGAACAGTTTCAAAATATCTTCGGCGAATAGCAGGTCGGGGACGGGGCGGCAATATAAGGCCAGCACAAAACCGAAGGTTTGTTGTTGAATATCTTGCAAGGGAATGCCGATATAGCCCTCTATCCCATGCTCCTGGAGCCATGTGTCGTCCGGAAAATGTTTGAGCACGTTTCTTCGATAAGAACAGGTTTTTCCGGTGGCGATATTGGCGCAAGGCGTGTTGCGTAAGTCGAATTCAACGTTGTCGATGATTTTACCCTGCGCGCAAAAGGACAGCGAGCGAGCCTGGGTCGGTTCATAAATTTCACCTATGATGATGTAATTGGCGCTCAGCGCTTCGGCGGCCAATTGGGTCAGATTATCTAGCGGCGAAACGCTGCTCTTTTCCCGTCTGGTGGAGACGATGCTCCTGATCACGCTGTTTTGTTGTAGTTGCCGGGTAATGTCGGTTACCAAGCCTTGGTATTCGAGCACATCGCCTCCCTCGCTACGGCTCACCATTTTTCGGTCTTGTAGCCACTTGATGGCGCCGTCTTGGGAAACGATGCGGTAAGGTTGATGTAAAATTTCTTGGCAATTGCCATCAAGGGCGCAACGGCCGATTTCCTGAACGAAGGTTTCGAGATCTTCCGGATGGATTAGGTTCAGATAACAAATTTTGTCGGTGAGCAGTTCTCGAACACTGTAACCGAGCAGGCTCTTGACGTTTTCAGTGGCAAACATTATCGGTAAGCCTTCCGAATTTCGCCATTCCAGGGCGACAGAGGCGCTTTGGTTGATTATCTGAAATGTGGTTTGCAAACTGCTTTCCGACTGCTTGCGGGCCGTGATGTTCTGATGCGTGCCACATAATCGGCTCGGTTGCCGGGTGGCTGGATCGTATGCCACTACCGCGCCGGATCCTTGAATCCATATCCAGTGCCCCTGTTTGTGCTTCATGCGGAATTCCGCCACATAGGGTTGGCCGGAGGCGATATGCTCGGCAATCAATTGTTGCACTCTATCTTGATCGTCAGGGTGGATGCGCGTATTCCAGTCGCTGATATAACAATCTAGTTCATCCTGGTCGAGGCCAAGCATTTCTAGCCAGCGTTGATTGACGATGTGTTTGCCGGTCAGATAATCCCAGTCCCAAAATCCCAGGCCGGCGCCCTCTATCACCAAGGCAAGCTGTTCTTCCGCCTGTTTGTAATCAGAAATATCGAGATGGAGTTGAATTAGCGGCGCCGCAGCGTGGTTGCCGAGCTTGTTGAGCGAAATTCGCTGCCATTGCTGGTGGCCGAATGCAAAATCGGCAGCGGCTAGTTCCTTGCCTGTTTTGATGTGTTGGCAGAGCATGCATTCGGTTTCACTATTAGTCGGAGGATGAAACCAATCGTGTACGGGCGCACCGATAATCTCGGTGGGGGTTTTGTGGATGGTAAGAGCGGCGGCCCGATTGACGGTTTTGATGATGCCGAGGCTGTCGACCAATATCGCTGGCTGCGGAATGTAGTCGTAGCAGTCCGCAGCGGTCGATAGTTGTAATAAAAAAAACTGCCGTCGCTGGTAAAAATATCCAATGAGAACGGCACAAACCAATAACGGAATGGTGCTGTTTAACCAGTCGGAGAAAGCGGGAGATTGCTCTGATATTCGCAAGTAAAGGGTGGTCGCAAAGCCAAAAAGCATCAGTAAAAATGCAGCGATCAGCCCTCGATGGGCTTTTTGATCGGCGATTTTTACGGATTTTAGTGTCATGCTGAGTGTCGGTGATTCCAAATGCGCGGTTTAACAAAACTAAATCTTAAACTGGGTGGCGGCAGTTATGAAAGACAATTCCTATATTTGAGATGTTGTTAACAAACCCGAAGCTTGTATTCGGCGCCAGGCCGTTCCTTAACCAGTCGGGGAACCAGGTAGCCGGGTAGGCTGCATTGCATCTGCTCCATAATTTGTTTGGCGCGGTTTTCATCAATCGCAAAGTGGCCCGTGCCGCTGGCGTGATCGAGTAAATGCAGATAATAAGGCAGGATGCCGAATGCAAACAACTGTTCGCTAAGCCGGCAAAGGGTTTCGTCGTCATCATTGATGTCCCTTAGCAATACGCTTTGATTGAGAAGAGTGACGCCGCGTTGCCTTAATTGGCTACAGGCCGCGCCGACTTCAGTGCTTAATTCGTTGGCATGATTGGCATGGATCACCAGCACGATTTGTTTGCCGGTTTGGAGCAGATTGTCCATTAACGGTAACGTAATGCGCGACGGCAATACCACCGGTACGCGACTGTGAATACGGATGCGCTTCAAATGGCCGATGCCGCCTAGTTTCTTCAGCAAGTGCCCAAGTTTATCGTCATTCAGCAGCAAGGGATCGCCGCCGCTAAGTATCACTTCGCTGAGCTCCTGGTGAGAATCGATGTAGTCCATGGCCTGTTGTAGCTTCTGGCTGGACAGTTGCAACTCGCCGTAAGGGAAGTTTCTACGGAAGCAATAACGGCAATGTACCGCGCAGGCTCCGGTCACGATCAGTAACACCCGGCCCCGATATTTATGAATGAGGCCGGCGGCGGCTACCGCATTCAGATCGCCGACCGGATCGTGACTGTAACCGGGATAGTCGCGGAGTTCATCCCGTAGCGGTAGCACTTGTCTTAATAGCGGATCGTTCGGGTTGCCGGGTTCCATGCAGTCTACAAATCCGCGCGGCACGCGAAGCGGAAACGATTTGATCTCACTTGGTAGCGGTAGCGAATCAGGGGCAATTTGTAGATGTCGGCATAGCGTTTCGACGTCGGTAAATGCCTCGCTGAGTGCCTGTTGCCAAGGGGCGGTTTTGTAGTCCAATGTTGCTCCGGTTTCCGATTAAAAATCTTATCCATTATAATCGTCAGACTTATTGTTTGTTTCACGAGGAAAAAATGGCGATTTATAGCACCAACGAATTTAAGGGCGGTTTGAAGATCATGTTGGACAACGACCCTTGTTCGATTATCGAGAACGAGTTTGTCAAACCTGGCAAGGGCCAGGCGTTCAACCGCGTCAAGATCCGCAATCTGAAAACCGGCCGCGTGATCGAACGGACTTTTAAGTCCGGCGATACCGTGGAAGGTGCGGATGTCGTCGATAGGGATATGCAATATCTGTATAACGACGGCGAATTCTGGCACTTCATGGTGCCCGATACCTTCGAGCAATATCAGGCCGACAAAAATGCCGTCGGCGAAGCACTGAAATGGTTAAAAGAGCAGGACATGTGCATCCTGACCCTGTGGAACGACTCTCCGTTGTCCGTAACCCCTCCCAACTTCGTTGAACTGGCGATTACCGAAACCGATCCGGGCCTGAAAGGCGATACCTCGGGCGGCGGCGGCAAACCCGCGACTCTGGAAACCGGTGCCGTGGTGCGGGTGCCGTTGTTTGTACAGATTGGCGAAGTCATTAAAGTCGATACCCGTACCGGCGAATACGTCTCACGCGTTAAAGAATAGTGGCAAACCGCTGGCAACCGGCCTGCGATATTCCGCATTTGCGCCTGCGGGCGCGGATGCTGGCCGACATCCGGCGGTTTTTCGCCGATCGAGATGTGCTGGAAGTGGAAACTCCGCTGTTGTGCCGGGCCACCGGCACCGATCCTCAGCTGGATTTCTTTTCCACCACCTTTCATTCAATTCCCAAAAATCCAACCTTGTTTCTGCAGACTTCGCCGGAGTTCGCGATGAAACGCTTGTTGGCTGCCGGCAGCGGTAGCATCTATCAGATCTGCAAGGCGTTCAGGAACGGCGAAAGCGGCCGTTCGCATAATCCGGAATTCACGATCCTGGAGTGGTATCGGGTCGGTTTTAGCCTGAAGCAATTGATGGACGAGGTGTCCGAATTATTGCAAGGCTTGCTGGCGCCTGCATTCGAGGATTTGAATGTCAGGCAGGTCAGCTATCAGCATATTTTTCAAGAAATCACCGGCCTGGAACCCTTGGTATTTGACGAGCAGGCGTATCGGCGATACGTGCAGATCGCCGGATTTCCCGAGGCTGTTGATTTGTGTGGCGACGAACATGGCTTATGGCTGGATTTTATCTTTAGTCATTGCGTGCAGCCGGCGATGGCAGCGGGCACACTCTATCTGGTTCATGATTATCCCGCCATTCAGTCCTCGCTGGCGCGCATTCATCCGGGCGACGCCAGGGTTGCCGAACGCTTCGAGGTATTTGTCAACGGCATGGAATTGGGAAACGGCTTCTTTGAACTGAGCGATGCGGTCGAGCAAGAAACCAGGTTCGATAGGGAAATCGCTCATCGTCAGGCACACGCGTTGGCCAGTGTCGAAAAAGATCACTTGTTGCTGGAAGCCCTGCGAGCCGGTCTGCCGGATTGCAGCGGCATAGCCTTGGGTCTGGACAGGCTTTTGATGATAGCGGGCAATTGCCGGAGCATCGACGAGGTGCTGGCGTTTCCATTGAGCAATGCCTGAACACCTCAAGGCCACAGGCGCGAAAGTTTACGCCGGCTGACCGGTTTTTTATCGCTATCGAAAATCTTCCTGTTTTCAATCTCTTCACCCCGTTATGACAAAACGTTACACCCGTTTCAGCGATATTTCAGTTAGCGAAAGAATCTTGAATACCGTCTTCCTGTTGACGATAGGCCTGGGCTACATCATGGCCCTGGTCAACATGTATTACGCCCACCAGGGCCGTGACGGCAAGCCGGGGCTATCGATCGACGACATCGTGATCCTGTACCACGGTTCCAATGATCAAACCCGGCTGGGCTCGGCGATCAACGGCATCATGCTGCCCAACCTCAAATACAAGAGCGACAAGGAAGTGATCCTGAAATGGATACAGGATGGCGCCGAACAGCAGGCTTACAAGGATGAAATCGCGCCGATTCTGGAGCGTGACTGCGTTCATTGCCATTCGCCCGCCGTCAATCCTTCCTTGCCGGATTTGACAGGCTATGGTGGCGTGTCCGAAGTGGCGCGCTCGGGTGGGGCGTCCTTGCCGGTTCTGGTCAGGGTGTCGCATATACATTTGTTTGGCATCGCCTTCATCCTGTTCTTCATCGGCAAGATCTTCCTGCTTTGCGACATCAATATCTACGTCAAACGGGTGGCGGTGATCATTCCTTTCGCGGCGATGCTGTTGGATGTGATGTCATGGTTTATCACCAAATCGCTGTCGGGATTTGCTTATGTCGTGGTTCTCAGCGGCGCGTTGATGGGGCTATCCATGGGCGTGCAGATTTTGTTAAGCATTTATCAGATGTGGTTTTATGCCAAGGAACCGGCCAAGACATGACCTTCCAATGGTATGCAGCGAATAAGGGGGATGGGCTGGCTTGGGATGTAAGCATGCCGTATGACTCGTGGCAGAAAGAGAGCTGATCAACGCATTTTGCCCGCATAGGGGATTTTTTCTTTACAATACGCGCCTCTGAAATCTTGAACTCAGCGGATTCCCACCTTGTTAGTCAGAAAGTTGCAGTACCCAGCATGATTAATATGTCGGCTGTCAATATGTTGGCTGTCATCAACGCTTTTGTGCATAGCCCGATGGATAACGGATTGACCGGCTATCTCCCGATGCGGCTGTTATCCGAGGGAGCGTCCGCGCCCCGAATGCACCGGAAAAATCGGGTTTGACGTATTGATCGCGCTATCCGACTTATTGGCGGCCGATGAAAGGCAGCAGCCTATCGCGTATCATCAGGGGAGTTATGTCCGTTTCGAGGAATTCAAGGCCTCGGTTGTTGGCTGGATGCAACGATTCGCGGAGGAGCCGTGTCGAGCCTATGCACTGTATACCGACGATGCCTATCCGTTTGCTACTCTGTTATTTGCGCTTCTTTATGCGGGCAAGGAAGTCTGGATAGCGGGTAACAATCGACCCGGCACGGCCACGCTCTTGCTGCAAGCAGGTTGCCGATTAATCGGCGACTGGCATTCGACCGAGACGCTGGATGCCTCCGGCCGGCCGGTAGGCGATGCGGGCCCAATTTTGTTGCCCTTAAATCCGGACCGGGCCCGGTTAGTGATTTTTACCTCCGGCTCCACTGGTGAAGCCAAGCCGGTGATAAAGCGCCTCAGCCAGCTACAGGCCGAGGTCGACACATTGGAACGGCAGTGGGGCACGCTGTTGTCGCGCGCCGAGGCGTTGGCTACCGTCAGCCATCAACATATCTATGGCTTATTGTTTCGGGTGTTGTGGCCGCTGTCGGCTGGACGTTGTTTCCATAGCCGCATGGCGATCAGTCCGGAAGTGTTACTTCAGCAATCAAAAAATGCCTATTGGGTCGCTAGCCCGGCGCACTTGAAACGCCTGGATCAAAATTCGCCCTGGGGAGGGCTGGCGCGGCTGGCCGCAATTTTCAGCTCCGGCGGGCCTTTGCCGCATTCCGCCGCGCAACGGATTTTAGCCAATGGCAATCGGGCGGCGATTGAAGTTTACGGCAGTACCGAAACCGGTGGCATCGCCTGGCGGCAACAGCCTGATCCGGCCTGGACCTTGTTTGAGGGTATGACCTTAAGCCCGGACGACTCTGGCACGATGTTGCATTCGCCTTATTTGCCGAACGATGAGGGGTTAAGACTGGATGACCGCATCCGGCTGGAGGCCGATGGCCGTTTCTTACTGCTGGGCCGCGAGGACCGTATCGTCAAGATCGAGGAAAAGCGTTTGTCCTTGACCGAGTTGGAGCAGCGGCTAAGCGATACGCCATGGATAGAGGAGGCGGTGGTACTGGTGATCGAAAAGGGGCGGGATTTAGTGGCCGCTGCGGCGGTGTTAAGCGCCGAAGGTCGGGAATATCAGAAAACAAATGGACGAAAGGCCTTGATCAGGCAATTGCGGGAGGCTTTGCATCAATGGTTCGACGCCGTGGTGTTGCCCCGGAAATGGCTGTTTCTGACGCATTTGCCCGTTACGCTGCAAGGCAAGGTTGAAACCCGACTCTTGGAACAACTGCTGGCTGCGGACAGCGATAAATTTCCGCATCTGCAAACCTGCAGACTTGAAGCCGATTGCGCCGAATTGCTGATCAAGGTGCCGGAGGATTTGCTTTATTTTCGAGATCATTTTAAAGGTCACCCGATATTGCCTGGCGTGGTACAAATCAGTTGGGTGGAGCATTTCGGGAAAATGCTGTTTCCTATAGCCACGGCTTTTTCGCAATTGGAGGCGGTCAAATTTATAAAAGTTATCCAGCCCGGCCGCGAGCTGAAACTGAAATTGCGCTGGAAAGCCACTAGCGGCAAATTGTGTTTTAACTTCAGTTCGGAACAACAAGCTTATAGTTCGGGGCGGCTGGTTTATGCCGGAAAGCACCGCGAAAGCTAGCGTCGTTCCGATTGAAATATACGAGCATGTCGACGCGAACAGGCTAGCCGCGCGGCGGAGCAGGGTTATGCTATGTGTTTGCAGAACTATTACCTGCAAGCGCCCTTACAATGGTTTAATTTTTTACGATTTTTGGCGGATTTAAACGCGGTAATGAATCAGGAGAAAGTGCTGTTCGATGGCACGGTGTTAAGCATCGAAGACATAGCCAGGCTGGCTCGGCGGCAGGCGGGAGTGGAATTGAGCCGACGAGAGGAATTCATCGTCCGCATCGACAAGGGGGCGGCTTTTATCGATACTCTGCTCAAGGAAGAAGGCTGTGTGTACGGTGTCACCACCGGTTATGGCGATTCCTGCACCGTCGCGGTGCCTGCCGATCTGGTCGATCAACTGCCCATTCACCTCTATACCTTTCACGGTTGTGGACTGGGCGCTTATTTCGATGCCGAGCAGACCAGGGCCATCCTGGCGGCGAGGTTGGCCAGTCTGGCTCGCGGTTTTTCCGGTGTACGCTACCGTTTGCTGGAACAAATCGCCACTTTGTTACAATACGACATCCTGCCCTTGATCCCCCAGGAAGGCTCGGTTGGCGCTAGCGGCGACCTTACGCCCTTGTCTTATCTGGCTGCGGTGCTGGCCGGCGAGCGGGACGTGGTTTATCAAACGCAGCGACAACCGGCGGTCGACGTCTTCAAGGTATTGCACATAGCACCGCTACGCTTCAAACCCAAGGAAGTCTTGGCCATCATGAACGGCACGGCGGCGATGACCGGTATCGCCTGTCTAGCCTGGCAGCGCGCCGAATATCTGTCGCGGCTGACGACCCGAATCACCAGTTTGGCGGTGTTGGCGCTGCAGGGCAATGCTTACCATTTCGACGATAAACTGTTTTCGGTAAAGCCGCATCCGGGGCAAACCAAAGTCGCCGCGCGAATTCGGGAAGATCTGGAATTGCACGGCGAAGCGCCGCGCAACGACAGCCGCTTGCAGGATCGCTATTCGCTACGCTGCGCGCCGCATGTGATAGGCGCACTGGAAGATGCCTTGCCTTGGCTGAGGCAATTGATCGAAACCGAGCTGAACAGCGCCACCGATAATCCTATCATCGACGCCGAAGGCGAGCATGTACTGCACGGTGGCCATTTTTATGGCGGCCATATCGCCATGGCTATGGATACGCTAAAAACCGCCGTCGCCAATCTAGCCGATTTGCTGGATAGGCAAATGGCGCAATTGCTGGACGTCAAATTCAACCATGGTCTGCCGGCCAATCTATCCGGTGCGCCAGGCGCGCAAGCCATGCTCAACCATGGTTTCAAGGCCGTACAAATCGCCGTTTCGGCCTGGACGGCGGAAGCCTTGAAACTGACCATGCCGGCCAGTGTGTTCTCCCGATCCACCGAATGCCATAATCAGGACAAGGTCAGCATGGGCACCATCGCGGCTCGGGATTGCATTCGCATCATAGAATTGACCGAACAAGTGGCTGCCGCAGCCTTGATTTCGACCGTGCAAGGCGTTGAACTGCGCGGCTCGGCCCTGCAATTGGGCGGCGACATGAAAACCACCTTTGAGCAATTGCGGGAACTGGTACCAACATTGACCACCGATCGCGCCCTGGAGGGCGAGTTGCGCTTATGCGTCGAGCTGATACGCCGGCAACATTGGCGCTTGTACGAATAATTGCGGGAGCTTCTTGCCCTTTATTCCACTCGTCGGTGCGGGTACCGACTTTAAGGAAGCGCTGATTAAGTCCTTCGACAGGCAGTACGAATGTTAAGTGGTTGATTCCGTTCGTGGTTCGGTAAGCTCGTCACGAACGGAATCAACGTGTTTAAATTAACCGTCGCGATAGCGACAGCTTAATGGGGTTACACCCGGTAATAATCCCTATACCAGCTCACAAACCGTGCTATGCCTTGTTCGATAGTCGTGTTGGGCTTGTAGCCCACATCTGCGACCAGGGCTTCGACATCGGCGAAGGTATCGGGCACGTCGCCGGGTTGCAAGGGCAACAGGTTTTTCTCGGCGGTTTTACCCAGGAAGCGCTCCAGGGTTTCAATGTAAGCCATCAATTCCACCGGATTCTGATTGCCGATGTTATACACACGCCAAGGCGCCTTGCTGGTGCCGGGATCCGGCTTAGCGCCGCTCCAGTCCGGATTGGGTTCGGCGTTATGATCCAGCGTGCGTATCACGCCTTCGACGATGTCGTCGATATAGGTGAAGTCGCGGCGGTGTTTGCCATAGTTGAAGACGTCGATTTTTTCGCCGGCCAGGATGGCCTTGGTGAACAGGAACAATGCCATGTCCGGACGGCCCCAGGGGCCGTAAACGGTGAAGAAACGCAGGCCGGTGGTCGGCAATTGGTAAAGGTTACTGTAGGTATGCGCCATCAACTCGTTGGCTTTCTTTGAGGCCGCGTACAGACTCAACGGATGGTCGACGTTGTCATGCACCGAAAACGGCATAGCCTCGTTGGCGCCGTACACCGAGCTGCTGGAGGCGTAGACCAGATGCTCGACATGATGATGCCGGCAGCCTTCCAGTATATTAATGAAGCCGACGATGTTACTGTCGATGTAGGCGTGCGGGTTTTCGATGGAATAACGCACGCCGGCCTGGGCGGCCAGGTTGACGACCTTCTGCGGCTGGTGTTTTTTAAACGCGTCTTCCATGCCGGCCCGATCGGAAATGTCCAGCCTGACGTCGGTGAAATTGGCGTGATCCTTGATTCGCGCCAGACGGCTGAGTTTCAGGTTAACGTCGTAATAATCATTGAGATTGTCGATGCCGATGACTTCATCGCCACGTTCCAACAGTCTTAATGCCAGATGGTTGCCTATGAAGCCGGCGGTCCCGGTCACCATGATTTTCATCGTTTACAGTCTCGCATCGGTTTGATAGGCGGGGAACAGGTATTTGAGGTCGTAAATAATCGCCTGTTTCTTACCCAAAGCTCTGATTTCCGCTATCGGCATTTGCCTGAATTGCTCATGAGCGACGGCCAGGATTATGGCATCGTATTGGCCTTGATTCGTTTTTTCAACGGGACGGATGCCGTATTCTTCGAAGGTTTCATCGCCATTCACCCAGGGATCGTAGACATCGACGTTGACACCGTAGGTTTTCAATTCCGCAACAATATCGACTACTCGGGTGTTACGAATGTCGGGGCAGTTTTCCTTGAAGGTCAGGCCCATGATCAACACCTTGGCATCCTGAACCTGGATGCGTTTTTTCAGCATCAGCTTGATCAATTGCGATACCACGTAGGCACCCATGCCGTCGTTGATGCGGCGGCCGGACAAGATCACTTCCGGGTTGTAGCCTATGGCTTGGGCCTTGTGTGTCAGGTAGTAAGGATCGACGCCTATGCAGTGGCCGCCGACCAGGCCGGGGCGGAAGGGCAGAAAGTTCCATTTGGTGCCGGCCGCCAGCAAGACTTCTTCGGTATCGATGCCGAGTTTGTTGAAGATCAGCGCCAGCTCGTTGATCAGGGCGATGTTGACGTCGCGCTGGGTGTTCTCGATCACCTTGGCCGCTTCCGCCACCCTGATGCTGCTGGCCTTGTGGGTTCCGGCGGTGATGATGCTTTTATAGAGTTGATCGACTCTTTCGGCGATTTCAGGCGTTGAACCGGAGGTGACCTTAAGGATATTGGTGACCCGATGTTGTTTGTCGCCGGGATTGATACGCTCGGGGCTATATCCGACGAAGAAATTCTTGTTGAAGCTCAGGCCCGAGACTTTTTCCAGGATAGGCACGCAGACTTCTTCGGTCGCGCCGGGGTAGACGGTGGATTCGTAGATCACGATGTCGCCGGCCTTGATGACCTTGCCCAGGGTTTCGCTGGCTTTTTCCAGCGGGGTTAGATCGGGTTGTTTGTGTTCGTTGATCGGCGTCGGCACCGTGACAACATAGACGTTACAAGCGGCGATATCATGCAGATTGGCGCTGTAGGTCAGGTGGCTGGCTTGGGCCAGTTCTTCCGGGCTGACTTCCAGGGTGTGATCATTGCCCGCCCGCAATTCGTCGATGCGGTGTGGGTTGATGTCAAAGCCCACCGTTGGATATTTGCGGCCAAACTCCACGGCCAGCGGCAAACCGACATAACCTAGTCCAATCATGCCGATTTTGATCTGGTCTAACATGTTTTGTAACTCCTCTACCTGGCACTCTCTTGTCAACGAATGCATGAAAACATTTAACTTATTTTTTAACGATAACGCCCCACGCCGCCAGCCAAACTTGCGCCTCGTAACTCTCCGCGGATTTCGGCAATTCGCCGCTTAGTATCAAGCCCAAGGTGTGCTGGATAATGCCGAAGAAATAAGCATATGCCAACACGGGATCCAAGGATCTTATTTCCCCTTCCTTAACGCCGTTTTGCAGGATGCGCTTGATTTTATTAAACGGTGCCGTTTCCAATAAGGGCGGCTGTTCCGGCAGAAACTCGCCCACGTTGATAAATAATAAAAAGCGGACGATTTCCGGAGCTTCATCCGTCAGTTTGAACAACAAGTCGACAATTTCCCTTAATTGTTCGGAAGACTTGCGGTTTCTACGGCGAATATCGTCTATCGATATGCTCAGGCTGTCGAGGATATTTTCCCTCAACGCCAGGGCGATGGCCTGTTTAGTCTTGAAATGTTGATAAATACCGTTAGCGGTTTTTAGCCCGACCGCATCCTTGATGTCGGGCAATGAGGTATTGAAATAGCCTTTCTGGGCGAATAGCTTTAAAGCGGCTTGTAAAATTTCATCCTGGCTAACAGTTTTGTTCGGACTGTTTTCGGTTTCAGTTTCTAATTGTAATTCTTGTTCCATGCTCTTATATACAGCGTTACCTGCTGTTTTCTCTTAAGGTATGTCGCAGTATTCAACGCTGCGGTTATTGTTATTCTCTAAGGGTCGAAAGGGCGGCAACGAGGTAATTGACCATCGACCATAGCGTTAATATAGCCGACAAGTATAACAGCCAGTAACCTATGCTGTTGATCGGCAGCCCGAATAAATCGTCGCGATACAATAGGAGACTGACGGCCGCCATTTGCGCGGTGGTCTTCCATTTTCCCAGTTGCGAAACCTTGACCTTGGCGCGCTGACCGATTTCGGCCATCCATTCTCTTAGCGAGGCAATCGTGATTTCCCGGCCTATGATCACCGCAGCAGGGATTGCAAGCCACGGGCTGGCTTCGTCTTGAACCACCAGAACCAGCACGAAGGCGACCATCAATTTATCGGCGACGGGGTCGAGAAAGGCGCCGAAGGGGGTTTCCAGGCTCATCTTTCTGGCCAGATAACCATCCAACCAGTCGGTAAAGCCGGCAAACATAAAAATCAAGGTGCAAGCCAGTTTGGAATATTCCCACGGCAAATAAAACACGATTGCCAGCAATGGGATCAATGCTATTCGCAATAATGTCAGATAGGTGGGTAGGGTAAATTTAACTGCCATCTTGATGGTGAAATATATCGTATATTCGTTGTGCTAATTGCCGGCTAATGCCCTCGATTCCTGCCAGCGCATCTACTCCCGCGCTGGATACGCCCTGCAGGCCGCCAAACTGTTTCAACAACATCTGCCGCCGTTTCGGTCCTAGGCCGACGATGTCTTCCAGCACCGATTGCTTCTTGGCCTTGCCACGACGCTGCCGGTGTCCCGTGATCGCAAATCGATGCGCTTCGTCGCGAATATGCTGTATCAGCAACAAGGCGCTGGCGCCCGGCGTTACATCCAAAGGCTGCTCGCGATCGGGCAGAATTATTTTCTCCATGCCCGCCTTGCGGTCCGGGCCTTTCGAAACGCCGACTATCATAACATTGTTTATCTCCAATTCCGCCAGCGCCTTTTGGGCTTCGCCGACCTGACCCTTGCCGCCGTCGATCAGCAAAATGTCCGGGGCAGGGTGTTCGCCCTGTTTGATGCGCTTGAAACGGCGCAATACCGCCTGATGGATGGCGGCGTAATCATCGCCGCCGGTGACGCCTTCGATATTGAAACGCCGGTAGTCGGATTTGACCGGCCCTTCACGATCGAATACTACGCAGGAGGCTACGGTTTGTTCGCCCTGGGTATGACTGATGTCGAAACATTCCAGGCGCTTAGGCGTGTCGCTGCAGCCCAGCTCTTGTTGCAGGCTGACGAAGCGCGCATGCAGGCCCTGCTTGTCGGCCAACTTGGCGGCAAGCGCATTGTCGGCATTGGTCAGCGCCATTTGCAGCCACTTCTGGCGTTCGCCGCGAACATTAGGGGAAATGGCAACCGCGTGTTTGGCCTGGCCGCTCAATACTTCGATCAAGAGTTCGCTTTCCGGTAAGGGATGGCTGACGATCAGTTCGTGCGGGACCGCCTTGTCCAGATAATATTGGCTGATGAAGGCCTGCAAGACCAGCGCCGGATCGTTGTCGTCACCCATCTTAGGGAAAAACTGCCGGTTGCCGAGATTCTGGCCGCCCCGGATGAAGAATACCTGCACGCAGGCCGCATCGCCCTTGGCGGCGCAGGCGATGATGTCGACATCGCCTTTTTCGCCCTCGACGCAATGTTTTTCCAATACCGCGCGAAGACGCTGGATTTGGTCGCGGTGGGCGGCGGCTTCCTCGAATTCGAGCTTGGCTGAGGCTGCTTCCATCTTCGCCACCAGGCTGTCGATCAACAGCCCGCCCTGGCCCTCAAGAAACAGGATGGTATTGTCGACGTCGTTTTTATATTGTTCCTTGCTGATCAAGCCTACGCAGGGGGCGGTGCAGCGTTCGATCTGGTATTGCAAACAGGGCCGGGAGCGGGCGTTGTAATAGGAATCCTCGCATTGGCGGACCGGAAAGATTTTTTGCAGCAGCTTCAGTGTTTCCTTGACGGCGACGGCGCTGGGGTAGGGGCCGAAGTATTTGCCCTTGCGCTTCTTGGCGCCTCGGTGATAGGCCAGTTGCGGGAAATCGTGAAAACTGGAAATGAACACATAGGGGTAAGACTTGTCGTCCCTCAGGCTGATGTTGTAGCGCGGCTTGTGGCGCTTGATCAGCTGGCTTTCCAATAATAAGGCTTCGCCTTCGGTATGGGTAACGGTGACTTCTATCGAAGCCACTTTCGCGACCATCGCCGTCTGCTTGGGCGGAGCCGATTGCTTGCGGAAATAACTGGAGACGCGGTTCTTGAGGTTCTTAGCCTTGCCTATATAAATGATCTCGCCCTTGGCGTCGATCATTCTATAGATGCCTGGACGCTTGGTGAGCGTCTTTAGAAAGGCTTTGATATCAAAGCCATGGTTTACAACTTCTTCGTTCACGGCTATTGGTTTAGCAATTTCCGGATGTCGGCAAACACCGCCGCCAGCATCGCCATGCTCAGGCGTTTGGTTTGCACGTTGTAGCGGCTGCAATGGTAGGAACTGACCAACTTGTTGCCGTCCGGCAGGTCGAAAATTTGATGGTGAACGAATTTGGCGGCGTTGGCCTTCAAGCCATAGGCGCGCAGCACGGCCTGATGAGCGATGTTGCCCAAGGCCAGAATCACCGACTTATCCGGCAGCGTCTTGAGCTCCGCCGCTAGATAAGGATTGCATTGCTTGATCTCGTCGCCGGTCGGTTTGTTTTGTGGCGGCAGGCATTTCACGGCATTGGTGATGCGGCAATTCGTCAACTGCAAGCCGTCGCTCAAACTGGTCGATTGCAACTGGTTGCTGAAGCCGAAATCGTATAAGGCTTGATACAGCAACAAACCGGCATAATCGCCCGTAAACGGCCGGCCGCTGGCGTTGGCGCCATGCATGCCGGGCGCCAGACCCACGATTAACAGTCTTGCTCGCGGGTCGCCGAACGGCGCGACCGGGCGGGCGTGATAATCGGGGTGTTTTTGTTTGACGTCGTCGAGGAAGCCTGCCAGCCGGGGGCAGGAACGGCATTCTTGATTGAAATAGGGGGAGTGGGGCATAAAAATGGTTTGGTCTAAAATCGGGAGGATTTTACCCGATTGGGGGATTTGTTGTTTTTTGTGTGAGGTTGGTTTAGAAGTCGGTTTCACGAAAAACATCCATGTTTTTCGCCCTTCGGGTGCGATGCATGCAATTCGGATATCCTGCCGATTTGTCCGTCCAAGAGCTCCGGTGCTCGGCGCGGCAAACGGGAGAAAACATCCCGAAATTTGAAGGGAAATCCCGTTTGATTTTAAAAAAACATAGCCTCGATGCAGTGAAACGGAATCGAGGGATCATAGGCTTCGATTATCCTCGATTCCACTGCGTTGCATCGAGGCTACTTGTTGGCCGGGAAACCTGGTGGGCACGCTTTTGAGCCTACGTGGAATCGAAGGTTTGCAAAACACGATTGGCTATCGCGAAGCCTGGTTCCAACACCGGAGGGCGGTATTATAGGTTGCGCTCGCAACGGTCATTAAGGAAACTCTGAATAAATTGATTCCACTTATGGTTTGACAAGCCTGTCCTGAGAGAAGCCGAAGGTCCTACCGCCAACGGAATCAGCCACTTACCGTTCGTCCTTATGCCTGTGGGTACTGGGCCTGTCGAAGGATTTATCAGCGTGGCCGGGTTAAAATGCCTTTCGTACTTCAAATTTCGGTTTGTTTAGCCCATCAACCCATCCTCGCCTAGGGAGAGGGTGATGATGCGCCGAAATTTGAAGTGCGATGACTATAATTAGCTGGTCAGTCGTCAAGATCGGCGATGCCGGGCATGCCGACGTACCCAGGCAGGGCTTGAATTCGCGTCAGCCATAGTCGTATCGCCGGAAACTCTTCCAGCGACACGCCGCCTTCCGGCGCCAGTGCCACATAGGAATAACAGGCTATATCGGCGATCGTCGGCAGTTCGCCGGTCAGCCATTGCCTAGTCGACAGGTGTGGCTCCATGATTTCCAGAGCCTGTTTACCGAGCGCCTGACATTGCGCTATGTCCCAGGGGCGGTTGAATTTTTTGACGGCTCTGGCTCTCGCCAGCCCGTAAAGAATTTCGTTTTGCGAGACGCTGAGCCACTGCATCACTTCCGCCATTTTTGTTGCTTCCAAGGGCAGCCATTGTTCGTCGCCATATCGCCGGGCCAAATAGAGCAATATCGCCGAGGAATCCCAAATTAGCGTGCCTTCGTCCTCCAAGATCGGCACTTGGCCGCGCGGATTCAGTTGCAGAAACGCCGCCGATTTATGCTCTCCTTTCCAAAGGTCGACGGCCACGGATTCGTATTGCAAGCCGAGTAGCGCACACATCAGCCTGACTTTGTAACAGTTACCCGATAACTCCATGTCATGGAGCTTCATTGGTTTCTCCTTTATAGTCGCTTGCCGGAATGACCTTGCGGAAGGTCAAGTTAATACGGCCTTTGGTGTGATTTCGAGCTAGGGGCACGCAATGCAGCCAATGATGTTGAAAATCGGGCTGCATGATTAACAGTGTGCCACTGCGCAAGGGTATTTGGTCCTGTTCGGAAGATTTTTTATGCCGGAAAGCGAATTGCCTTTCCGCGCCGAACGTTAACGAGGCGATAAAGGGTCGTTCGCCGAGTTCCGGTTCGTTATCCGCATGCCAGCCGACGTAATCGTCGCCGTCGCGATACAGATTAACCAAGACCGAATTGAAGTGAAAATTTAAAAAGGCTTCAAGCTTCGTGCGGATATCGGAAAGCAAGGACGTCCAAGGACGGGTTTGCAGCAGGTTGTTACTGTAACTATAGCTAATGCCGGGGTCGGCGTGCCAGGTTTGCAGCCTGGGCAAGGTAAATCGGCGTCCGGCAACGGCGTAATGGTTATCGGGCCAGTCTTGTTCATGCAGCAGGTGTTGATAGATTCGTTCGCTTTCGGCGCTATCGTAAAATGCTTCGACAACTTCGATGTCGGGGCAGGGCGTCATCGATCCGACTCCGGTCACTGATTTTTAATGTGTGTCGCCAGCGCGCTGTCCATAGTAGCGACATGTAATTCGAACCATTGCGGTAGACGTTCCCGGACAAACGAGCGGCCAAAGCTAATCATGCCTTTGTCGACCCGGCCTTGAAATTGTTTGAATTCGCCCAAAACCCGATGGTGTTCGCCTTTATGTTCGGTTTCCGCCGGAAAAGCGAATGCTTGCATGAGCCGGTTTTCGCGTTCGAAATGCTGTTCGGTATGTTCCGACAGTTGCCGGAACAAAGCCGGAAAATCCGCATTGCTGGAGGCAACCAGCTGGTTCAACAGGCTAATAAATTCGGCATGATCCTGGTCGATCGGATCATAGCCAACGGTACGCGTATTGGTCTGTTCGACTAATGCCATTTAGGTTCACCTCATCCTTCATCAAAAATAAGAGTCACGCGGCTACGCCACAGCTTTTTTGAAACGCAGGATACATGCCAGTTCGGCGGTAGCGCAAGGTTGGTTGAAGAAAAGTGCTTGAATGGCGGTAGCGCATGGGCTGCCGGTAAATTGGCGAATCTGCAAAAAAAACGGCAAGGATTTGCCTATGTATTTTCTATCCAATTGTTATTTAATGAAATATTGGCTCAGGCCCGACTTATGCTTTTTATATATCGAGGGTAAGCAGCATTTAGGGTGAGCGCCATGAAAACCAAATACAACGAAATCAGGGAATTGAACAACGAACGTAACGCATTTTTCGAAACCTTGAGTCAACAGTTTATTGCCGTGACCGGCTGTGGTGTCTACGTTTACCTCAGCCCGGTCGACATCAATGGCTTGTTCAACCAGTTTATGGACGGCAACATGCCTATCAAGATCTTCGTAAGGCAATGCGTCAAAAATGTGGTGCATTGATGCAGTGCTGGAGTGTGGGGTCCTGTTAAAGTAACCCACACATCTATCAATGCTACAGAAAAGGCGTTTGCCCTTTGGCTAAAATCAATAAACATCCCTGACATAGCGCTTGTCCTTCTTCAGCTGATTGACGTAATCAACCGCTTCCGCCTCGGATTTGTGGCCATGTATCCGAATCACGTCGTGCAAGGCCTGATCAACGTCTTTCGCCATCCGATAGGCATCGCCGCAGACGAAGAAGTAGCCGCCTTGTTCCAGCCAGGCATAGAGTTCGGCGCCATTTTCCTTCATCCTGTCCTGCACGTAGATCTTCTCTTCCTGATCGCGGGAGAAGGCCAGATCCAGGCGCGTCAGCAGGCCGCCGGCCTGCATGGCTTCGATTTCCTCGCGGTAGATGAAGTCGGTGGAGGCGTTGCGGTCTCCGAAGAACAGCCAGTTCTTGCCGGGTGCCTTGCGGAATTCGCGTTCCTGCAAGAAGGCGCGGAACGGCGCGATGCCGGTGCCGGGGCCGACCATGATCATCGGCAGGCTGTCGTCGTTGGGGACGCGGAAATGGTTGTTGGGGGTGAAGAAAATCCGCACATCGGTATTTTCATCGACCAAGTCCGCCAAATAAGTAGAGCAGACGCCTTTGTGTCCACGGCCGCGCGCGTCGTAACGGACGCTGGCGACGGTTAAATGCACGCTGTCCGGATGTTTCTTGCCGCTGGAGGAAATCGAGTAGGCTCGGTGTTGCAAGGGTTTCAGCAGCGCCAAGAATTCGGCGGCGGAAAATTCGACGCCGGGGAATTGCAACAACAGGTCGAGGATGTCGCGGCCCCACAAATAATCGGCCAGTTTATCCTTGTCTCCGGATAGCAGTAGGCCGCCCAGTTCTTGGTCGCCGGAGCGGTTGGCGATTTCCTCTATCAATTCCTTGCTGGGCAGCTTGATCTCGAAATGGGTGCGCAAGGCTTCCGACAAGGTCATCAAGTCGCCGTTCACCGGCTCGTCTTCCGCGCCGGTGCAGCCCAGCGCCTTGACGATGTCGGCTACCAACTCGGGACAGTTGCTCGGGATCACGCACAAGGCGTCGCCGGCTTCGTAACTAAGATTGGAGCCTGCGATGGATATTTCGTAATGGCGGGTTTCCTTCGATGAATCCAGCGCGGTGACGATGCGGTTGACGCGCATTTTCGCCGGGAAGGGGTTTTTGCGATTGTAAACCGATTTGGTGGTATGGGTTTCGGTATCCATGACCGCGACCGTGGTCGCGCCATCCGCCATCAAGGGGATGACTTCGCTGATCCATTTTTCCGCCGGTGTTTCGAAATCGACGTCGCAATCGACACGATCGAACAGGCGTTTGGCGCCCAGAGCGGCCAGGCGGTTATCCCAGTCTATGCCGGCTTGGCAGAACAGATCGTAGCTAGTATCGCCCAAGGCCAGTACCGAATAATTGACATTATCCAGGCGCGGCGCGGTATCGCGGTTGGCGGCTTCCCAGAGCATTTCGGCGTTGTCGGGCATCGCGCCTTCACCGTAGGTGCTGGTGATGATCAGCAAATACTCCATGTTGGCCAATTGGCCGATTTCCACTTCGTCCATGCTCTTGACCGCCGGCATCAGGCCGTGGCTCTTGGCACGGGCGGCGGCATCGTTGGCAAGAGACTCGGAATTGCCGGTCTGGCTGCCGTAAAGTATGTGCAAGGTGCGGGCATCGACGGGACTGATGCTGCCGGCGCTACGCACCATATGGCTGTGCATGCCGGCAAAAAAGCCGCCTAGCCAGGCGCGTTGCGTGTCACTGTAGGGGGCGTTTTGGGGGATAAAAGGTGCTTTCATTTTGTTACCAACTTTGGACCGTTACTCGCCGGTCCGGTCATTTTATAAGTCAACGATAAACCAACGTAGGCTGGGTTGCGCTTCGCTTAACCCAGCCTACATCTACCGATTTACGTTAAGCTGTTTCGCTTTCCAACATGTTTTGAACGATGGTCAGACTTTCCAGGCTCGCGAGGTTTTTGTCGACGGACGGCAAGCCCGCCAAAGCCTGACGGTTGAATCGGTCCTGCTCGATAATCCAGGCCGTTGAGCCGATCGAGTAGATGCTCTGTACGTCGCGCAGCATTAGCGTGGTTTTGTAATCATTCAGGCGTTTTTCCGCCATCAACGCCGCCAATTGCGTATCGTCGTATTGACTGTAGGCTTCGCGGATGTTTTTGATCAGAGCATCCTGCAACTTGCGCGGCCTTTCCAACACCAGTTTGTAAGCGTGTTTGTCGATCGACGCCTGAGTCAGCGGTTGGCCGGCCTTGTTGAGCTGATCCTTGGCGATTTGCTGCGCTTTGTCGATCACCGCGTAGCTGTTGATCAGTTTCAGCGTCAGTTCGCTGTCGGTTTCGCCGTAAGCCGGTATCGCGCCGTTGAACAAGGCCGTATTGTTGGTATAGGCTTGTTTGATCTGGGCGATCTGGTTTTGGGCAAACGCCACGGCCAGTTCCTCTATCATGGCCTTGCGGTCCAAGGCTTTGCTCAAGTATTCGGCGGTTTGGGTTCTGTTCAGCCACAACGGCAGCGCGAACTTGAAGTGTTTGCGCTGGTTCGCCCAGTCGGCCAGAATAGCCTTGGCTTTTTCGGAACCGGTATATTCGATGTGTTGTTCCAGCATGTACAGGATGAATTGTTCATGGCTGGCGGCTGCATCGCTTCCATCGGCCAAACTGTGGATGGTTACCGAGGTGTCGTCGTACAAGTCCTGTAAACGGTTTTCCGGGTCATACTGGTAAGCGTTGCCGCCGGACATGCCGGTGCAGAAGCCTTTGCCGAAACCGCCCAGGTTCAATACCGCGCCGTTGATCATGTATTCGCAGGCGAAATCGCCGACACCTTCCACCACAGCCATCGCCCCGGAATTGCGCACCGCGAAACGGTCGCCGGCCTCGCCGTTGATGAAGGTCTTTCCGCCGGAGGCACCGAACAGTGCAAAGTTGCCGATCAGCACGTTTTCGCCGGGCTGGTTGGAGCCGCCGCCGGGCGACTTGATGATGATAACCCCGCCGCAAGCGGTTTTGCCGACACCGTCGTTACAGGTGCCGGTGTGTTCCATGAGCATGCCGTCGTTATTGAATGCCGCATAACTTTGACCGGCCGAACCGTGGGTGCGGATGACGATGGTGTCATCGGGCAGGTAACGGCGGCCGTGCTGGTTGGTGTAGACGATTTTGCTGGTGGCAACTTGTTCAGCGCTCAATTCGTATTGCAGGAAGCGCTCTAGATCGATAGCGGTTTGGCCGCCCACCGATTTGTTGCGGTTGTTGAGCTTGAATTCGCCGCCTTCGATGACCACCTGTTTCTGGCCCTTTTCAAATAACGCCGATTGGACGCGAGGGAAGATCAAATCATCGATGGCAAAGTCTTTTTCCAGATAGATCGGTTTTTCGATCTTGATTTCCTGGACTTCGGCCAGCAGTTTTTGCAGGTGAATCTGGCCAACCATGCTCGGATGATTGATCAGATGCAGCAGCTCGGTCTTGCCGCGGATTTCTTTCAGGCTGCTGTAGCCGAGGTCTGCCAGGATTTCCCGGACTTCGTGGGCCAGGTTCATGAAGAATTGCGCCAATACGCGCGGGTCGCCCTTGAATTCCTCGTGAGCGGTGGTCAGGCCGGCCGGGCAGCGGATGTTGCAGTTTTTTGCCATTACACAGCGTAGCATCATCAGCGCCGTGGTGCCGAACTCGAAGGAGTCGCCACCCAGGATAGCGGATTTCACCACGTCGGTGCCGTTTTGGTGGGCGGCGCTGCAACGCAGGATGACTTTGTCGCGCAAGCCGTTGGCAGCCAGCGCCTGGTGCACTTCGGCGATGCCAATTTCCGGCGAACGGCCGGTGTTTTTCAAGCTGGTGACCGCCGCCGCACCGGTACCGCCGGTGTTGCCGGCGACGTTGATCACATCGGCGCCGGCCTTGGCGACGCCAACAGCGATGGTGCCAATGCCTTCCGACGAGACCAGTTTGACGACCACGCGCACGCGTGCCGCCTTGGCGTCGTGTATCAATTGCCCCAAGTCTTCGATCGAATAGGTGTCGTGATGCGGCGGCGGGCTGACCAGTTCCACTTTCGGGGTGCCACCGCGCAACGCGGCGATTTCCACCGACACTTTCGGTGCCGGCAACTGGCCGCCTTCGCCAGGTTTTGCGCCCTGGCCGATCTTGATCTCGATTTCTTCCAGATTCGGGTCGGCCAGGAAGCCTGCCCAGACGCCGAAACGGCCGGAGGCGAACTGTTTGATCTTGCTGGAACGTATGGTGCCGAAACGGCTGGAATGTTCGCCGCCTTCGCCGGAGTTACTCATTGCGCCGGCGATGTTGGTGCCTTGCGCCACCGCTTCGTGGGCTTCGGCCAACAACGCGCCGTGACTCATCGCCCCCGATGCGAACGTCGGGGTGATTTCATGGGCCGGCTGTACCCGATCCAGCGTGATGCGCGAACGCGCACTGCGAATGTTGGCCAGATAATGATAAATCACGCTATCGGCGCTGTTGGTGTGGACGCTGATCGCATCGTTGACGATGCTGAACGTAAACGCGTTACCGGCAAAGCGTGTGCCGAGATGTTGGGCCAATTGTTCCAGTCGAGAGCTGCTGGATGCTTCGCTAAAGCTCAATTTGAATGTCGTATCGGTTTGTTCAACCTTCAGGCCGCGAATCAGATAATTATTGTTGCCATACAGATCCTGGCTGCCCAGCAAGCGATCGAACTCGGCCTTGCTGTTGGCGGCGCTGATGTCGACCGGAAATTCCATCACATCCCGCAATGCGGCGGGACGGTTGGCGCGTTCCAGGGCTAGATTGCGGGTGAAACTGCGATAGGCCGGGGTGATGCCGAAGGCGTCGATTTGCTCCGGGGTGCGTTTCTCGTAGCCGAAATCGCAATAGGCAGTGTCGCTGACTTCCAGTGCTTGCTGCTTCGGTACATAAAGAATCGGTTCGTCGGTCATGGCGATGTATTCGCGCACGGCGGTATTGCCGAAGGTGTGACCGGCGCCTTCCTGACGCTCCTTGAACAGGCCCAGGAAAGGTATGTCGTTTTCGGTCTGTACCGACAAGGCCTTGTGATGCCATTCGGTGTTGCTGGCGGCGATGTCGGCATAACGCACGCCGCCGACCGAAGCATGAATGTTGGGAAAATAGGTTTTCAGCTTGGGCTCGTCGGTATCCAGATAGTTGGATTCGAAGAATTCGCCGCCGATATAGCTTTCCACAGTACACAGGCCGAATTTGCCCATGGTTTTCATCAGCGATTTTTCGACGCCTTTCTGGAAGTTGTACAGGGCTTTTTTACGAGTGTCCTGATCCGGATATTCGGTCATCACCCGGCTGTGTACGCTGATAGGGCAGATGGCCGAGGCGCCAAAACCCAGTATTGTCGCCACGTCGTGCGGGCTGGCGGCCTGGCCGGTTTCCAGAATCAGAGAGGAATTGAAGCGCAAACCCTGTTTAACCAAATGCTGGTTGGCGGCGGCAATCATCAGCAGGGCGGGAATCGCCGCCTGGGTTTTGCTGATATGGGTGTCGCTGAGGATGATGATGCCGGTGTTGGCGCGCGCCGCTTGTTCGACGCGTTCACAAACGGCCGTCAACGCCTGTTCCAGCGACTGTTCGTTGTTTTTTGCGTCCTCGAAATCCGGCGTGTACAGCATGTCCAGGGTGATGGTTTTTACCTGGTTTTGCCGGCGGATTTGCTCCAGCTGGGTGCGTTGCAGGATAGGCGATTCCAGCATCAGCTGTTTGCTGTGTTCATCCGAAAAAGTGGGTTTGGCACCGAGTGCAACCCGCAGGGTCATGCCGTCGCTTTCGCGCAGAGAATCCAGAGGCGGATTGGTGACTTGGGCGAAGCGCTGGCTGAAATAGCGCGACATGCCGCCTTCCGTCGCGCTCAAGGCGTTCGGCGTCAGGCCGTAACCCATGGCCGAAACCTTTTCCAGGCCGGTTTGCAGCATGGGGTCGAGCAGGAATTTAAAGCTTTCCTGATTCAAGGAATACGCGGTGTGGCGTTGGTCGACATTCAGCTCGTGCTCGTCGCTGATTTCCGATAGCTCGACTTTCGGTAAATCGTCCATGTGGATGCAGCTTTGCGCCAGCAAGGCTTTGTAGTTTTTTTCCTTGGCCAGTCGCTCCATGACTTGATGGCTGTCGTAGGATTCGCCGGTGCCGTGGTCGAAATACAGCATGCCGCCGGCCTCGATGCGGCCACGGCGCAGCACTTGCTCGGGCGGAAAGTCGATCTGGCCGGCTTCGGACATCACGGCCAAATAGTCGGCGGTCTCGACCGAACGCAAGGGACGCAGGCCCAAACGGTCCAGACGGGCGCCGACGCGGATGCCGTCATTGAAAATCAAGGCGGCCGGGCCGTCGTTCTTCTCTTCGTACAGGCTGAAATATTCCAGCATGGCCCGCACTTCGTCGGACAAGGTGCTGTCGTTTTCCCAGGCCGGCGGCATCATCGCCAGAATTGCGGTGACGATGTCGAGCTTGTCTTCGTTGATGCGGCGGGTCAGAGTTTGATCCAGGCGGCTCGAGTCGGACTGCCCGCAGGGGAAAACCACGTGCTTGTTGTTTTGGCGGGCGATGGCGTTTTCGCTGAGGCGATTTTTCTTGTCGGTATTCAGTTCGCCGTTGTGCGCCATATAGCGGAACGGCTGGGCCATCATGGTTGCCGGCGCGGTGTTGGTGGAAAAACGGGTGTGGAAGAACAGGGTACTGATCTCGTGGTCGGCGTCGTACAAGTCGATGAAGTACGGAATGACTTCAAACGAATTCAGGCGACCTTTGTAAACTTGGGTGCGGGAACTCATCGACAGCGGATAAAAACCGGCCAGCTCGGGACGGGTAAAACCTTCGACTTCTATGGTCAGCAGGGCGTTCTGGATGTGTGTTTCGAACTGCTCATGGCTTGCCTCTTTCAATGCGGCGGGCCGGCCGAAAACCACTTGTTTGATCGGTAGCTGGGCCTTGATGGCGGCGGCGTTCAAGACACTATTGTCTACGGGGACTTCGCGCCATTTGATGATGGGCAGTTCGAATTCCTTGAAATGTTCTTCGACCAGTTTTTGTGCGGCGGAATCGTAATGGGCGTGATCTTCCGGAAAAAAGAAATTGGCGACGCCGAATTGACCCAGTTCCAGCGTGGCAATGCCGGTAACCTTACGGAAAAACTTTAAAGACAGGTCGATATTGACGCCCGCGCCGTCGCCTATGCCTTCGGCGCTCATGCCGCCGCGGTGCGGAATGGTGCATAAGGCTTCGTGCGATTTGACCAAAACGTCGTGGGTTTGCTGGCTGTCTTTGCGGGTGATGAAGCCTACGCCGCAGCTGTCCTGCGATAATTCTGCATTGTAAAGCATGTCTACTGTATTGTTTTTCTGGGCGTTTTTACTCATTGCTATCCAGATCCTGTCTTGCCGGTTTAATGCACCACCCGGTAATTGCCCTGCCGATAGTGCTGTTTATGGTTTTTCTGCCTACTGCGTGTTAGAGTCATCGAAAGCGGTTAAAACCATGCATGTGAACTCTATTTTCGGTAAGCGAAACTTTTTAATCATATCATGCGGCGCGTTATCTGTCATTCGGCCAGGGATGGACAGGCTTCCAACCGCTAGTTTTTGCCTTTATTTTCAAGACTCTGTGATGAATCGATATGAAAGAAGAATTTGATGTGGTGATCGTGGGCGGCGGCATGGTCGGTTCGGCCGTGGCGTGTTGTCTGGGCGGCAGCGACTTGAAAGTGGCCGTGATAGAAACCCAGGTGCCGGAAGCATTCTCCGCCGATCAGCCGCACGATTTACGGGTTTCCGCGCTGAGCATCGCCTCTAAAAATATTCTGGAAGCCGTCGGTGCCTGGCGGGGCGTCACTTCGCGCCGTTGCTGCCCGTTCAAGCGCATGCGGGTCTGGGAAGATGCCGGCGACACCCTGTTCGATAGCGACGACATTCGATATCCGGAACTGGGCTATATCGTCGAAAACAGAATCACCCAACTGGCCCTGCTGGACAGGCTACCGAGTTTCGACAATGTACAGCTGCTGATGCCGCAAACTATCAGCAAAATAAATTATGACGGCCATGAATCGGAGGTCGTGCTGGCCGACGGCCGAGTATTGCACGCCAAATTGCTGGTGGCCGCCGACGGCGGGCAGTCGCGGGTCCGGCAGGTCGTAGGCTTGGGCGTGACCAGTTGGGATTACAATCAGCATGCCCTGGTGATCTACATCGAAACCGCTTATCCCCAGCAGGACATTACCTGGCAGCGCTTCGTGCCCAGCGGCCCGCAAGCATTCTTGCCTTTGCCCGGACCTTACGGTTCCATCGTCTGGTATCACTCGCCGGACGAGGTGCGGCGCCTGCAGGCCTTGCCGTATGAGCAATTAAAAACCGAGCTGGTCAAGGCGTTTCCCGATTGTCTGGGCGAAGTGAAACAGGTGTTGGGCGTGGCCAGCTTCCCGCTCAAGCGCCAGCATGCCCAGCATTACATCAAACCGGGCGTGGCCTTGGTCGGCGACGCCGCGCACATGATCAATCCCTTGGCGGGGCAGGGCGTCAACATCGGTTTGCTGGATGCGGCGGCCCTGGCGGAAGTGTTGGTTCAGGCTCAAAGCCAAGGCAAGAACATCGCCGATTTAGCCGTGCTGCAACGTTACGAAAGCCTGCGCCGTAACGAAAACCTGAAAATGATGACGCTGATGGATGTGTTCTATCGCTGTTTCAGTAATGACATTTTGCCGGTGAAATTGTTGAGAAATATCGGGCTGGGCCTGGCGCAACGCATCACGCCGGCTCGCAAGAAAGTCATGAAGGCCGCAATGGGGCTGGAAGGCAACTTGCCGAAATTGGCGCGCGGCGAAACGCTGGTTTAGCCCGAAATTGCCCCGGCTCGCTTGGGCTTGCTTAAACACCTGTAAAACCAATAAAATTGATCGCTTTTTTCATTCCACCATGAATGACTATAGGCGGCTAATGCTTGGTGTTTAGCATTTCGTCAAAAATAAATCCGCATCTTGCTCCCTCGCCCTATGGGAGAGGGTTGAGGGTACACACGGGGAAGTTATTTTAGTGGAATCCTTAGCTATGCCAATCTCCCGGACGGAGAATATCGTCCCCGTCTTTTCGCGCAGTTCTAAAATGAGGTGTATGCCCATGGTTCATCGGTTGTTGCCCCCAAAACAAGGGTTATACGATCCACGTCACGAACACGATGCTTGTGGTGTCGGTTTCATCGCACATATCAAGGGCCGGAAGAGCCATGACATCGTGCGGCAAGGTTTGGAAATTCTCGAGAATCTTACCCATCGTGGCGCGGTGGGAGCCGACCCATTGGCTGGCGATGGCGCGGGGCTGTTGCTGCAACTGCCCGACACGTTTTTTAGCGCGCAAGCGGCCAAATTAAACATCGTGCTCCCGGCAGCCGGCCATTACGCAGTAGGCATGGTGTTTCTGCCGCGCAACGCCAACAGCCGCGCCGAGTGCGAAAAGATTCTGGGCGATTTCATCGTCGCCGAAGGGCAGACCGTGCTGGGTTGGCGCGACGTACCGGTGGACAATTCCGGGCTAGGTGAATCGGTTAAGGCCGTGGAACCCTTCATCCGTCAGGTTTTCGTCGGACGCGGCGGCAACTGTGCCGATCAGGATGCTTTCGAACGCAAGTTGTTCGTGATCCGCAAACAGGTGGAAAATGCCATTCGCGAGCGCAATCTACAAGATGGCGGACAGTTTTATGTGACCTCGCTGTCTTCACGCACCATTACCTATAAAGGCATGCTGCTGGCCGATCAGGTCGGTGTGTTTTATAAGGATTTGTCGGACGAGGCCATGGTCAGCGCACTGGCACTGGTTCATCAACGTTTTTCCACCAACACTTTTCCAACCTGGGACTTGGCCCACCCGTTCCGGATGATAGCCCACAACGGCGAAATCAACACCGTGCGCGGCAATGTCAACTGGATGGCGGCGCGCCGCCAAACCATGGCTTCCGAGATACTCGGCGAGGATTTGAAAAAAATCTGGCCGCTGATTGGTGAACATCAATCCGATTCTGCTTGTTTCGATAATGCCTTGGAGCTGTTGGTGGCCGGAGGCTATTCCATGGCTCATGCGATGATGTTGCTGATACCGGAAGCCTGGGCCGGAAATCCCTTGATGGACGATAATCGCAGGGCTTTCTACGAATACCATGCGGCGCTGATGGAGCCCTGGGACGGGCCGGCGGCGGTGGCGTTCACCGACGGCCGCCAGATCGGCGCCACGCTGGACCGAAACGGCCTGCGTCCGGCCCGTTATCTGGTGACCGACGATGATTACGTGCTGATGGCCTCGGAAATGGGCGTGCTGACCATCCCCGAACACAAGATCGTCAAAAAATGGCGTTTGCAGCCGGGCAAGATGCTGCTGATCGACATGGAGCAGGGCCGCATCATCGACGATGCCGAAATCAAGGCGCAATTGTCCGAGCATTATCCTTACCAGGACTGGCTGGATAAAACTCAGATTCAGCTTAAGGATCTTCCCCAGGCTATAGCGCCCGTGCCGGTGGATGCTCAAACCCTGCTAGATAGGCAGCAGGCTTTTGGCTATACCCAGGAAGACATCAAGGTAATCCTAAAGCCCATGGGTGCCAGCGGGCAGGAGCCGATAGGCTCGATGGGCGTGGACGCGGCGCCGGCGGTGCTGTCCAGCCGAGCCCGCCTGCTTTACGATTATTTCAAGCAGGGCTTCGCCCAGGTCACCAATCCGGCCATAGACCCGATCCGCGAAGAACTGGTGATGTCCCTGGTATCGCTGGTCGGCCCGCGCCCCAATCTATTGGGCCTGCATGGTGGCGACGGCCACATGCGCCTGGAAGTGCAGCATCCGGCATTGAGCAATCAGGATCTGGAGAAAATCCGACACATCGAACACAGCCAAAAAGCCTTCCGCACCAAGACCTTGAGCATCTGCTATACCGTCGATCAAGGCGCATCGGGCATGGAAAAGGCCCTGGAACGCTTGTGTAACGAAGCCGAGCAAGCCGTTGTCGAAGATCATAATATTCTGATTCTGTCCGACCGGGCCATGGATATGGACCACATCGCCATTCCGGCCTTGCTGGCAACGGCCGCCGTGCATCACCACTTGATCAAGGTCGGCCTGCGCACCAGCGTCGGCCTGGTGGTGGAAACCGGTGAAGCGCGAGAGGTGCATCATTTCTGTCTGTTGGCGGGTTACGGCGCCGAAGCGGTCAATCCCTATCTGGCGCTGGAAACCCTGTCGCAGTTGCGCGCTACGCTGCCGGATGCTCCCAGCGAGGAAGAAGTCCACAAGCGTTACATCAAGGCGGTGGACAAAGGCATCCTGAAGGTGATGTCTAAAATGGGCATTTCCACCTACCAATCCTATTGCGGCGCGCAAATTTTCAACGCCATAGGGCTGTCGGAAGATTTTCTCAATCAATACTTCACGGGCACCTTGAGCACCATAGGTGGCGCCGGCATCCGCGAAATCGCCGAGGAAACCCTGCGCCGCCATCGCCTGGCCTACAGCGATGCGCCTTTGTATCGCAACGCGCTGGATGCGGGCGGCGAATATGCTTACCGGGTACGCGGCGAAGACCACGTCTGGACGCCGGAAACCATCGCCAAGTTGCAACACGCCACGCGCGCCAACGATGCCAAGACCTACGCCGAATATTCCAAGCTGATCAACGAGCAAAACGAGCGGCTGGTCACGTTGCGCGGCCTGATGGAATTTAAGTTTGCCGATCAAGCCATCCCGCTAGCCGAAGTGGAGCCGGCCAAGGACATCGTCAAGCGTTTCGTCACCGGCGCGATGTCGTTTGGCTCCATTTCCTACGAAGCTCACACCACGCTGGCCATCGCGATGAATAGGCTGGGGGGCAAATCCAATACCGGGGAGGGCGGCGAACTTCCGGAACGCTTCAAACCGCTGGAAAACGGCGATTCGATGCGCTCTGCCATCAAGCAGGTGGCTTCCGGACGTTTCGGGGTTACGGCCGAGTATCTGGTCAACGCCGACGACATTCAGATCAAGATCAGCCAGGGAGCCAAGCCCGGAGAAGGCGGGCAGTTGCCGGGCCACAAGGTGGATGCCACCATCGCCAGGGTTCGGCATTCCACGCCCGGCGTGGGTTTGATTTCGCCGCCGCCGCACCACGATATTTATTCGATAGAAGACTTGGCGCAGCTGATTCACGATCTGAAAAACGTTAACCCCAAAGCCCGCATAAGCGTCAAGCTGGTGTCGGAAGTGGGTGTGGGTACGGTGGCGGCCGGGGTTTCCAAGGCGCATGCCGACCACGTCACTATTTCCGGCTACGACGGCGGCACCGGCGCCAGCCCCATCACCTCGATCAAGCACGCTGGTCTGCCCTGGGAAATTGGTCTGGCCGAGACTCACCAGACCCTGGTGCTGAACAAGCTGCGGGGACGTATTTGCGTGCAGGCCGACGGCGGCATCCGCTCCGGCCGCGACGTCGCCATTGCAGCGTTGCTGGGGGCCGACGAATTCGGATTCGCCACCGCGCCCTTGATCGTGGAAGGTTGCATCATGATGCGAAAATGCCATCTGAACACCTGCCCGGTCGGCGTCGCGACGCAAGATCCGGAGCTGCGCAAACGTTTCACCGGCCAGCCCGAGCATGTGATAAATTTCTTCTTCTTCATTGCCGAGGAATTGCGGGAAATCATGGCCAAGCTGGGTTTCCGCAGTGTCGCGGATATGATAGGCCGCACCGAAAAACTGGATATGCGCCGCGCGGTGGAACATTGGAAAGCGCAGAAACTGGATTACTCGCGCATTTTGTATAAACCGGAGGTTGGTCCGGATGTCGCCATCCGCCAGATCGAAGCCCAAGACCATGGTCTGGACAAGGCTTTGGATCACGCCTTGATCGCTCAAGCCAAACCGGCGCTGGAAGACGGCCAACCGGTAAAAATCCAAACAGCTATCCGCAACTTTAACCGCACGGTCGGCGCCATGCTCTCCGGCGAAGTCGCCAGACGCTATGGCCATAAAGGCTTGCCCGACAACACCATACATATCCAGGCCAAAGGCACGGCCGGACAAAGTCTCGGAGCTTTCCTGGCGGCCGGCATCACGCTGGAGCTGGTCGGCGAAGGCAACGACTATGTCGGTAAAGGTTTGTCCGGTGGACATATCATTATTTATCCGCCCAAGGAAACCCCTATCGTCGCCGAAGAGAATATCATCGTCGGCAACACCGTGCTGTATGGCGCCATTTCCGGAGAATGTTATTTCCGAGGTGTGGCTGGCGAACGTTTCGCGGTGCGAAATTCCGGCGCTCTTGCGGTGGTGGAAGGCGTGGGCGACCACGGCTGCGAATACATGACCGGCGGCGTGGTCGTGGTGTTGGGCCAGACCGGACGCAATTTCGCGGCGGGCATGTCCGGCGGTGTCGCCTATGTACTGGATGAGGACGGCACGTTCGAGAAGCGCTGCAATCTGGCCATGGTGGAACTGGAACCGGTGCCGGTCGAAGACGCGGCGCTGGAAACCCTGGATCACCAAGGCGGAGAGCTTGAGTCGCATGGTCTGGTCGACATCATGCACAATATGACGGGCGACGACGAACGTCGCTTGCGGACGCTGATCGAGCGTCACCGCCACTACACAGCCAGCAGCCGCGCCAAACATATTCTGGATAACTGGAATGCCTTCCTGCCGCGCTTTGTCAAAGTGATGCCGGTGGACTACCGTGTCGCCCTGGAAGCCATGCGCCAAAGTCAGGCTGAAACCGATAGCCGCTTGCATGGCTAATTCCGTCAGCCTTCTCTTTCCCGGCGAAGGGGAAGGCCAGGCATGGGATTTGAACGTTCAAAGTACATTTTTTTCGAGGTAGTACAGCATGGGTAAACCAACCGGCTTCATGGAATATGAACGGCAAGACCGGTCCTACGACCAGGTCGAGAAACGGGTCAAACATTATCGGGAATTCGTGATTCCCTTGAGCGAAGAGCAGGTTCGCACCCAGGGCGCGCGTTGCATGGATTGCGGCATTCCCTATTGCCACAACGGCTGCCCGATCAACAACATCATCCCCGAATGGAACGATGCGGTATACCAAGATGACTGGCGGAACGCGCTGGAAATTTTGCATAGCACCAACAATTTCCCCGAGTTCACGGGCCGGATTTGTCCCGCGCCCTGCGAGGCGGCTTGTACCCTGAATCTTGACGAAGCGCCCGTTGCCATCAAGACTATCGAATGCGCCATCGTCGACAAAGCCTGGGAAAATGGCTGGATACATCCTCAAATCGCCCCGCACCGTAGCGGCAAACGAGTCGCGGTGGTCGGTTCCGGCCCGGCCGGTCTGGCTTGCGCTCAGCAATTGGCCCGTGCCGGTCACGATGTCACCCTGTTCGAAAAGAACGACCGTATCGGTGGATTGATGCGTTACGGCATTCCCAACTTCAAGCTGGATAAAAGCCTGATCGACAGGCGCATGGCGCAAATGGAAGCCGAGGGCGTGGAGTTTCGCACCAACGCCTGTGTCGGCAAGGACATATCCGCCGCGCAATTGGTCACCGACTACGATGCCGTGGTGCTGGCCGGCGGTTCGGAAAAACCGCGCGATTTGACAGTTCCCGGTCGCGAACTGGGCGGCGTTCGCTTTGCGATGGAATTTTTGACCCAGCAAACCAAGGTGGTGTTGGGCGACGGCATTCCCGAAAGCGATCGCATTTCCGCCGAAGGCAAGCATGTGGTCGTCATCGGCGGTGGCGATACCGGATCGGACTGCATCGGCACCTCGATTCGCCAAGGCGCGGTTTCCGTCACCCAGTTGGAGCTCTTGCCCAAGCCGCCGGAAAAAGAAAACAAACTTAGCACCTGGCCCAATTGGCCGAACAAATTACGTACCTCCAGCTCTCAGCAGGAAGGCTGCGCACGGGATTGGTCGGTCGAAACCCTGGAGTGCCTTGGCGAAAACGGTCGCGTCAAGGAAATCCGTTGCCGCCGCCTGGAATGGAAAAATGTCGACGGCCGCTGGATCAGCGAAGGCATATCCGGTAGCGAATTCACGCTTAAAGCGGACTTGGTGCTTTTGGCTATGGGCTTCGAGCACCCGATTCAGGAAGGTTTGTTAGCCGAGCTAGCGGTAGCGGTGGATGCCCGCAAAAATGTTGCCGCCAATACCGATAACTATAAAACATCGCTGGACAAGGTGTTTGCCGCCGGTGACATGCGCCGCGGTCAGTCGCTGGTGGTGTGGGCGATTCGCGAAGGCCGGCAATGCGCGCGAGCGGTGGACGAGTTCCTGATGGGAAACTCGGATTTGCCGCGATGAGAGTGGGCTAAGAAATTTAACCTTGCAAAAAGCGAAAGGATCAAGATCACGCTGTAATAATAATTTATTTTTACGCCTCATTGCTCGCAGTTGACGGAACGAACAGAATAACCGGGGAGGATGGCCAGGTTTGACCATATTACTGTTTTGGTGAGTTTGGGTTTGTCCGTATGCGCAATTCGAGGTCATTCAGGCCCGGAGTGAACCTTAGAAAAAACGGCTAGAATTTCTCTGCTGGTGCAAATGTTGATCGGCTCGGTTCGGCCAATGGACTAAACCGCTACGCGCTAGGGGAGTCTGTGCAGCAAAGCCTGAGGGTGATTGACAGCATATCTTTTTTTTCCTATCCAAGAAACGAGGCGATCCGCCTTGTTTAAGATAGGAACAGTGTCATGAATTCGACAGACAAACCCGTCAGCCCGTTGCGCCAAAGCATGATCGACGACATGTGGATGCGCAAATTGTCACCCAAAACTCAGACCAGTTATATCCGTGTCGTGAAGCGATTCGCGAATTTCTTGGGCCGGTCACCGGATTCGGCTAGCGTGGAAGATTTACGCAGCTATCAGTTGCACTTGTGAGGTGGTGGTCCGATCGAGACTTTGCAACCCATGTAGTACGGCAAGCTTATGGCGTGCCTCGCGCTAGAGGTAGCGGATATTTTCCGCGCCTATGGTGCCGCTTGGCGAGATACTCAGTGTGACCATCTGCGTCTGGGGCAGCTGAAAGTCATGTTCGCCATCAAGCAGTGTCGTACCGCGGCACTGGGCGTTCATGTCTTGTGTTGTCCGGCTTGCCAGCGCCAAGCCATTTTGAAAGTCTGGATCACGCCACACCTCAGGGTCGATGGAAACAGTGCCGAATTTATAGTGGCACACCCAGTCGGTCGAAGGGTATCGAATCTCTATTCGTCACGATATTGAGCTTCTGCGGTTTGGCCAAGGGGTTGGCAAAATCTGTGCGGTAATACACCGAAGTTTACCCTGCAAGGCGAAGTGGACTTGTCTTTCGCAGTATTTCGAATGCAACGGATGGCTTTAATGAAATCCGAGAGACGTCTATAGAAACGGGCCGGCACCTTGATAAGTG
>JAJRDU010000316.1 GCA_028748685.1 Methylococcaceae bacterium
GTCTTGTGGAACGCGCTGAAATCAGTAATATCCAGACCGAGCTGGCGTTGCAGACGCTGGATCTCATTCAACAGAACAAAAGCCGCATTCAGTGAATCCACGGGTTGGGCATTAGGATTTCTGGCCGGCGGGACGGCGGTATCCAATGTGCCGATCTTACGCATGATGCTGTTAACATCTTCGTTAACGCGCAAGGCTTCGGCATAAACATCAGACGGTCTGACCGGCGAGCCATTGAGCAAATCCATGGCATAGGAAATCTGCTCCAGCTTGTTGAACACGTCGATGGGTCGCTTGTCTTGTACGAGGGTTGCGGGACTGACCGTGCCGGGAATGCCCAGCAGCTTTTTGATGATCATCACTTCACTGAGAATGCGCTGTGTCTGAGCCCAGTTCAAATTGGGATTCAGATCGAGGTTTGGCTCAAGAGCCAAGGGCGCAAAGCCTGGCAGTCCATGATTGCGCCGAAAAATGCTCAGCTTAAGCAAAATGACGTAGCATTTTTCCCAGACATGGCGAAACTGCACGTCGGCTTCAACCGAAACGCCTGGATTGACTCCGGTGATGTCATAATGGCGTTTTAACAGATCGACTTCTTTTTCGATTTGCAGTGCCTCGGAGAACACCTCGTTAGGTGTGATGCCCTTTTCCGCCGCCTCGACCGGCAGCGTCCAGCCGATGGCACATAGTACTGTTATTAGCCAGGCTGTCCGGCAAATGCGATAGCTTGCAAACATGTAATGAGTCCTCTTTAAACGTTATGCAAAAACATCTCAAACGGAGGCCGTAACACCCTACATAATACCAAGCGCCCGCCGATCACCGGACAAGCATATCTCGAGTCCTTTCAGTCCGTGGCGACATATCCTTCCAAGGCACTGATTCCCAATAGTTCTATTCCAAACAAACGGATAAACATCGGGGTGTGGCTAGTGCCATCAGGGCAAGAACAGACAAAATCTGGCCCCCCCAAGGCTGCTCCGGTTGTCGATTCTGACATAACCGGTTTTATCGTCGTGTCGATGTAAACCGGCGATCATGGCCACAAAATACAGACCCAATCCGGTGTTACCTTTCACCCAATCCAGATCGGACGCATCGCTCAAGTCCGCAGCCAGCAGATGTTCGGGATAACCCTCCCCATCGTCCTCAATACAAAATTTAATATACCCCTCTTCCTCGGCGGCGGAAATTGAAATAGAACTATGCGTATAACGCAGGGCGTTATTTAAGATGGTACCCAGTGCATTGCTGACGTTGGGATAATCGCAAAAACAAAATAAGTCATCGTTGCAATCGATTCGAACTTGTACGCTGTTAAGCTTGGACAACACATCCTGCTGAGCCCTGGCTTCGTTAATGATCTCGAGCGCCGGATATTCGTCGATGTCCAGATTGAACTTGCGGGAATCGATTTTATACATCACCAGCAACTGCATCAGACTGTGGTTGATACGATTGGCTTCAAATTCCAATTGCGAGAACTCCTCGCTCTGACCGGCCTGCTGCTTTATCGCCAACTGCCGTATCAATTCCAGCACGATGCCCAGGGAATTCTTAATATCATGTACCGTACAAGCTAGAATGGTGGGAAATAATGTTTGGCTTTTTGAGGTATCGATCTTCATGCTTCGTTTATGGATAAGGGCCGACGGGAGATTTCGGCAAACTCTCTTAGTAACACACCGAGCTTGCGCGGATCGATGCCAATTTGCTGGGCTTTTGTAAATAATGCCCGAGCCCGCTCCATTTTCTCGTCACCGGCATCACCGGTCTTCAGATCGTGGACGATGATTTTCAACATGTTGAGCGTGATGGTTTTATTGTCAGGCATGGCAAGCATGGCTTGTTCGAACAGGTCCAAGGCCTCCTTGTATTTGCCTTGTTTGAAAAGCGTCACCCCCTGATTGTTGGTGGCAATCAGCGCCTGCTTGGTTT
Organism: Methylococcaceae bacterium; assembly: GCA_028748685.1. Lineage (GTDB taxonomy): Bacteria > Pseudomonadota > Gammaproteobacteria > Methylococcales > Methylomonadaceae > Methylomonas. The sequence goes on from JAJRDU010000316.1 coordinate 1,939, forward strand.
TCTGGATCAAAACTTCGGAATGATTATCCATGCCGATGCCGCTTTGCATGCCTCGCACATCGTTCAAAAAATCTTCGTCGTCAATATGGGTTTTAATTAAGCCGTTCAGTATCTGTTCGGCCTTTTCATGCTGGTTATTCAGGAAGCAGGCTTTTGCAATATCCAATTGCAGTTCCTTGGGAACTTGTCCCGTCAATTCATCGCTAATGCTGATCACTTTCCGCAGGGCCTGCTCGGCGGCCTTTTCGTTACCCAGTTTTTTATACACTTCCGTTTCCACGGTCGCGGCCCTCAGCTCCGCTTCCGCACTGTTAGCATACTCGGTCCGCATGGCCTTCAAGGTTTTCAAGGCCTCCTCGTTGGCATTGGTTTTTGAATAGAGCTTAGCCAAACCGGCAAAATCGTCGCAGGATTTGTAGATCGAGTTTTTGCCAAGATTAACGGTCGCCTTATACGCTTTTTCTGCCACATCCAGGTTGCCGTTCCGGTCGGCGGTAACCGCTAGTTTCTTTTGCCGTAAAATCGATTGCGGCGATAAATCCACGGCCTGATGCAAGATAGCCTGAGCATCATGCGGTTGATTCGCTGCCTCATAGGCTTTGCTCAACCAGTCATAGCCCTCCATCAGCATCGGACTATCCTTCACCAGTTGTTCAAAGATGGAAATGGCCTGTTCGATGTTATTTCGATGAAATTCAATGATGCCGAGTCCCAACCTCGCCCACGGAAGCTCTCGATTCGTCAATACTTCGTCATAAATATGCTTGGCTTTTTCAAGGTCCCCGCCGCTGATTGCCAGCTCGGCGCGGAGTTTTAACAGTTGGGTATGCATTTTTTTATCACCCTCCGTCAAAAGCCGGTCGCAATTTGCAATCGCTTTCGACAGATTGCCTCGCTCGATTTCCTTTTCGACGCTGGCCAAATAATCCTTACGGGCGAAACTGCGCTCTAAACGGCTCGTCAACTGCAAGGTATTGAAAGGCTTGGTCAGATATTCGTCGGGCTTACCGTCCATCACCCCCAACACCATGCTGGTCGCCTGCTCGGCGCTGATGATCACGAACACGCATTTGCTGCTGACTAACTTGCAGTGTCTGGCTTCTTCCAACACCTGCAGGCCGTTTTTGCCGCTACCGAGATTATAATCGCACAGCACCACATCAAAACTGTGCTTAGTCATTGCGTTGATGGCATTGATGCCATTGTCCGCTTCCATAACAGTCTCGGCGTCCAAACCGTACAACATATCGCGGATGGCCTTACGCATGGCCGGGTAGTCTTCGACAATCAGGATGGATTTGCCCGCCAAATTGAATTTCATAATCGCCTGTTGAAATAACTGAATTTTGAAAGAAGAGCTCGATCGCTAGTCTGTAATAATTTTGGCCTTGAAATTCAAAATTACCACCCCCAAGTTGCGGGAGTCCGATTTTTTTAACTTAGGTCTAACTTGAAAAGA
>JAJRDU010000317.1 GCA_028748685.1 Methylococcaceae bacterium
ACCAGATAGCCGCCGCCGTCCTCGGCCAGATTCTCGAAGGCCTTGTTCTTAAACTCTTCCAGTTTGGCCGGATTTTTGGCGCTGATCCAGCGTACGGTGTTGATCGGCGAGGCGTCGTACACGCATTCGACGTTGTATTCGTTTTTCAGGCGATGCGCCGTGACGTCGAACTGCAGTATGCCCACCGCGCCCAGGATCAAATCATTATTCTTCAAGGGTTTGAAAAGCTGAGTGGCGCCTTCCTCGGTCAGTTGCACCAGGCCTTTTTGCAAAGCCTTGGCTCGTAGCGGGTCTTTCAATACCACGCGGCGGAACAATTCCGGCGCGAAGTAGGGGATACCGCCGTATTTCAGGGTTTCGCCCTGGCTGAAGGTGTCGCCGACCTGGATGGTGCCGTGGTTGTGCAGACCGATGATGTCGCCGGGATAAGCTTCCTCGACGTTCTTGCGGCTGTCGGCCTGGAAGGTGATGGCGTTGGCGACCTGTATGCCCTTGCCGATCCGGACATGATGCAGCTTCATGCCCTTGTCGAACTTGCCGGAACAGATGCGCATGAAAGCTACCCGGTCTCGGTGGGCCGGGTCCATGTTGGCCTGGATCTTGAACACGAAACCGGTGAATTTATCCTCGTCTGGTTGCACTTCCCGCTGTTCTGCCTTCCGGGATTTCGGTCCCGGCGCGTATTCGGCGAAGGCGTCCAGCAATTCGATGATGCCGAAGTTGTTGATCGCCGAGCCGAAAAATACCGGGGTTTGTTCGCCCGCCAGATATTTGTCCAGATTGAATTCGTGACTGGCGCCTTTCACCAGCTCGATTTCGTCACGCAATTCCTGGGCCTGATCGCCGAGCATTTCGTCCAGCTTGGGATTATCCAATCCCTTGATGATTTCCGCCTTGGCGATGCGGCCACCGTGGTGCGGGCTGAACAACAGGATTTCGTCCTTATAAAGCTGATAAACCCCTTTGAAACGCTTGCCCATGCCGATAGGCCAGGTCATCGGCGCGCACTGGATTTTTAGCACGGTTTCCACTTCGTCCAGCAGTTCGATGGGTTCGCGGCCCTCGCGGTCCAGCTTGTTGATGAAGGTCAGGATGGGCGTGTCGCGCAGCCGACAGACTTCCATCAGTTTGATGGTCCTGTCCTCGACGCCCTTGGCGACGTCGATCACCATCAGCGCCGAGTCCACGGCGGTCAGGGTACGGTAGGTATCCTCGGAAAAGTCTTCGTGGCCCGGCGTGTCCAGCAGATTGATGATGCAATCATTATGCTCGAACTGCATCACCGAGGTGGTCACCGAAATCCCCCTTTCCTTTTCCATCTCCATCCAGTCGGAGGTGGCGTGCCGAGCGGCCTTGCGGCCTTTGACGGAGCCAGCCAGCTGGATCGCGCCGCCGAACAGCAACAGTTTTTCGGTGATGGTGGTTTTACCGGCGTCGGGGTGGGAGATGATGGCGAAGGTGCGGCGTCTGCTGCCTTCGGCGGCGATTTCGGAGAGTGTCATGGTTTGTTAAATGATTGGTATATCAATTGCTTATTATCGCGTTTTTTTAGGAAAAAAATAAGAGGGAAGGAATCGATGCTAGGCCGGGAATTGTTCAAGCGGCGTTTTTAGATCGCTCAATCGTGTTTTTTTAGAGTGCTGCCCGACGGTTTAAAGGTGTGCAGATCCGTTTTGGATTCTTCCTCGCTTTGCGTCGCACAGCCCCAGTTCAGGCGTTGATCCTGAGTGAAGCGCTTGCCCAGTTGCCAGGCGATTTCGGCCCTGGCCAATTCCACGCCCAGATAAAAAGCATGGCCGCCGTCCTTTTCGACCTGTAATTTGGGATACAAATCGAACGGATCCTGGGCGGTATGGAAACCGTCGCGGTTAAACACATGCAGACCATCGGCGCTGGTCTGGATGCGGTAGCTGGGATCCTTGATTTCCGCCGCCATCGCTTCGATTTCGTCGCGGCGGTAAGGGAAGGGCGCGGTGTCGTGGATCGTGAGCAAATCGGCGGCGATGTGTTTCGGCAAGGCATTATGCTGTTTGGCGGCATACATGATGCGGCGGGCGCGGTCAGCCTCGCGGATGGCTCGGCAGGCATGTTTGCTGACTTCGGTCGCCAATATATGGTTGATGTTGAGCTCCGAGCAAATGCCCAGCAATATCGCGTTCATCCCAGAAGTATCGGCGTGGGTCAACTCGGTGATATTGCCGACCCCCAGCATCATTTCCACTTCCGGGTAACGTTGCCTGAAGGTGTGGTTGCGAACGATGGATTCGGTAAAGCCGAAGTGAATGGGATCGAGAATAGGATCGACGATGAACGCCCGGTTCTGGCGCTGAAAATGAGCAATAGCCTCATCCAATGAACTCAAGTCGCCGTGTTTTTCCGGAATCAGGATAGGAGTGGCAGCCACTTCCTCGGCTATCCACAGGCTTTTGGCAGTCAGGCTAAGCATGTAATCGGCGCCGGCCTTGCCACCGGCGATCAGGTCGCTGTCTTCCAGCGAATCGATGCTGACCTTGAAACCCTCCTGTTTCAAGGTACGGATGCAGTCGGCCAGATGCGGAAACGGCGTGCCGGGCAGGCAGCCAATGTCGATCACGTCGGCGCCGTTGGCCTTATAGTAATAAGCGCGCTCGACTGCCGCATCGACGCCGATGTTGGGCGCGTCGACGATTTCGGCGAAAATTTTGGTCTGGTATTGGCTTAAGTCGTAGTGGTGGGCGTCCTTGCCGAAGTATAGCGGCAAATCCTTGACCTCTTCCGGGCCGCGTTCCACGGGTACGCCGAGCTGAATCGACAAGGCGTCTAGATCGCCTCGGCAGCGGCCCGGAATCACGATGCGGGTGGCGCCCATGGTGTCCTTCAGGCGCCGGCCTATCATCTCGGCGGTCATCAGTGCCGCCACCTTGACGCCCATTTCCAGTACCTTGTAGCTGAAATCCGGCTCCATGGCCGCCAGAATCTGCCGAAGTTGTTTTTCCGCCAGTTTGCCGGTCAAGAACAGGATGCGCTCGGGTTCCGTATTCATGGCAAAGAGACCAGCCGGTTTGTTACGGCGATTTTCAAGGCATCGACGCTGTCCACCACTTGCGTGTAGGGAAAGTCGCGCAGCTTGTCGGTGGCTTCCAGGTCGATCGGTCGCGGGTAAACCATGACCTTTTTGTGGCCGGGCGCGGTGGTTTCAATGGCGGGAGCGACGTCGCAGGGGTAGACGATGCTTTCGATCCGGCATTTTCCGGCCTGCGCGTAGAGATTGGTGACCAGCGAGTCGGCGATGCCCAGTACGCACTTGGCGACGGTATTCGAGGTGGCGGGCGCCATCACGAAGGTGTGGTAATAATTTTTGTAAAACAGTCCAACCGGCGGCGCGGAAGCGGCCTTGTCGCGGTAGACCGGCAGTTTGTGCTTGATGTCGTTTAGACTGATGCCGTACATTTTTAATACCTCTTCGCCAGCCTGACTCAGATACAAGTCGACATTGTCCAGGCCGAGCATGAACTCAAGACATTCTTCTATATAGTGTCCCGAGCCGGTGATGGCCCAGGCGAGACGCGGAGGCTGCATGATTATTTGGCGGTCATATAGGGAAGCGGCATTATACTTGAAGAGCAATGTGGAATGGCTCCCGGTTTTGGTTTCCGCGTTCAGGAATTTGCTGTCAGATATGCCAAATTGCGGCATAATGAACTATATTTCAGCTTCTTCCGCTAGCATCTCGGTTGGGTAAATCACACATCGTCTACTACTGAAACCATGGAAAGTCTTCAATTCTCGGAACAACAGCGATCTATGATGCCTAACAAAGCGCATGTTTTGGTATTTACCAGCGGTAAGGGCGGGGTTGGAAAGACCTGTGTCACCACCAACGTGGCTTCGGCGATGGTGCATCGGGGCGCGCGCGTTTGTATTTTCGACGCCGATACCGGTTTGGCCAACATCAATATCTTGCTTGGCCTTAGGCCTGAATTTACCCTTGAGCATGTGTTGAGCGGAGAAAAGTCGATTCGCGAAGTCGTCATCACGACAGGGGAAGGTATAGCCGTGGTTCCTGGCGCATCCGGGATTGCCGAATGCGCCAATATCGGTGGGCAGCAGGCAAAGCGGCTGATCGAGGCTTTGTCGGAACTCGAGGCGGAATACGACTACATTCTGATCGATACCGCGGCCGGTGTTGCCGACAGCGTGTTGCAGTTTATCGAATCGGCGCCCTGTGCATTCTTGGTCATTACTTCCGAGCCGACGTCGCTGACCGACGCGTTTTCGCTGTTGAAATTGCTGAATGCCAGAAATTACACCGGACGGCTGAGGGTCGTTGTTAATCAGGCGGTCGATTATCCGGGGGCTACGGAAACCTATCGGCGTTTCGCCTCCGCCGTTGAAAAATACCTGCAAATCAATACCGAATACGGCGGCTTCGTGGCGCGCGATGAAAACGTGCCGAGATCGGTGGCATTGCAGTTGCCGGTGGTGGAGTTGACCGTTAATTCGCCGGCCAGCCGTTGTCTGTATGCGCTGGCCGATAATGTTATGAAATATATTGGCTCCGAACAGCCCGAATCTGGGTTGGCTCACTACTGGGGCAACCTGCTGGTTGAAAGCGATGCATCCACGGCGGATGATAAGCACTTTGCGCCTGAACCGATCAGCGATACACAGGAACAACGTGTCGAGCCGGTGGCGATGATGCCAGCTTCAGTGGACGATCTTTCTCGTAAGCTGCTGGTTGCGATCAAGGCGCAGACGCCCGGACGGGAAATGCTGGAGACTTTTTTGTCGCAATTTGTTTCGCTATATGTGGAACAACAGGGTGGCTTCCCGCAAAGTTTTAAGCAATTGTTCTATCGCTGGCTGGAAGCGGAAAATTACGCAGCACCGCGGCTGGTGGAACTGATTACCACGCTGGAGTCGTTGTATACGAGCCGTTATCAGCAACCGCTGTTTAATCTGGAAGACAGCGCCGCGCGACTAGTGGCGCAGACTCAGGGCGCGGAATCCAAGCTGCGCGGATTGGTCGAACAGTTGCGAGGAGCTTATCGCCAGTCTTTTCATTCTGATGTGTTCGACGCTCAGCAGGAAATTTTGCAGGCGATACAACAGGATGATTTCACCGAGGAACGCTTCGAGGATCTTCTACAGGTGTTGCGGGAGGGATTTCAAAAGCGCTTCAATCGGCCTTATCAGGGACAAAGCGAGTTATTGCTGGAATCGACAGCCGAGGCGCTCACGGCCATGGCGACAGACGAGAAGGATTTGCAAGAAGAAGTGGCTATGATGGCTAAAAGCTTTCAGCAACTGACTTCGCGACGCGACGCGTTGCTGACCGCGATCAAGACCGCTCAGAGCAACAACAGTTTTCCGATTAAATCCAAGACTTCGGTAAACGGTTGATGGGGCGATGATTTCTAATTTATTGGCTTAAATCTTAAGCTGATATTCGCTTAGATCTGAATGAGAGACCCCTCTCGCTATCCGCGAGAAGGGCTTCAAATCACCTAAACTGAACTTAATTTTCTACGCACAAGGTGCCGGAAAAGGTCGTTGGAGAAAATAGCGCATTACCGTTAATTTTGAAATGTCCGTGCCCATCCTTGAATGTTTTTCGGCCATCGACCATCGTCAGTAACTCTGTCGTAATTGCAGGGTTGTCAGCATCAAAAACGATATCCGTCGTATAAACATCGCCCAGTTCGACGGTGCCGGCATTGAAATGGATGGCGGAGGCGGCCGTCAACTGGCCTTGGTCGTTCAAGGTAAGGCCGGAAGAGACCGTGCCAGAAACTGCCCTATTTCCGATAGTGGCCGTTAGTGTGCTCGCAAAACAAGTCGGTGCAGCGGCAGATGACGGTAAAAATATGATGTCGGTAAAATGCTTTGGTTTTGCAAGCAGAACGGCGCATGCAGGATCAGGTTGTAACTGTTGTATTTTTCCGGTTATGGGTGAGCATATATAGTCATCCGCGAGCGTATTAGCCGATGCCAGAGGTAGTGTTAAAGCAATGATAATTGTCGAAAGTTTCATGAATGATTGTATTGAAATGATTGTTAGTGTTACTTGCTCCGTCCAGTGTACATATATGTGGACTCGGTCACAAAATATAGCAGTTTTTTTAAAAAAATTGGATGACAGAAATATGAATTTTCACGAGGGTAGCGGTAGCGGCTTCGGTTAGGTTCCCGGCGCACACTTGGACATCAATGTCTGATGCCGCTTCGATTTAATGCCCAAATTGCCGAGAGGCTGCGATAGTCGCTACTTTGTGGCAGGTCAAAAGCCCGCGGAGGCGGTACAAACAAGACAAGGTTATCCTTGTGCGACTCTTCGTCATAGATTAGATTCGGACATGTCTCGGAAAACCAGCACCGCGCCGACGACCTTCCCGTCAAGCTGCATCGGGTGGGCGGAACAATCGACCGGAAAGGATGTGTCGTCCTTACGCCGAAATAATTCCGAGGATCGTTGCGGGACGCCTTCGCGAAAGGCGCCGTAGATGCTGCATTGTTCCGCGGTCGCGGGTGAGCCGTCGGCGTGACCGGAGTGTATCGTCGCGCAGGTGTCTCTACCCAAGAGTTCTTCCTGGGCGTAGCCCAGCATTGCAAGCGCGGCCTGATTGACGAAGGTGCAGCGTCCATCGATGTCGATGCCGATGATGCCTTCCCCGGCCGATTCCAGTAATAACCGGAAGCGTGTCTCACTGTTACGCAAAGCGGCTTCGGCCCGCTTGCGCTCACACAATTCTTCGTCCATGCGGGCGTTGGCGGCTTCCAGTATCGCGCTTTGTTTTTCTAATTGATCAGTGCGTTGAGCCACCATTTCTTCGAGGCGCCTACGGTAATAGAATAATTCCTGAGCCGTTTCCTTGTCCGCGGTGATGTCAATCAGGACCCCTTGCAGACACAAGGCGCCTCGGGTCTCGTCATGAACCACGTTGGCTTCATCCAGAAACCATCGCGCCTGACCATCGTGCTTAAGCAGCCGATATTCGCATCGCAACGGCGTGTGGTGCTCGTAAGTTAGCGAATAGGCCTCGATGACGCATTGTCTGTCTTCTTCATAAACCCGCTTGAGCAAGCCTTCAGGATCGTTTAGCCATTCTTCGGGCGGAAACCCCAGTTGCTGAATCTGCGGGCTGACATATAGCAGTTGTCCAGGATTATGCAGCGAAGCGATATAGGTGATGGCGGGAATTTGTTCCACCAGGGTGCGGTACTTGGCTTCGGCTTCGCGCAATTGCTCCACAGCCTCGGCTCTGTCCTGGATGGTTTGTTGTTCGCGTAGCGCACGGAGTACCACGGCCGGCAGCCATAACAGGGATTCCCGGTCCGAACCCTTGACTACATAGTCGCGCGCGCCGCGTTTGAGGGCATCGACGGCGATCATGGCGTTATCGGAGCCCGTCAACATCACCACTGGCATCGGCAGGTCGCCAGTCTCTTCGGCCAGTTCGGAAAGAAATTCCACGCCGCTTAAATCCGGCAGATGAAAGTCAAGCAGGACGCAGTCGATCTGTTCGGTTCGGGCGAACTTTAGACCTTGATTGCCGGTTTCGGCCTCGAAGATCACAAAGTCGCAATCAGTGTGCTGGGCGAGCGCGCGCTTGCACGCCAGGCGGTCGATCTGATCGTCGTCCACCAGCAGCAGCCGGATGCTGGGTTTGGCGTTCATAGAGGCGACTCGCTGATGGTCCAATAGGCATCGATGGTGCGCATGATCTCGACGAACTGTTGATACTCCACGGGCTTACGCATGTAACCTGCTACCCCTAGTTCGAAGCTTTCAACTTTATCTTCCTGCTCGTCCGAGGTGGTGAGCGCGACGACGGGTATGCACTTCAAGCCCGGAATTTCCTTGACTGCTTGCAGGAATTCGATACCGTTCATGACCGGCATGTTGAGATCCAGCAGGATCAGGCAAGGGCGTTTGCGGCCCGGATCGCGCAGGTAAGCCAATGCCTCCTCGCCGTTTTCCACGTGTTCGAGCGGATTGACGACGTGCAATTCCTTGATGGCCCGGCGCACGGTCATGGCGTCCACGCTATCGTCTTCGATCAGCAAAATAGGTTTGCTCTTGATTCTCATGGTTTATTTTCTATTTCCGTTGTTGCTGGGTGCTGTTTTGGCACCGTAAAGTAAAAAGTGCTGCCCTGCCCAATGGTGGATTCGACCCACACCTGGCCACCATTCTGCTCGACAATTTTCTTGACGATGGACAGGCCCACGCCGGTGCTCTCCACGCGATCACGAGGATTAAGGGTCTGGAATAACTGGAAGATACGCTCGAAATGGCGTGCTTCTATGCCTGGGCCGTTGTCGGCGACGCTGAGTCGCCAGCTATCCCCTTGATCGGCGCAATCGATTGCGATGTGGCCTTGGGGTTTGTCCAGATAGCGAATGGCATTGGCGATGAGGTTCTGTAATACTTGTTGTATGCCGGTCTTCTCGGCTCTGATCGTTGGCAAGCCGGGGGCGATCGTGACGGAAATATGAGCGGGTGGTGCCAGCGAGTCGACGATCTCATGCGCTAGGTCGTTAAGATCGAGAGACACTACCGTCTCATGTAGCCGGCCGATGCGCGAATAGCGCAATACGCCGTCGATCAAGGCGTCCAGCCGCCGAACGCGTTGTATCAAGAGGCGCAGATGTTCCTGGCCGTCGGCGTCGAGACGGTCCTGCTGGTCGGCGGCGATCCAGTCTGCCAGCGACCCTATGGCGCGCAACGGCGCCTTCAAGTCGTGGGAGACCACATAGGCGAAGTTCTTGAGTTCTTCATTCACGCTTTCCAGTTCGTGAATCATGCGTTTTTGTTCCGTCTCCAGCCGTTTGCGGGAGGTGATGTCATGCACAGTGGCCAGTACTCGTCCTGCTTCGATCGGGCTAAGACTGATGTCCGCAGCGAACTCGCTGCCGTCCTTGCGTAAACCATACAGTTCGGTTTCGCCGCCCATCTTGCGGCTTTCGGGGTGTGCGGCATAATCAGCGCGTCTCGCATCATGCGATACTCGGAAGCGTTGCGGGATCAAATCCTCAATGCCGAGACGGGCAAATTCGTCCCGAGTGTATCCGAACAAACGCTCGGTTGCGGGATTGGTCAGCAGGATGTGCCCGTTCGCGTCGGCGATCAGCATGGCATCAGCGGCAATGTCCATCAGCCAGCTAGCATTATGTTCAATCAGAATGTCTGGAGTAGCGTTAGTCATTAGGTGCGGTTAAATGGCCTCGGGTGACGAGGCGAATTCTACAATATATTATCAGACACTATTGCCGTGCAAATAAGAAGCCGTGGTTTGCGGGAAAACCGTGAGCAAATTCTCTCAAGCTCTAGCGCATACCCAAACATCGACCCGGCTTACTCCGCTTTGTTTTAACGCTAAAGCCAGCTCCGATGCCGTGGCACCGGTGGTCATCACGTCATCGACGATCGCCACATGTTGAAAAGACAAGCTCTTCACAATGCTAAACGCTTGGCGCATGTTTTTTCGGCGCTGCTTGGCGGGCAGGCTGGTTTGATGGGCCGTGTCGCGCTTGCGGATGCAACTGCTTAAATCGACTGGAATCACCAGGATTTTTGATAAATGCCGGGCAAGCTCTATCGACTGGTTGAAGCCTCGTTGCCGATAGCGGTTTAGGTGTAGCGGTATCGGCACGATACAGTCCGGCAATTCGGAGGTTTCCCGGACATGCTTGGCCAGTAAGGTGGCCAACAGGCGAGCATTTTTATACTGATGGCTGAATTTTAGCTGGGCGATCAGATAACGCATATTGCCCTGATAAAGGAAGGGCGCATGCGTTTCGTCGAAGTGCGGCGATTTCGTCAGGCAGCGCCCGCAAAGTTGCGGGGCGTTGATCGCGACTTCGAAGTTTTCGCCGCAGCGATAGCAGCAATGCGTGTTCTTCGGCAGGTCGGCAAAACAATCGGCACACAAATCCAGATCGTCCATTCCCGGTTGTCCGCACAAGATACAACGTGGCGGCAGCAATTTGTTCTGTATAATATTCAGCCAATTGTTCACTTTATTTTTTAAAATAGGTTGATAAGCGCTTGCCGTTTTGCCTGTGTTTGCTTGGAGATTACCAGAATGTCTGCTACCCCGGAACAGATCAACATCGCCGCCCCATT
>JAJRDU010000318.1 GCA_028748685.1 Methylococcaceae bacterium
ATAGAGCAATACCCGCATGAAACCTTGCTGATTCCGGCCAACTCCCAAATGGAAGCCATGCGCTATAAACCGCATCAAGTGGAAATTCAGGGCGTGTTAGTCGGACAAATGCGTAGTTACACCCACCATCATTAGGAGAGCAACATGATCTATCATTCCGTTCACATGCGCGACCAAAAAGCCAACCAAAGGGCCTTGTTGTCCAAGACAGACCGGCAAGCCGTGGTAAATATGGTCGAGGAAATCACCCTAGTCGTTGTACTTTGGGGGGTGTTCTTTTTGGCAACCCTATCCTGAGGGTTGTTTGTACCCAGCCCGAGGCCACTCGATGTATAAACTGATTTTTTATGTGCCGGCAAGCCATCTCGAACGCGTCAAAACCGCCTTGTTCGAGATAGGCGCGGGGCGTTACCAGCGCTACGACCAATGCTGCTGGCAAGTCCGGGGCGAAGGACAGTTCAGGCCCTTGCGGGGTAGCCAACCTTTTTTGGGTGAAACCGGTATGCTGGAAAAGACAGCCGAATACAAGGTGGAAATGGTCTGCGAGGAACACCTGATAAAGGCCGCGCTGCAAACGCTGTTAAACACCCATCCTTACGAGGAACCGGCCTACGAAATCTACAAAATTCTGACCAAGGAAGAATTGTTGTAGCCGGCAAATCTTTCATCAACTTTTCGGATCCGCAAATTCTGCCACCAGTATTATTCGTCATTTGTTAAGCTCAATTTAAGGGGTTGATGCGACATTTAGAGCCAATCAAAACAAATTAGCTTTTAGCCGGAGAAATAATGGAACAAACTACGAAATTCGACTCAAACAATGCCTTTGTTCAAGTCAGAAACTCAATAAAAGGTTTAATGAATTTTGACGGTGAAGATAATCAAGACGATGTAATCTACACCGCTAATAGATTAAATTCCGTATTGCGGATGGTTCATGACAACTATCAATCATGGAACTATGAAGCCCTCAGGGAATTTGTACTCAGCAAAAACGATCCGCTTAAAAATATCAATGTTAAATCCGATAAATTTAATCATACTGTTCGCAAGATACAACAAGATATGATTATTCAGTTTTCATGATGTTATTTCAATAAAAGACAGGTTTTGTCGATTTTACTCTTTCACCTCAATCCGTGATTTAAAAAGCCATCCACAGCCACAACACAATGATTTAAAACGCTTATCCTGGAATGATACGCCTATTCCATTCTTCACCCAGCGAGTGAGTCATGAAGCGGCTTATCCTGGAGCAATCCGAAACTGAATTTTATACCAGCCATTCTGGATTAGCCTTGGCCCGCTTATGTTTGAACCGGTATGGTCAACTTAATAAGGCCTCGGAAAAAGGCATCCCGCTGCGGCACGGCATTTCGCAGGCCGATATCTATATTCGCACGCTTTGCCTGGGCAAGAGCGATTTCGAAGCCATTGAAAACCACCGAGAAGACGATTATTTCAAAGCCGCGCTGTAGATTCGGCAAGTACCGTCCAGCGCCCGCCTCAGGCAACGCCTGGACGAGCACGTCCGACGCCTTATTACCGATCATTTATCAAAACAACATTGACTTTCTGGCCCACGCCCAAGTGCCGGTAACACCGTTAGCCACTGCGCATGTCGCACTGGACATCGATGTCTACCCCATTAACAACGAAAAAACCCAAAAGGAAGGCGTCTCCAGAACCTACAAAGGGTTTGACGGCTATGCACCCATTGCCCTCTATTGGGGCCAAGACGGCTGGTGCATCGGCAACGAACCGCGCGAAGGCAAGCGGGTGGCGCAGTTTAGCGTCACCGAGTCGTTCATGCGTAACGGCAAAACCTATCAATGGCGCCGCGTCATACCCACAGGGCACATGTGCAACTCACCGAACGCACGCAGACTGCGCAGAGCCAGTGGCTGTTGATGTCGGATATCGAAATCGAAGGCTGGTGGACCAGTTTGTCTGCAAAAGACTACGACAACGCTACGATCATCGCCCTGTATCGCGATCACGCGACCGCCAAAGATAATTTGCGACTCACTATAGCCGGTAATTTCTCGAACAAAACCGCCTAACTTGACGAATGAGGTTCGCGGCCTTATTTGCCTCGCGTCGATCAGCGCAAAACCAGATCAATGCAACCTGATTGCGTTCTTAGAAATGCTGGAACCGAAGGCGTCGTGCAAATCCTCGGCCAGGGCTTCAGCCGAATCGCGGGTGATGAAAACCAGACGGCTGCGTTGGTCGTCGAAGGCGCGGGCCGGTAAAGACGCAGGCGGATAGAGCCGCTTGTCGGCGGCTTGTATCACGACTGGTTCATTGCGATCGGATAGATATACCACGCCCTTGATTCTGAGCAAATCCAGCGGATGACGGTCCAGCAAACCTTGCAATGCGGTTTGTAACCGAGGCCAGGACTGAGGGTGTTCCAGGTGCAGCGACAGACTTTGAAAGCCGTGCTGGGGCGTTGGGTCACCATTCGGCAACCGGCGCAGAGCCGGGGAGGTGCCAGACAATAATGGGGCGGCATCGTATTGTCCGAGCAATGCGGTAGTTTGCGGCGTGGCCGGGGCGATGACCCGCAAATGCTCCGCCAGCTCGTGTTTCTGATCGGCATCGGCCAGATCGTCATGCGTCAGCAGCAGCGTATCGGCCCAGACGACCTGGGCGCGGGCTTCGGCAAAACTATCCAGTTGGTTGATCGCCGAGGGTATGGCCAACGTGGTGATGATCCTTTCCAGCCGGTAGCGGCTGGCCAGCCAGCGGTCGCGTAAAAGGGTGTCCAATATCGGTTCAGGGCTGGCGATGCCACTGGCTTCGATGATCATTCGTTCGAATGGCTTAGGTTCCGCCCGCTGCCAGGCCATCCAAAGATTGCGTAAGGTCGGCGCCAGCGCGCCCTTGATTTGACAGCAGAGACAGCCGCCCGCCAACACCGTCATTGGCATGCCTTGCCGTTCGATGAGTTGCTGGTCCACCGGAGTGCCGCCGAATTCATTGATGATCACTGCCGTGCGAGGACCCTCGGCCAGCAGTCGATTCAACAAGGTAGTCTTGCCGCTGCCGAGAAAGCCGGTCAGGACGATGACGGGAAGCGGGGCGGGTGGATTCATGGCGTTCTTGACTGATGTGACGGGCTTGTGGGACTCAGAGCATAGCATTTTTGGCGGAGTGTCAGATAAAACCTACGCCGATGAAATTTCGCTCCGCGCCGCTTACCAATTGTTTTTCTAGAGCCTGATTGTTGAGCTAGGCCGCGCTGGTCGCGGTCCGCAGAGCGAGACGTCGCTATAAGGAGGGGCGCGAACGGATATGATTACAAAATCCTGTTAAGGACAACAGGCTTTTTGTTGGTAGAATTACCTATAAAGGTTTATTGAACAGGCTGCCGCCGTTTGATTTTTGCAGCCAGGACTCCGTTTTTTGAGTCTCTAAACTGAGGAATGATAGATGTTACAACGAATATTAGAGAGCCATGTCGGCGACGATGGCGACATTGCACTGTCCAGGCGCCGGTTTATCAGGCATTTGGCCTGCGGAACTTTGTTGACCTTGGGGGCGCCGGCCATCGCCCAT
>JAJRDU010000319.1 GCA_028748685.1 Methylococcaceae bacterium
TTGCCCTTAGGGAGAGGGCTGGGGTGAGGGTATCAACAAAACGAAATTTGATGTGCGATGACTAGATATCAAGAATGGGTTAAGTTTCGTGGCCCCAGAAGACAGTCAAAAACCGGGCGCAAATTTAACGTTTTTCTTATTCCCCATATGGTTAAATACATTTTCGGGCTTTATCGACAGGCCACATCGACCATTCCGGGGAGAGAAATATGACTCAGCTAAATTTAGCCCTTGTTATCGGAGCGACGCTGCTTTCCGCCTGTACCGCGACCTCACAACCCGCCGCGCCTGCGGGTCTGCCCGACACTGGCCAGCCGGCCCTGCATGCGGTCAGCGATGCCCGGCTGCGGGAGTTGATGGATCAAATGAACGCCCTGATGTTCGAACGCTTCATGACCCAACCGGAGATCGATCGCGAGCGCCGCATCCATGCGCAAAAAATGGCCGATGCGGCGGAGAAACTCGGTTCGGCCATCGACGCCATTTTGTCGCGTTTACCGGCATTAAACCTGAATCAGGACGAGCAATTGACATTTCGCGCCCTGGCCGGCAAATTGGGCGAACAGGCCCATGCCTTGAATGCGCAAGCCAAACTCAACCATATCGACAACATTGAGCCCATGCTGGATCAGATGACGGCGACCTGCTCATCTTGTCATACCTTGTTCAGAAAGTTCGGCAACTGAGGCAAACACGATGAACGTCAAGAAAATCGCCTTAATATTGTTGCCGGCACTGATTGCCACGCCTTTTTCCATTTCGGCCGAAGAAGATTTACGAACCTTGATCAAGGCGATGAGCACCAGAATGACCGAACTCGGCAAACAGGTCGAACAATCGAATAAGCACGTCGCCGAACTGGAAGCGAAATTGGCGAAACTCGAACGGGAAAAAGCCCAGACAAGTGCCGCCGCTCCGTCCGGCCAACCGGCACCGGTTCAAACTGCAACTATCGCGACCGGCAGCGTAGTGGCTCCGGCAGCCGAAGCGCAAACCAAAACCGCACCGGCGGTAACAGTTGGCGATGCCAAAGGTACCTTCAAAATACCGGGTTCCGATACCTCGCTCGGCTTTGGCGGCTACGTCAAACTCGACGCCAATTACAGCAGCATCGGCATGGGTGGCGACAAATTGGGCGATCAACATCTGGTGGTTGCCCAAATTCCGGTGGGGGCCAATCGGCTTGGCGAGCACAGCAAGGCCACTTTCCATGCCAAGGAAAGCCGATTCTGGCTGAAGTCGTTCACGCCTAGCGGCTGGGGCGATATCAACACCTTTCTGGAGCTGGATTTGCTGGGCGCAGCGGAAATCTCCAACTACACACCGCGACTGCGGCATGCTTACGGTTCCATCGGAAACTTTCTCGCCGGCCAAACCTGGACGACTTTCCTGAATGTCGCGGCGATAGGCGATACGCTGGATTCTGCCGGTTCTGTCGGCGCCCTGGTGTACTTGCGGCAACCGCAAGTGCGCTGGACACAGCCTTTTAACCTGGCCGGAACGCCGATGGAGTTTCAGGCGGCGTTGGAAACGCCCAAGAGCCGGTTGTGGGCCGATCCCCTGAGTGGCGAAACCGCGAGGGATGCTTATGGTTTTAATAATCCCAACGACGAACGCTATCCCGATTTCATCGCCCGCCTCAACTATAATCCGGAGTGGGGTTCGCTATCCCTGGCCGGTATGGGTCGCCAGATTCGTTACACCAGACAGGCAAGCGTCCTACAACAGGAAGCCTGGGGTGGCGCGGTCAGTCTGGCCGGCAAAATCAACACCGTCGGCATGGACAATCTTCGTTTCATGCTCAATTACGGCAATGCCATTGGCCGCTATGCCACCTTCAACACTTTCGGGGATGCCGTGCTGGATGCCAACGGCCAACTACAGCTGGTCAAGGTCTATGGCGGTACGCTGGCTTATCAACATTGGTGGGATAAAAGCTGGCGTTCGACTTTGGCCTATGGCTTCGTGTCATCCGATCAACCCGTTTTTGTCGGCGGCGAAACCACCCGGCGGGCACAATCCGTCCACGCCAACCTGCTGTGGAGTCCCCTGTCGCAAGCGACCATCGGCCTGGAATATATTTATGCACTGCGCGAGAGAACCGACAATCAAAGCGGCGACTTGCACAGAGTGCAGTTTTCGACGCGCTTTAATTTCTAGCCGGCCAGGAGATGATTACCGTGGGGCACAAGGGCTGTAGACGGTATATCTTCGCGGTCTGCCTACTGTTGCTGGCGGCGCCCGGCTTTGCGGAGAACCAGGCAACGGAAGACAGCTGTCCGCGTTTTCAACCGATCTACAAATCCGCCACATCCGCTCCCGCATCCCACAAGCGCAAGGTTCTGATTATCCATTCCTATACCAACGAATATCCCTGGGTCAGAAAGGTACGCGAGGGCATTTATGAGGAAGTCAATCAACTGCCGCTGGAACAACGGCCCGAAATTTACGAGGAGCAACTCGACGCCGCCCGCCTGGGCAAGGCGGCGACCAGCGATTGCGTCGCGAACCATTTGTCGCAAAAATATGCCTCGATCAGCTTCGATGCCATCTTTACCGAACTGCAGGATGCGGCGATATTCCTATTGGACAGACCCGGCCTGTTCCTCGGCGTACCGCGTTACTACTTCGATTTCACCGCGGAAAGCATGCCTGTCAACCGGCCCAGCATGGGGGCCTTCATTACGCTACCATCGGATTGGGAAATCACGCTGCAAACCATACTCGACGTGTTACCCCAAACCCGGCGCATCGTTATCATCGGCGACAAGTGGACGGAGCATCCGCAGTCCCGCATCCAAGCCATCAAAAGCATTGCCGGCCGCTTTGCCGGCAAGGTGGAACTAGAATACTGGGAAGACTTCGTCTTCGACGAGTTATTCGAACGAGTCAAACATCTGCCCAAGGACAACGCCATTCTCTACATTTCCACCTTCAGGGATCGTAGCGGACAAAAGGGCATTCCGGCTTTGATCGCCCCCAAACTCTCGCAAATGGCATCGGTTCCGGTCTTCATCGTCGCCGATTCGTTTACCAACCCCGCATCGTTGGGCGGTTACATGGTCAGCGCGGATAAGGAAGGCCATCTGATCGGCCGCATTATCACCGCCGGCAACGACAAACCTTTACAGATGACACCCGACGAATTCAGGGAAGCCCTGAATGGCTATTATTTCGAAGACAGCCAACTCAAACGTTGGGGCATTCCAGACGAACGCTTGCCAAAAGGCAGCGTTATTTTAAACCGGGAAAAAGGACTGTGGGAAAGTTACCGCGGCTATATTATCGCCGTGATTGTCGCCTTCGCGCTGGAAACCCTGTTGATCGTCAGCCTGATCCGCAGCAACCGGCGGCGCAAACGGGCGGAAGCCGAAATCCTTCGCTACAGCGATCATTTGGAGGAAATGGTCAAGGCCCGTACCGCCGAATTGGCGGAAGCCAAGGTCAGGGCGGAAGATGCCAACAAGGCGAAAAGCCAGTTTCTGGCCAACATGAGCCACGAACTGCGCACACCATTGAACGCCATCCTCGGTTTCTCCGGTCTGATGCAGAGATCGCCCGACGTTTCCGACAGCCAACGCGAAAACCTGACCATTATCAATCGCAGCGGCGAGCACCTGCTAAGCCTGATCAACGACGTGCTCGACATGGCCAAGATCGAGGCCGGCCGCATCGTTCTGGAAATTGCGGCCTTCGATCTTGGCGCGCTGGTTCGCGACATCAGCGACATGATGCGTTTCAGGGCCGAGGAGAAAGGCCTGCGTCTGCTGCTCGACCAGTCTTCCGATTTCCCGAGGCTGATTCGCGGCGACGAAGGCAAGCTGCGGCAAATCATCACCAATCTGCTGGGCAATGCCATCAAGTTCACCCAACACGGCGGCGTAACCTTACGCCTGGACGTCAAAGCCAAAAGCGATGGGCGGCAATGGTTAATACTCGAAGTGGAAGACAGCGGCATCGGCATCGCGTCTGAGGATTTGGGGCGAGTCTTCGAGGCTTTCGTGCAGGCCGGCAAGACCAGCGCGCATCAAGGCACAGGCCTGGGGCTGGCAATCTCCCGCCAATTTGTGCAATTGATGGGCGGCGATCTCACCGTGCACAGCACTCTGGGTAAAGGTTCCGTGTTCCGGGCCGAATTTCCGGTGGAAATGGCGGATGAATCGGAAATTTTCTCCCACAAGCCGGATCGCGGCCTGGTCATTGGTCTGGAACCCGGTCAGCCCGACTATCGGATATTGATCGTCGAAGATCAGCCGGAGAACCAGCAGTTACTGAAAAAACTGTTGGAAAGCCTGGGCTTACGGGTCAAAGTGGCGGAAAACGGGCTGGAAGGCGTCGAATTATTCCAAAGCTGGTCGCCGCATTTCATCTGGATGGACAGACGCATGCCGGTCATGGACGGGGTGGAGGCCACGCGGCGCATCCGTCAACTGAAAGGCGGGCAGGCCGTCAAGATTGCGGCCCTCACCGCCTCGGCCTTCAAGGAACAACAACAGGAAATGCTCGACGCCGGCATGGACGACTTCGTACGCAAACCTTACCGTTTCGACGAAATCTATGAGTGCATGGCGCGGCATCTGGGCATAAAATACATCTACGATTCCAAGCCCACCACGAAGGAAAGCACATCGCGGATATTAACGGCCGAAATGCTGACTGCCTTGCCAGTCGCACAACAGCAGCAACTTCGGGATGCCTTGGTAAGCCTGGATAGCGAACTAATCGCCTCGACTATCCGGCAAATCGGCGAGATTGATGTAAAATTGGGTCATATATTGTCCCGCCTTGCCGAAAATTTCGATTATCCCGCCATTCTCAACACGCTCGATGACACGAGTGGGGAATAATCAGAGGCAGCCCTTTTTCTTAAGAGGAAATGAAGTGTTGAACCAGATACCCCTGCCCAACAAAGGCGTTATTCTCGCCGTCGACGACACACCGGCATCGCTCAGACTGTTGACCGACATCCTCAAAGCCGAAGGCTACGAGGTACGTTCCGCAATCAGCGGCGAACTGGCCCTGCATGCCGCCACAGTCCAGCCGCCGGAATTGGTTTTGCTGGACGTCAGCATGCCCGGCCTCAACGGCTTCGAAGTCTGCCAACGCATGAAGGAACAAGAACAGACCCGCGACGTGCCGGTCATTTTTGTCAGTTCCATGTCCGACACCCAAGAAAAACTGAAGGGCTTCGAGCTGGGTGCGGTGGATTATGTCACCAAACCCTTCCAACGCGAGGAATTGCTGGCCCGGGTGCACACCCATCTGGAACTGAACCGCTTGCGCCACCGCCTAGAAGATATGGTGGAAGATCGCACCCGGTCGTTACAGATCAGCGAGATGAAACTGAGAGCCAACCTGCTCGAGTCCATATCGGCCATTGCCGCCACCGTCGAGATGCGAGACCCTTACACCGCCGGCCACCAGCGGCGCGTCGCGATGCTGGCAACCGCCATCGCTCACGAACTCGGATTGTCGCAACATCAGATCGAAGGTTTGCACCTGGCGGCCGTGGTGCACGACGTCGGCAAAATCAAGATTCCGGCGGAAATTCTTAGCAAGCCGGGTCGACTCACCGAGTTGGAGTTCGAGTTGATCAAGCAACACCCGCAAGACGGTTACGAGATTGTAAAGGAAGTCGATTTCCCGTGGCCGATTGCGCAATTTGTCCGGCAACATCACGAACGCCTCGACGGCTCGGGCTATCCCGACGGCATGAAAGGCGAGGAAATCTTACTGGAAGCCCGTATCATCGCCGTGGCCGACGTGATCGAAGCCATGGCCTCCCATCGCCCCTACCGTCCGGGCCTGGGCATCGAGGCGGCGCTGACGGAGATCAGTGCCAAACGCGACACCATGTTCGACGCTGCGGTTGTCGATGCCGCGCTTCGCCTGTTCCGGGAGAAACACTACCAGTTACATTCATAAAACTCCGTGGGACTTGCTCATATAATAGCGGGACGGATAGAAGGAAACTTCGAATGAACCTAAAATGAGCAGTTGAGCCTTGAAAAATCCCGTATATCCTTCGACAAGCTCAGGACGAACGGGATTTTTCAATCACCTTATGGGTGATGGTGCTGCAGGCCGCTCATGCTTCGATTGACTCAGCACGAACGGCCTATAACACACGCCAACTGCTCTTTTCAGGGTAAATCCTTCTACAGGCTCACACAAACGGTAAACCGGAAACCGACCTTTTCAGCCCGCAAAACGCCCCGGTTGTTATTGTATCGCCCTACCCAAAACCTTCGACAAATATGCACAAGCGACTGAATATACTAGCTTTAATCTCGTATTGCGGCCTTATCTACTGGCTGTCCGACCAGACCGGACTACCCACCCCTGAGTTGTTTGAAAACCAAGACAAGCTACAGCATTTTCTCGCCTATTTCGTGATGGGCATTTTGGCCTGGCGAGCCATCGCCCACTTGCCCTGGCGCCGGGAGTGGACATTGTTGGCAAGTTTCGGCTTTTGTTGCATTTACGGACTCTCGGACGAATGGCACCAGTCTTTTGTGGTGGGAAGGGACGCCAGCGCATTGGACTGGATGGCGGATAGTATCGGCGGCTTAGTAGCGGCGATTTCCTGTTATTGGCATGCATCGAGAATTCGGCAACCGGCCGCCGAACAAAGCAGCGCTTGAGGTTTCAATACGCCCGTCATGGCTTATCGGCATTCAGCAACACTGACTCTGGTCGATCTTGAACACCTAAAACCAAACGCATCGGTGCTACTGAAGCAGTCTATTTTGCACCATAGAGGCATATTCCACCCCAAAACCGCCCCCCCCCCCAATGTCGTTAAGTTAAGCCTCAGCGGTACTGCCGCCTAGGCTTGGGACTGACCCGGTTTTTGGGCCTGAGTGCCTTTCGGTTCGGTCGTTTGCGTTCCA
>JAJRDU010000320.1 GCA_028748685.1 Methylococcaceae bacterium
ATGCCATGTTTACGGGCAAAATCAGCGGTGGGCTCCATGCCTCCAAGGGTGGAATAAGTGCGGATATTACGGGTTTTATCCGCCAAAAGACCTAAATCCTGATCGATATGTTCAGGCAGCGGAAACTTATGTTTTATGGGACTAAAACCCTCCCGAAACGGCGCGAACGACAGGCTCATCAATTTACCGGACGGCACATCGGCTCCGGCATCTTGAGGCAAGTTGGCAAACCAAGCCAATGTTCCGTGAACTATGGCTATTAGTATCAAGCAGAGCAGGATTTTGACGGTTTGCATGACGACCGAACGTTTGGTTTGCAGCTGAGATTCAATAATCAATGTTAATGTTACCCTTCAATTTTCCTTGATTTCAACGAATCCCGTTGAACGGCGCAAGATAATAAAAAACCCGCTAAGCCTTATGACTTGCGGGTTTTTAAACGTCTTTTAATTTTTTTGGATGCCCTGATGGAGGCTGCGACCGGAATCGAACCGGTGTATACGGCTTTGCAGGCCGCTGCATAACCATTTTGCTACGCAGCCATTTGGGTCAAATAAAAAAGCCGCGATTGTTACGCGGCTTTTTTAAATTTTGGAGCGGGAAACGAGACTCGAACTCGCGACCCCAACCTTGGCAAGGTTGTGCTCTACCACTGAGCTATTCCCGCATTGCTTATGATCCGTGCATTATATCCATAGAAATTTTTCTGTCAACACTTATTGCAAATTAATTGCCAATGCCCAGCCTTTTTTGCCCACGCATTCGCCTTCAAGCATTTCAACCTCGACAAATACATCTTTCTTACCGTAAGCATCTTGAGATTGAACCACTTTAACCGGTGTACCATCCTGAATGTGTTTGCAAGCGCCTTCACGATCGGCTTCCTCGGTATCGTCATAAGCCGCCATCGATCCCGGAACCGAAACCAAACGTATCGTCGCCTGCGGATCATAGGCATTGGCACCTTTCAACACATAGTTTTGTCCGACAACGACCGCTTTAGCCTGATGCACAGGCAATTTGGAATCCGAACCGCCGCTCATCATCAAGATCAGCAACAACAATACGACCGCACCGATACCGCCAAAAAAAACCTTGGGATTCGATTCCTTAAGCGCTAACAATGTTGTCAGCAGATTGCCGACGGCATTTTTTGCCGCGTCTACCGATGCTTGAGCCGCTTCGGATTTTGGAGCTGCTTCGGCTTGCGCGGCGGCTTCGGTTTGTTTAGCCTCTTCACCTTGGCTGGAAGTTTCTGTCTCGTTGGTGTTTTCGTCAATACTCATGCGAAGTTTCCTCTTAAGATTAATTATTATTATGGTAAGAACATAAAGTTACCATGCTGAGGAAACATTTCAAGCATTCATTTTGCTGTTATTTTTTCCAAGCGGGCTAAAGTTATCACAGACGGCTGGTATTTTGATAACAAAATGGTTAAAAGACTGTCAAGATGGGCTAGAATATTAGAAATATCTTAATTACTAACATTAAGGACTTTTATGCGCTTCGTTTTTAGACACCTCGCATGGGTCATATTGGCTTCGTTATCCTATTCAGCCGCGGCAGCTGAACTGGATGCAAAAATCCACACACTCGATCAGGCTATCGATATTGCCCTGGCCAACAATCCCGAGCTGAACATCATGCAGGCCCGCATCGAACAAGCTAGCGCGCAACTGGGCAAAGCACTCGCCAATTTTTACCCGCAAATCAAGACCAGCCTATCCTATCAACACAGCGACAACCCGGCCCAGGCGTTTGCGATGATAATCGCTCAGCGGCGGCTGGACTTGGCTGGCGGCGACTTCAATCATCCCGGTGGCGTCGATAACTATCGCCCGCAAGTCTCCGCCAGTTATTCACTGTTTCGCGGCGGCCAGGATTATTATCAAAGCAAGGCAGCTGAACTTGGCGTGGAGACTTCGGAACTTGAAAAATCAGCTACCCGCAATCGTTTGGTCAACAACGTTACCGCCGCTTATTACGGCGAGTTGGCGGCCATCGATGCACATGAAATCAGCATGCGTTCTATTGAAGCGGTACAGAGCGAACTCAAGCAGTCGCGAGTACGTTTCGATGCCGGCACCGTCTTGAAATCCGATGTGTTGTCGCTGGAGGTGCAACTGGCCGAGGCTAGGGATGCCGAAATCCAGGCCGCCAACACCATCGAACTCGCACAAAACATGCTGAAAACCTTGTTGGGCCTGTCCGCCAACGACGGTTTTGCGATTAGCGAGACGCCTGAAAAAACATTACCCGAACCGCCCGTCGGCTTCGACGAATTGCTCAATCAGGCACTCGCCCATCACCCGGAATTAAAAGCCGCCGAAAAAAAGGTCGCCATTGCCGAACAACAACTTTCCGCCGCGAAAGCCGCGCACCTGCCCAGAGCCGATGCTTTCGTCAGCTACGGTTCCGACAGCAAGGACTTGGCCTTCAGCAGCAACCGCGACAACGTCAGTGCCGGCGTGATGGTGGAGCTGGACGTATTTTCCGGATTCGCGACCCAGGAAAAAATCAAGAAAGCCGAGCATGAATTGACCGCCGCCCGGGAAATCGCCAGGCAGACCCGCTTACGCATCGAAAATCAGCTTAAATCCGCCCAACTTAAGTTACAGGAAGCCTTGAGTCGGGCCGAGGTAACCGCCGTCGCCGTACAGTCGGCCGAAGAGGCCTTGCGCCTGGTCAACGAACAACGCAACGCCGGCGTCGTGACGGTGACGCGCTATATCGAGGCGGAAGTCGCTCGCGACAAGGCTCACTCCCGGCAGATCAGCGCCCGTTTCGATGCACTACGCTCGGAAGCGGATCTCAAACAAGCCACCGGTTTTTGGCAATAAACGGATAGAGGACCAGCCATCATGACGAATCACTTGACAACATCCAAGCTGCCTAAATGGTTGATACCCACCGCATCGATCAGCGCCTTGCTGCTGGTGATATTGTTTGCGCTCGGCATCTTGGGAGGTGAAAGCAAAACCGAACCGGGCACCACGGCCATCGGCGGGCAAACCATACCGGCCGGCGCGCAGACCCTGAAAGTTGGCAGTCAATCCGCCACGAACGCCATGTCCTGGCAAGGAACGGTGCACTCACGATTGGCCGTTAAGATCGCGCCTAAGCTGAATGCCCGCATCGTCGAAATTCCGGTGCATCCCGGCGACAGACTGAAAAAAGGCGATGTGATCGCCAAGCTTGACGATCGCGATTTACGCGCCGCCTACAATGCCGCCAGCGCCGCTCAGGCTGCGGCTCAAGCTCAAGCCGCTCAAGCCAATGCGGAAGAAAAACGCATCATCGATCTCTACGACAAACAGGCCGCCACCCGGCAAAATTATGACGCGGTGCTGGCCCAGGCCCAAGCCGCGCGCGCCATGGCCAACCAGGCCGCCAGCTCCGCGCAGCAGAGCAAGGTGATGCTGGGCGAAAATGTGCTTTATGCTCCTTTCGACGGTGTAGTCGGCGAACGCTTGCAGGAACCGGGTGACATGGGTATGCCCAATCAGGCAATCGTCGGTTTTCATAAGCCTGACGACCTGCGTCTGGAAGCGGCTATCGCCAGCCACTGTGCCGCCGGCGTTAAACTAGGAATGCCGGTCACGGTAAGGATAGATGCGATTCATCAGTCGCTGAACGGCACCGTCGATGAAATTACTCCGGAGATAGACCCGCAAACCCGAAGCCAACAAATCAAGGTCAAATTGCCGCCAACCGACGGCTTGCAGCACGGCCAGTTCGGCTGGCTGGAACTGGGTTGCCAGGCTAAACAACAAGCCCTGCTGATTCCGGCATCCGCAATCGTAAATTACGGCCAGTTACAAACTGTCAAGGTCGTCGAAGGCCAGCAGCTGCACACCCTCCACATCCGTACCGGCAAACGTTACGGCGACCAACTGGAAGTGTTGTCCGGCCTGCGCGAAGGCGAAACCATACTCATCGACGGCGGGCTGAAGCCATGAGTGATGCCATGAAACCCGTCGAACCCAAAAAAGACAGCCTGACGGTCGCCATCGTCCGTTTATTTACCACCTCGCACCTATCGCTGCTGTTTCTGCTGATTTCACTGGTGGCCGGCGCGGCGGCATTGACCTTGACCCCGCGCGAGGAAGACCCGCAAATCGTGGTGCCGGTGATGGACGTGTTTGTGCAGGTGCCAGGTGCCTCCGCCGAGGAAGTCGAGAATCAGGTCACCACGCCTTTGGAAGCGCTGCTTCGGCAAATACAGGGCGTCGAATACGTCTATTCCATTTCGCGGCCCGGCGAAGCGGTGGTCACGGTGCGCTTCTTCGTCGGCGAGAACCTGGAAAGCAGCCTGATCAAGACCCGTGACAAAATGTTGGCCAATCAGGACATCATTCCGCCCGGTGTCAGCGACTGGCTAGTGAAGCCGGTGGAAATCGACGACGTGCCTATCCTGATGCTGAGTTTGTCGCCACAAAACCCCGAGATGGACGCGATGAGCTTGCGCCGTGTCGCCGACGAACTGATCGAACGGCTGCGCGCCGTCGACAATGTCGGCAATAGTTGGGTGGTCGGTGCCGCGCCACGGAGGATTTCGGTTTATCCCGATCCGGTCAAGCTACAAGCCGGCGGCATCAGCCTACCGGAAGTCAAGCAGGCGCTGGCGCAAAGCAATGTCAATCTGCAAGTCGGCCACTTGACCGAAAACGATAAGGAAATCGTGCTGGAAGCCGGCCCACATTATCAAAGCGCCGAACAAGTCGGTGCGACGGTATTGAAAAGCGTGGACGGACGGCTGCTTTACTTGCGGGACGTCGCCGAAGTCATCGACGGCCCGGCGGACACTGTCTATTACACACGCATAGGCTTCGGCCCCGCAGTCGAGCAGATGCATGTGGTGGGCGGCGAGGATTCAAGGGACAGGACGTCCCGAATGCAGCAAGCGCAGGAGCAGTTTGCTGCCCGACCCTCCGCCGCACTCCCACCATCCCTGGTAGTCGGTGAAGAGCGGCCGATGGCAACCATCGCCATCGCCAAGCGCCGGGGCAGCAATGCGGTCAGCGTCGCCGAACAGGTGCTGGCTTTGACCGAACAACTGAAAGGCACCCTGATTCCGGACGACGTGCTGCTGACCGTGACCCGCAACTATGGCGAAACCGCCGACCACAAGGTCAACGAACTGGTGATGCATTTAAGCATCGCGATTCTGACCATCATCGTGCTGCTGGCCCTGTCGCTGGGCTTCAAGGAATCGCTGATCGTGTCTCTGGCTGTGCCGATGACCTTCGCAATCACCTTGCTCTGCGATCTGATCTTCGGTTACACGATAAACCGGGTGACGCTGTTCGCGCTGATCCTGTCGCTGGGCTTGCTGGTCGACGACCCTATCGTCGATGTCGAGAACATCCATCGTCACTACAAGCTGCGCAAGGAACCGCCTTTGCAAGCCTTGCTCAGCGCGGTCGACGAAATCCGGCCGCCGACCATACTCGCTACTTTCGCGGTGATCATGTCCTTCGTGCCGATGTTTTTCATCACCGGCATGATGGGTCCGTACATGGCGCCGATGGCCTTCAACGTGCCGATTGCGATGCTGATGTCGCTGATCATCGCCTTTACCGTAACGCCCTGGGCCAGTTACAAGCTATTGAAAGGCGATTACGGCAAGGATCACGGCCCGGCTTTCGACCTGAAACAGACTCGCGGTTTCAAGGTTTATCATTCGATATTGGCGCCATTGCTGGGCAGCAAATCCAAGGCCTGGTGGTTTCTGGGCGCGGTAATCGTCGCCTTCGTATTGTCGGCGTTGATGGCGGTGACTCGTATAGTACCCTTGAAGTTATTGCCGTTCGACAATAAAAACGAGCTGCAACTGGTGATCGACATGCCCAAAGGCTCATCCTTGGAAGCTACCGATCAGGTCGCTTCGGCGTTGGGTAATTATCTCTCTACCGTCAACGAAGTCAGCAGTTATCAGACTTACGTCGGCCTGGCATCGCCCATGGATTTCAACGGCATGGTGCGGCACTATTATCTGCGGCAAGGCGCTAACTCAGGCGACATTCGCATCGTGCTGGCCGACAAGACCCGCCGCGAACAAGGTTCGCACGAGATTGCACTGCGGATCAGGCCGGAAATCGACCGTATCGAAAAACAGTATGGCGCCAATATCAAGATTGTCGAAATGCCGCCGGGACCGCCGGTGCTGTCGACGGTAGTCGCCGAAGTCTACGGCCCGCCGGAAGCCGGTTACGACGACATCATCCGGGTTGCCAATCGAGTCAGGTCCGATATGGAACAGACCGAAGGCGTCGTCGATGTCGACGATTTCGTGGAAGCCGAGCACGGCAAGTTGCATTTCATCATCGAACACGACAAGGCCGCCTTGCTGGGCGTCAGCAACGCCCAGGTCGCCAAAACCTTGCGCCTGGCGATAGCGGGCGATAAAGCCGGCTTGCTGCACATCGCCGAGGAACGCCAGCCGCTGGAGATACAATTGCAGTTGCCCAGGGCCGCCCGCTCGTCCGAAGCCGACTTGCTGGCGCTATCGGTGAAAACCGCCAAGGGCGATCTGGTCCATCTCAGCGAAATCGGCCATTTCGACCACGAACACGGCCAGCGAGCCATCTACCACAAGAACCTGCAGCGGGTAGCCTACGTCACCGCCGAAAT
The DNA here is from genome assembly GCA_028748685.1 of Methylococcaceae bacterium. GTDB lineage: Bacteria > Pseudomonadota > Gammaproteobacteria > Methylococcales > Methylomonadaceae > Methylomonas. The sequence continues at coordinate 6,634 of JAJRDU010000320.1, forward strand.
GGCGGGACGGAGCCCCGTGGAAGCAATATTGGACTTGTTCGATGTCTTCGACGAGAAACCCTTGCCGCAAGGTTACACCGCCGAAATGGCCGGCGAAGGCGAGTGGAAGATCACCGTCGACGTGTTCCGCGATCTGGGCCTGGCCTTCGCGGCGGCGATGGTGATGATCTACATCCTGCTGGTCGGCCAGACGGGTTCCTTGGGCGTGCCGTTGATCATGATGATCGCCATCCCATTGACGGTAATCGGCATCATGCCCGGCTTCTGGTTCATCAACTTGTTCGCCGGCGACGTCGGCGAATATGCCAGCCCAATTTACTTCACCGCCACGGCGATGATAGGCATGATCGCGCTGGCCGGCATCGTGGTACGCAACTCGATCATTTTGATCGACTTCATCGAGAATATTTACCGAGGCAATCCGGATATTTCCCTGGCCGACGCTATCGTCGAAGCCGGCGCCACAAGGCTGAACCCGATCTTCTTGACGGCTGCCTCGGCGGTGCTGGGCTCGATGATGATCGTTTTGGACCCGATTTTCTCCGGCCTGGCCTGGAGCTTCATCTTCGGCATCATCGCCTCGACGCTATTTTCTTTGGTGGTGATACCGGTGGTGTATTTTTTGATCAACAGGAATATGCCTAAACAGGTGGCAAAAGAGGAATAAAGTTGATGGTTGGGTTGCTTTTTGCAACCCAACTTATAGTTTGTCCACTCAACTTGTGCGAAAACTTCTCAAGCCGCCACACCAAACAAAGCCCCTGCACCTGCCGTCGCAGCCATGGCCAAGGCACCCCAAAAAGTTACCCGCGCCGTGGCAACCAGCAAGGAAGCGCCGCCGGCGTGCGCGGATAAAGCGCCTAATATAGCCAGAAACAATAGCGAGCCGGCCGAAACCGCTTCGATCAGCAAGGCTGCCGGCACAAAAAGCACCATCAACAGCGGCAAAACCGCGCCCACCGAAAAACTGCCGGCCGACGCCAAGGCGGCCAGAACCGGTCTGGCGGCGGTCATATCGGTGATGCCCAACTCATCCCTCCCATGCGCGCCGAGTGCATCGTGCGCCATCAACTGGGTGGCGACTTGGGCGGCCAGTTCTTCATCCAGGCCGCGCCCGATATAGATCTCCGTCATTTCGGCGTGTTCGTGTTCGGGATCGGCGGCCAGTTCCTTGCGCTCCCTTTCCAGGTCCGCGCGCTCGGTATCGGCCTGCGAACTCACCGAAACATACTCACCCGCCGCCATCGACATGGCTCCCGCCACTAGCCCGGCGACACCGGCAATCAGAATTCCCTGAGCATCCGCACCCGCCGTCGCCACCCCCAGCACCAAGCTAGCGGTGGAAACGATGCCGTCGTTTGCGCCAAGCACAGCCGCGCGCAACCAGCCGATGCGTTGGTTTTTATGCCTTTCGATGTGCATAAAGTTCACCCCGTTAGAAAGAGATGCCTATACTTTTCACCCTAAAAAGAGCAGTTGAGTCTTGAAAAATACCGTTCGTCCTGAGCTTGTCGAAGGATGAGCGGGATTTTTCAATCACCCTATGGGTGAGTGTGTTATAGGCCGTCCACGCTTCGACTTTG
>JAJRDU010000321.1 GCA_028748685.1 Methylococcaceae bacterium
AGCAGGTTTGCTCCAGCACCCAAGCGCCGATCTCGACAATTAGACCGGTCTGCTCCGCCAGCGGAATAAACATCGCCGGCGATATCATCCCGAGTTCGGCATGCCGCCAACGGATCAATGCCTCAGCGCCGACGATGCGTCTGTCGCAATCGACTTTGGGCTGGTAATACACCATGAGTTCCCCTTTCGCGATGGCGCCACGCAGTTCATGCTCCAGTTTTATATTTTCCAGCGCGGCCGCATTCATTTCCGGCGAATAAAATCGAAAATCGGCGCGCCCCTCGGCCTTGGCGTGGTACATAGCGGCATCCGCGTTCTTGAGCAAATCCTGAATATTGTCCGCGTCATCGGGAAATACGGCAATTCCAACGCTGGCCGTGAAAGTCATCGGCTGCCCAGCAATGACCAAGGTTTGATTGAGGGCGCTTAGAATTTTTTCGGCGATCGTCGTCACCAGTAACATCGGGTTGCAATCGCCAAGAAGACCGGTGACGACGATGACGAACTCGTCTCCGCCGATGCGGACCACCAGGTCGGTGGCCCTGACACAATCGACAAAAATTCGCGCAACCTTTGCCAGAAGTTCGTCGCCGGCGGCATGTCCCAACGAGTCATTAACGGTCTTGAAGCGATCCAGATCGATAAAGAACACCGCGAGCTGGGTATCGTCGCGCCGCGCTCTCGCCAATTCCTGGGACAAACGGTCATTGAGCGTCAATCGGTTGGGCAAGCCGGTCAGGATGTCGTAGTGCGCTTGCTGGTAAAGTTTTTCTTCCCATGCGGCATTGGACAAGGCAACGGCGATACGATCGCCGAAATTTCTAGCCGCGTCGCGCGACTCCGCGCGGATAGGATTCGGCACTTGATAACCCAGGCAAATCATCGCCGATAAGGTTCCATTCACATTGACGGGGACGATCAAGTACCGCCAACCGCCGGAAGTACCGAGAATTTGCAAATAGGCCGTCAGCCGTCCATCCGCTTGGATTTCGATGGTATCGTTTTGCATTTCAAGCAAGTCCGCGATGTCGCCTTGGCTCAACTCAACCGGACCGATCAAGATTTCAGTAGCCTGTCCGCTGCGCCGGATACGAATGTCGCTGACGAGCCGGCTATCTGGATCAATCGTGGCGATGGAAATCAAATCGCAAAACAGAATGCCGGGAAGACGATTCAAGGCGGTTTCGATAATGTCCTTGGCGTTTAACGCCGAAAGAATATGACGGTCGATTTCCGCCATGGTGGACAAGATGTCGAACTGGCTGCGCAAACGATGGCTCATTTCGTTAAACGAATCCGCCAGTTCCTCAAACTCATCGTGGCTTTCGATATTCACGCGGTAACTAAAGTCGCCTTCGGCAATTCTCAGGGTCGCGGCCTTCAATCGTTTCAGGGGCGTCAGATACTTCGTGATCAGCTTGGTACTCAAATACGCGACGATCAAAACCGCGAGCACGATGACCGGCGGATAAATCGCGCTAAATTGCCGAATAGACTCGAAGGCCAGGGCTTCCGGCTGCGCCAGGACAATGATCAAGTCTCGGGAATGGAACATCCCCGTCATGGGGATTTTCCAGTAAGCCGAGACATAGCGAGTATCTTTTTTTTCCCAAGTGAACTGCCCGCTATTGGTTTGCAAAATATCGGGCCAGGCCTCCAATGGCGATTCGAATCCTTGCTCGGAAACAAACAATAAGCGACCGGCATCGTCCATCACCCACAGCTTGTTAGGCCCCAAATATTCAGCCGCCCATATTTGCTCGAGTTTCAGTTCCCCCATCAGGATGCCGGCTTCGGGATGGCCTTCGACGAAATTGATAGCCATCCATAACCGACTGACTTCCGGCGTCGGTCGATCGCCAAGTTTGATCAGTGTCTTGCCGGAACCGATCTCTTGAACTTCCTGTTCGGTTAACGCCGGAATAAGCTCGGTCTTTCCAAGAAGCGAGGTTTTTTCGCCATTCAGGGCGATGAGCGCCAAGCTGTCGAATTGCCCCTCGAGCCGTTGCTCGCCTGCAAAAGTAACCGGTCTATCAATCTTCGATTTCTCTATCTTCGCTGCCACCAGGCCCAGGGTAGTTTGCGTCAGATTCAGCCTTTCGATGAGCCCGTTGGCGTAATCTTTACAGCTTTTATGCAGCGATTTGGCGGTTTGTTCCCGAAGTTGTTCGCTGACCTGTCGATACGAGAGCAGCCCGAGCATCCCAATGGGGATCAGTGCCGCCAGAACGAAGGAAACCAAGATTCGACGCGCGACCTTATTGCCGATCAACGATAGCCTCCTTTAATGGGTCGCTTATTCAGAAGTCGGAAGCCAGGCCGACGAAAGCACCGTCGCGGCCTAGAACGATATCGTCCGCGCTGTCCTTATTGTCCAGTTGTCTCTTGGTGACGCCGTTCTTGCCCATGCTGTACAAGTCGTACAAGGAATTGATCGGAGTGATATTCCTGTCTCTCCGTACGCTATTTTGTATCCCAGGGCCGCCGTTAATGATGTTTAGATAAACATAGGCGTTGCCCCAGGGATCTAGGCCATTGTTCGGCAAAGAGGCCGAAATGGCAGCCAGGGTAGCCGGATACTGGAAATTAACCGTATAAAACCGTTCGATGCTTTGTTGAATGATTGTGATATCGGAGATAGCTGTACCGTTCTTCACTTTGTCGATGTAGCCGATATAGGTCGGCACGGCGATTGCCGCCAACACGCCGGCGATCGCCACGGAGAACAACAGTTCAATGAGCGTAAATCCACCCCTTTGGGCATTTTTCCTAGGCATGGTCGGAATGTCTATTGTATATCGAGATATAAAGCGAGCTAAACGGGCAACTTCCTACGCGATGAACAGCGAGTTTTAAGAGCCCTCGGCGCATCTCAATCACCGTTTCTTGTGTTATTAACAATCCAAAAACTTTCGTGCCTATCAACATATCCATCCATCAAGCCAATTCACGGTGTATCGGGAGAAAAATCAAGAATGAACAGGTATTTGCCAATATCGATTTGCCCCTTTCCGTTGTGAAAACTTTCTGAATCAATTGCGGCCAGAGAGTCAGTGTAAGCAATTATGATAGACGAATTCTTTCATACAAGGATAGCGCTACTCGAGGGCTCGCTCATGAAAGCCGTTTTTTTCCTATACTTAAAAAACAGAATATCCATCTAATAGAGAGTGCTATGTTCGAGAAAATGAATATTTCAACGTTGCTGGCATGGAGCTTGGGCTCCGTTATCCTGCTGAATATCGCCATGGTTGCCGTGACCCACTTCAAAAGCGGCGAGACGATAATCGGCGCCGACTATATCAGCCGCAACGTTTTCCCCACCACGCAGCATGCCAATAATATCCGTATGAATGTGCTGAGAAACTGGGGTAATACCCTGATTCTGGCGGAGACTAGCGATGTATCCGAAATCAAGACGATTACCGAGGAAATGAGCACCAACAGCAATAGCATCAGCGACAGCTTCAACCAGTTGCAGACGCTGATTGCCGGCAGCGAAGAAAAGGCTTTGCTGGAGCAGACGCTGGCCGCGCGTAAAACCTATACCGATGACCGCAAACACTATGTCGATCAGATCAAATCCGGTGCAGTGGATGAGGCCAGACAATATCTGGTTAATACCTTGCGCAAGGACATCGGCGATTACGTCGCTCTGATAGGTAAACTGAACGATTTGCAGACCGGCAAGATGGAGGCCCAAACGAACCAGGTTGTGAATCAATCGACCGACCTTAAATATACCAACTTGCTGCTAGGCATAATCGTCGTGATTTTCTCGGCCGCGACGGCATTGTTTATCATCCGTAGCGTCAATGGAAAGCTGGGCGGCGAAGTACATTATGTCACCGACATCGCCCGTGAAATCGCTTCCGGCAATCTAAAGGTGGACATAAGCCTGCGGACCGGGGATAGCCACAGCCTGATGGCCTCGATTCTCGGTATGCGCGATAAATTACGCGAAATCGTCGGCCAGATTAACGACAGCGCTCATATGGCCAGCGAAGCGGCCAAACGCCTGGCTATCACCGCCGAAGAAGTCGCGCACGCCTCTCATGTGCAGAGCGAGGCCGCCGCCACTACAGCGGCGGCCGTGGAAGAAATGACGGTGAGCATAAGCGAAGTATCGCGCAGCGCCCAGAACGCCCAGGAAATCAGCCGCCATACCGAAACCGTTTCCGAAAACGGCAGTAAAGTCATACACCGCGCGGCCGCCAGCATGAGCGAGATTGCCGATTCGGTGCAACAATCCGCGGTGGTGATCGGAGTATTGGAACAGCATTCCAAGGAAGTCTCAACCGTGGTGAACGTCATCAAGGCAATTGCCGAGCAGACCAATCTGCTGGCATTAAACGCCGCTATCGAGGCGGCGCGGGCCGGCGAGCAAGGCCGCGGCTTCGCCGTGGTGGCCGACGAAGTGCGCCAACTCGCTGAACGGACCACCAAATCCACTCAGGAGATTACCGGAACCATAGATAAAATCCAGGCCGCCACCCAGAACACCGTGTCCAGCATGAACAGCGGCGTTGAAAAAGTCGGCTCGGGCGCGGAACTGGCGCACCAGGCCGGCGCCGCCATTAACGACATCAAAAGCAGTACCGGCAATGTGGTCGTACGTATCGACCAGATTTCCATGGCCATCAGAGAGCAAAGCGAAGCCTGCAACGAAATTGCCCGCAACGTGGAACGCATCGCGCAAATGACAGGCGAGAACAGCCAGGCGGTGGACAAAACCACGGAAGCCGCCCATCAGTTGGAAAGCATTGCCGCTTCGCTGGAGAGGAGTATCGGCTATTTTCGGTTGTAGGATGGTTTCGGCACGAGCGCCGATGCCATCCCTTACCGATTCGACGGCGTCGGATTTGCGCGCTCCCCGTGCCGGCCGAACTTGTTGCCCAAGCCGTGCTCCAGCCCATCGACATAGGTAAACACCACCGGTACCACCAACAGACTTAGAAACGTGGAACTCAGCAAACCGCCGATCACCGCGATCGCCATCGGCTGCCGGAAGCTGGCGTCGGCGCCGAAACCCAAGGCTATCGGCAACATGCCGGCAATCATCGCCACCGTGGTCATCATGATGGGCCTGGCCCGCTTGTGGCAGGCATCCAGCAAGGCCTCGGGCCGCGACAAGCCATGATCGCGCATCGCCACCAAGGCATATTCAACCAGCAAAATCGAGTTTTTGGTGACGATGCCCATCAGCATGATAAAGCCTATCATCGACGGAATATTCAGCTCGCCGCCGGTCGCCAGTAGCGCGATGAAGGCGCCGCCCATCGACAGCGGAATCGCCGACAATATGGTCAGCGGCTGGAAGAAATCCTTGAACAGCAGCACCAGCACGCAGAACACGCAAAGCAATCCGGTCAACATCGCCAAGCCGAAACCACCAGCCAGCTCGGCCATGATTTCGGCATCGCCGGTCTGTATCAGCTTTACGGCGGACGGCAGGTTTTTCACGGCCGGCAGCGCCTTGGCGTCGGCGAGCGCCTTGCCCAGCGACAAGCCGCCCAGTTCGGCGTTGACGGTGACATAGCGCCGCCGGTCGTATCTATCCACCTGCGCCGAACCGCCGGCCAGCGATAAACTGGCGACGCTGGACAGTGGCACCAAGCCGTTCGCGGATTTGACCCTAAGGTTAGCCAAGGCCTGCAACTCCTGGCGGGCACTATCGGCCATCCGCACCCGTATCCCCAATTGGCGGTTGTCCAGGTTGAGCTTGGCCAACTGGGCATCGAAGTCGCCGCTGGTGGCGATGCGTACGGTTTCGCCTATCAATTCGGCGGTGACGCCCAGTTCGGCGGCGCGCTGCCAATCCGGCCGGATCTGAATTTCCGGGCGTTCCAGGCTGGCGGTGCTGGTGATGTTGCTCAGCGTCCCTAAACCTCGCAGCTCACGCTCCAGGCTCTGAGCGGCGGCTTTCAAAGCCGGAGCGTTATCACCGGACAAAATCAAGGACATTTTTTCGCCTGGGCCACCGACACCAATCGAAAAGCGGGCACCGGGCACATCGCGCAGCGCCCGCCGCACGGCCTTTTCGATTTCGGTTTGATGCGGCCGCTGATCGCGGTCGCCCAAGGTCAGCGTCAACGCCCCCTTGCGCACTTCGCCGGCTCGAGTCAGGCCGCCGCCGATCAACTGACTGCTGCCGACCGAGGTAAACAGATGACTTATGCCTTGTACAGGCTGCAGCGCCACCCGCACCGCTTCCGCCACCCGACTCGCATCGGTGATGGAACTGCCCGGCGGCAGCTCGAAGTTTACCGAGGTATAGCCGCGATCCGAGGCCGGCACGAAGCCAGCCGGAATCATCGGTAGCATCGCGCAGGCCGCGACGAAAAACAGCGTCGCCAGGGTCAACGTGGTCTTGCGCCTCGCCAGCGTCCATCGCACGGTGCGCAAGTAAACCTGCATCAGTCTGCCGTCGGAAGTCGCCGGATGATGGCGTTCGGTGAGCATCAACACCGCCAGCACCGGCGTCAAGAGCCGCGCCACCAACAACGAAGCCAGCACCGCGATTACCGCCGTCCAGCCGAATTGCTTGAAAAATAGCCCGGATATGCCGCTCATCAACGCGGTGGGCATGAACACCACCACCAGCGTCAGCGTCGTGGCGACCACCGCCAGCGCGATTTCGTCTACCGCCTCGGCGGCGGCCTGGCGCACCGTTTTGCCCATCCGCATATGGCGGGCAATGTTTTCGATCTCGACGATGGCGTCGTCGACCAGAATGCCGACGATAATGGCCAGCGCCAGCAAGGTCAGCATGTTCAGCGAAAAACCCAGCCAGTACATGGCGGCGAAGGTCGGCAAAATCGACAAGGGCAAGGCCGACGCCGACACCAGCGTCGCCCGCCAGTCGCGCAAGAACCACCACACCACCAGCACCGCCAGCAACGCGCCTTCGAAAAGCATGGTCATCGAACCATGATACTGCTCCAGCGCATAGTCCACCGAACCAGAAATCGGGGTCACGGTTATGCTGGGATCATTATCCCGCAAGCGTTGCAGCGCCTGTTGCACCGCCTCGGCGACACGGCTTTCGTCAAAACCCTTGGCGCGGTAGACGTTGAAGCCGATCACCGGCTTGCCGTCCAGCAGGGCCAGCTGGGTGCGTTCGGCTATCGTGTCGCGGACCGTGGCAACCTGATCCAGGCGCACGTCGCGACCATTGCCCAAGGCCACCGGCAAGGCCGCCAATTCCGAAGCTTGCCGCACCGTCGCCAGGGTTCGAAACGATTGCTCGGCCAAACCGAGATTACCGCGTCCGCCGGAAGATTCCTGCTGCACCTGCTTCAGCGCCCTGGAAACGTCGGTGGCGGTCACGCCCAGCGACGCCAAACGCACCGGATCGACTTCCACCTGCACCTCGCGCTGCACGCCACCCAAGCGCTCGAAGCGGCCAACCCCCGGCACGCCGGACATAATCTTGCCGACCGTATCATCGACGAACCAGGACAAGGCTTCCTCGTCCAGACGCGACGAGGCGATGGCATAAGTTAGCGTCGGCGCGCCGCCGACAATCACGGCGCTGACACTGGGTTGCAGTACGCTGGTCGGCAAATCGGAGCGTACCCTGTCGACGGCATCCTTGGTTTCGATCAAGGCATCCGACAGTTTTTTCTCCAGCACGAATTCGACATTGATCTGCACCAGACCGTCGGTGATCGAAGTACGGATATGCTTGAGGCCGGACAAGGTGGCGACGGAATCCTCAACCTTGCGCGCCACCTCGGTTTCCAGCTGAGCCGGCGCCGCGCCAGGCTGATTCAGCTTGATGATCACGGCGGGCAAATCCAGATCCGGTAGGCTTTGTATCGACAATTGCTGAAAGCCGCGCAATCCGGCCAGAGACAGCAACAAAAACAGCAGAATCGCCGGAATGGGATTACGGATGGACCAAGTTGCCAGATTCATCGCTTATCCCTCGCTGCCGGCCGCATCCTGAACGATGCGCACCAGGTCGCCATCATTCAAGAAACCCGCACCCTGAACGACGATACGGTCGGTTTCGCTCAGCCCTCGGACAATCTCGATCTCGGCGCCCTGCCGGCGGCCAACCTCCACCGGCTGTAAGGCCACCGGCGCGGTGGTATCGTCATTTTGCAGTTTCAACACATAGCCGCGGCCGTCGCGAATCACCAAGCTGGCGGCCGGCACCGTCAATGCCGGACTTTTCGTAAGCACGATACGGCCTACGGCATACATGCCGGCCCGCGCCTTGCCGCCGGGCAGCAGATCGGCATAGACGATACCCAAACGGGATTGCTCGTCCAGGGTCGGGGCCAGTTGCCGCAAACTGGCTTCGGCGCTGCCGCCGTCGGGCAGGCTCAACGTTATGAGCTGGCCAGGCCGGCTTTGCGCCATTTGCGCCGCAGTCAGTTCGCCGCGCCATTCCAGCCGATTCTGGCGTATCAAACGAAACAATTCCTGGCCACCGGCGGCCACGCCGCCCAGCGTCGCCTGGCGGGCACTGATCACGCCGTCGTCCGGCGCCAACACTTCGGTATATTTCAATTGCAATTGTTTGGCGGCCAGTTGCGCCTTGACTGCTTCGACCTGGGTGCGGGAGGTTTCCGCCTCGGTTTCATAACGCAGGATCTCCTGCTGACTGAGGCTGGCTGCGTTTTTCAACTTCAACACCCGCTGCTTATTGGTTTCGGCCTGCGATGCGGTAGCCTGGGCCTGGGCCAAATTGGCCTTGAGCTGGGCCAGATCGGCCGCCAGCATGTCCGCATCGAAACGCGCCAGCACTTGTCCGCGCTTAACCACATCGCCAACATTGACCTTCACGTCGATCAGCCTCAGCCCCGACAACTGCGCCCCTATGATGGCTTCCTGCCAGGGCGCGATAGTGCCCGTTGCTTCGATAGTCGCCGGCCATTGCCGCCATTGCGGTACGGTGCGGGTCACCGTCAAGGCTGGATTTGGCTGCCGAGCGGGCTCGACTTGCTCGGGCGCGGCCCGTAAATAGACCAGGCCGGCGGAAATCGCCAATACGGCAAAAACGGCACTCAGTAAGGCCGTGCGGCCAATGCCGCGCTGTATCGATAAGCGGAAGGAAAAATATTTGGATGTCGTCATGACGGATAATCTCGGCAGGCAAGGAATTGCACGGCAGTTTTATAACTGAACCGTTCAGTTTAGAATATATTTGACAGAATCCTTCTGTCAATCGAAACTGTCCCGGCCAGTTAAATAAAGAGAAGTTCAATGAGAAAAAAAAGTGAAGAACGCTGTCAGTCCATCCTCGATGCGGCCAAGACGGTGTTCGAAAAAGTCGGTTTCCAGCAAGCCACCATGGATGAAATTGCCGCCACTGTCGGTCATTCCAAGGCCACGCTGTATAACTATTTCAGCTCCAAGGAACAGCTGTTTCTGGAACTGGCGCGCCGTTCCGCCGACGCCCATAGCGAACAACTTTTTTCTCTGCTAGTACCGGCCTGCGGCAATCCGCCGATTCAGACCCTGCCGGATCAGGTCAACGAGGTATTGGGATTGTTGCAACCCTCCGACGATCTACGTGCCACCTTGCAGCGTTTCGGCGAAGGCGTGATGCAAAATTTTTTGACCTTGCAAAGCCTGGCGGCGCGGCGGATGCTGATCGCCGCGGCCGCCAATCAACCGGAAGCCGGCCGCTTGTTTTACCAAAACGGCCCGGTCAAGGGCATGCAATTTACCGCGCATTTTTTCGAGGAAGCCATGAACGCCGGCCAGTTGCGCCGCGCCGACCCAAACGTGGCGGCCGCGCATTTCCGGGGATTGCTGGAATCGGAAGTCTACGAACCGGGTATATTCAATGCCCGCCCGGATCTGAGTGCGAGCGAAGTCCAGGCGGTTGTCGAGCGCGCCGTGGCCGCTTTCATGGCGGCTTATGCTCCGCTCAAAAACGCCACCGGAACCTGAATCGATTGCGATAAATGGGACAGCGATGTTGAATGGCTCGACCGAGGCAATCCGCGTTTTTGACTGGCCAGAATTTTCTAATCGGGAAAAAGCTTCAAGCCGCCAGCCTTATCGAGTACATTGCCGCCCACAGGCTTGCATAATCGTGAACGATTCCATAGGAAAGTGGCAATCATGGCAAACATCAAAATTGCGGCAATCGGTTTTCTGGTGCTATCGGGCATCGTGATCGCCGGCTTTTACCTGCAAGACAATCACCGCAGCCCCGACCAGATAATTCTGTACGGTAATATCGACATTCGCCAGGTGGAATTGAGCTTTCACGATCCCGAGCATATCGAGCAGATTCTGGTACAGGAAGGCGAACGGGTTAAGCAAGGCCAGCTACTGGCGATACAAGCCTTGGAAGGTTTTCAATACGCGCGGGACAAGGCCGCCGCCAATCTGGAAGTGCAACAGCATATCGTGAACAAGTTATTGCACGGCTCCCGTCCGCAGGAAATTGGCAAGGCCGGCAACGATGTCAATGCCGCGGAAGCGGCCGTGTTGCTGGCAAAAAAGGAATTAAGCCGTATGCAGACCTTGGTCGAAAAAAAGCTGACTTCCGCCGAATCGGTAGACAAGGCCAAAGCTAAGTACGACGAAACACGAGAGAATCTGCAGGCATTAAAAGAACAATATTCGCTGACCGCCATCGGCCCGCGCCGCGAAGACATACAGGCGGCCCAGGCGCAACTGAAAGCCGACGAAGCCGCCCTGCAACTGGCGAAAAAATCCTGGGAAGACGCGCATCTGTACGCGCCGAAGGAAGCGGTGATACAAAACCGCATCCTGGAGCCCGGCGATATGGCCAATGCCCAAACCCCGGTGCTGACGCTGGCGCTGATCGACCCGGTCTGGGCCAGAGTTTATGTCGCGGAAACCGACCTGGGCAAGTTGCGGCCGGGCATGGCGGCACAAATTGCCGGCGACAGCTTCCCCGGCAAAACCTATGCGGGCTGGGTGGGTTATATTTCGCCAACCGCAGAATTTACCCCGAAAACCGTGGAAACCACCGAACTGCGTACCAGTCTGGTCTATCAACTACGGGTGTATGCCTGTAATCCGGAAGACCAATTGCGGCTGGGCATGCCGGTAACGGTGACTATCGATACGGCCCAGGCGCCGCTAAACCAACCGGCTTGCCCAGCCAAGCCGTGAATTCAAGCGTCGACAGTCAAGCGGCGCTGGATTTTCGGAATGTCGGCAAAGCCTTCCTTTCCGGCCGCAAAACAGTTCAGGCCCTAGAAAACATTTCGTTGCGTCTGACGAGCGGCGGGATAACCGCGCTGGTCGGCCCGGACGGTGCCGGCAAAACCACCCTGCTGCGCTTGGCCGCCGGCTTGTTGCTGCCGGACAGCGGCTGCATCGAGAGCTTCGGCCTGAATACCCTCGACGACGCCGACCGGCTGCACCGGCAAACCGGCTACATGCCGCAACGCTTCGGTTTATACGAAGACCTCAGCGTGCTGGAAAATCTCAATCTCTACGCCGATCTCTACGGCATCGATCAAATCGAACGCCAAAACCGCTTTACCGAGTTGATGAAAATGACCGGTCTGGCCAAATTCAATCAGCGGCTAGCCGGCCGCTTGTCCGGCGGCATGAAGCAAAAACTGGGGCTGGCCTGCACGCTGGTGAACCGCCCACGTCTGTTATTGCTGGACGAACCGTCGGTGGGCGTCGACCCGGTATCGCGGCGCGAACTGTGGCACATCATCACGCTGCTGGTAAAGGACTTCGGTACCTGCGTATTGCTCAGCACCGCCTACATGGACGAAGCCGAACGTTGCGATCATGTGATATTGCTGGATCAAGGCCAGATACTGCGTCAGGGCGCGCCGGCCGAATTTCATGCGTTGGCCGAAGGTTGCAGCTTTATGCTGTCCAGCCCGCAACTGTCGAAACGGCAGATACGGCAACGTCTGGCCGAGCATGTCGATGTGATCGATGCGGTGGTACAGGGCGAAGCGGTGCGCACTGTGTTGCGGCCTCGCGCTCAGCCTGATTGGCAGGCTTACTTCGGCGAGGCTGTCCATTTGCAAAGCCTGCCGGTTGCGCCACGACTGGAAGACGCTTTTATCATGCTATTGCTGGAACATCGCGGCATCAGACGGCAATCCGAGACGGTGTGTTTTCTGCCTATCAGCGACAGCGTATCGGCACCGGCCAACCGAGCGGCGGTGATCCAGGTCGACGCCGTCGACCGCTGGTTCGACGGCTTTCAGGCGGTCAAGAAACTGTCTTTCAATGTCCAACAGGGTGAAATTTTCGGTCTGCTGGGCGCCAACGGCGCCGGCAAGACCACCACCTTTCGGATGTTGTGCGGCCTGCTGCCCGCCAGCAATGGCAGTTTGGGGGTGGCCGGACTGGATTTGCGCAACGCCGCGGCCCAGGCCAGAGCCCGAATTGGCTATATGTCGCAAAAGTTTTCGCTGTACGGCCAACTGTCGGTGCGGCAAAACCTGGACTTTTTCAGCCATGCCTACGGCTTGCGCAACCGACGCCGGCTCGATCGCATCGAATGGGCCTTTCAACAATTTGATCTGCAAGACTACTCCGATAGCGACAGCGCCGACCTGCCGCTGGGTTATAAACAGCGGCTGGCGCTAGCCTGCGCCTTGATGCACGAACCGGAAATATTGTTTTTGGACGAACCCACCTCCGGCATCGATCCCCTGGCGCGGCGGGAATTCTGGGCACGCATCAACCAGCTGGCCGCGCAAGGCGTGACGATACTGATCACGACTCATTTCATGGAAGAAGCCGAATATTGTGACCGCTTGCTGATCATGCGCGAAGGCGACATTTTGGCTGCAGGCACGCCGGCAGAGATCAAACAAAGCAGCCAAGGGCCCGAACATCCGCCCACCGACAACATGGAAGAAGCCTTTATCCGGCTGGTGGAATCCAGCGGAGCGGTAAGCTGATGCAAACCGCGCGGCTGCGCTTGTCCGGCCTGATCCGCAAGGAGTTTCTGCAGGTGCTGCGCGACCCCAGCAGTCTGGCCATCGCCTTCGCTATGCCGGTATTTTTACTGCTGCTGTTCGGTTACGGGGTATCGCTGGATGCCAGACAGGTACCGGTCGGACTGGTGATCGAACATGTTTCCCCGGAAACCCGCGATTTCAGCGCCGGCTTCGATCATTCCGAATATTTTCAATCGCATTATTTCAGCGACATGCCCGCCGCCCGGCGGGCAATGCGGGCTCGGAAAATCGACGCCATCGTGCAATTGCAGGCCGATTTCGTCCGTCGCCTGAACGGCAATGAACCGGCGCCTATCCAGGTGATCGTCGACGGCGTCGACGCCAACACCGCCCGCCTGCTGTCCGGCTATATTCAGGGGGTCTGGGACAAATGGCTGAACGGCCGCGCCGAACAGCGCGGCCTGCACATAGTTCGGGCCGTGCAACTGGAACCGCGCATCTGGTACAACAGCGCCTTGCGCAGCCGCAATTTTCTGGTGCCGGGCTTGATCGCGGTGATCATGACCCTGATCGGCGCCCTGTTGACCGCGCTGGTGGTGGCGCGGGAATGGGAGCGCGGCACCATGGAAGCCTTGATCGCCACGCCGGTCAGCGTCCGCGAGGTACTGCTCGGCAAATTGATTCCCTATTATCTGCTGGGCATGGGCGGCATGTTACTATCGATCGCGATGGCGGTATTTCTGTTTCAGGTGCCGCTTGTGGGCTCGCTGTGGGTATTGCTGGCAGCCGGCACCCTGTTTCTACTGGCGGCGCTAGGCATGGGCTTGCTGATTTCGATAGCCGCCAAGAATCAGTTCGTCGCCGGGCAAATCGCCATCATCGTCACATTCCTGCCGGCGTTTCTGCTCTCGGGCTTCATCTTCAATATCGGCAGCATGCCGCCGGCGATACAGCTTTTCACCCATTTAATCGCCGCCCGCTATTTCGTCGCCATCCTGCAGACGGTGTTCCTGGCCGGCAATGTCTGGGAGATCATCATTCCCAATGCGCTGGCGCTATTGCTGATGGCGGCTGTGTTTCTGGGACTGGCGCTGTGGCGCGCGCCGCGCCGACTGGAGTAGGCCATGTGGCTGCGCATCTACGCCTTGCTGATCAAGGAGTTTTTGAATCTGCTCAAGGATAAAAAAAGCCGCTTCGTGCTGATCGTCCCGCCCATGGTGCAATTGTTCGTGTTCGGTTATGCCGCGACTTACGACCTTAATCAGGTGCCGATGGCGATTTACAACGAAGATGCCGGCGAAGCCTCGCGCGAGTTGATCGCCCGCTTCAACGGCGCGCCGGCCTTCAAGGAAGCGCTACGCATCACCCGCCATGCGCAAATCGCCGAGGCGCTGGACAGCAAGCAAGTGTTGCTGGTGCTGCATCTTGGACAGCATTTCAGCCGCGATTTGCTGACTGGCCGGCAACCGGCGCCGGTACAAATTCTGCTGGACGGCCGCGACTCCAATACCGCGCAAATCGCGCTGGGCTACGCCCAGTCGGTGCTCAGCGACTTTAATATCGACTGGGCTAGGCAGCACCAAAAGCCCTTGCCGCCGGCGGAACTGAAGATCAGGGCCTGGTTCAATCCCAATCTGGAAAGCCGCTGGTTCATCGTCCCCGGCATCGTCGGCCTGCTGACGCTGGTGGTGACCATGATAGTCACCGCCCTGTCGGTGGCCCGCGAGCGGGAACAAGGTACTTTCGACCAATTGCTGGTAACACCCTTCACGCCTGCGGAAATCCTGATCGGAAAGGCCGTGCCCGGCCTGATCATCGGCGTGGTCGAAGCCTCCTTCATTGTTTTCATGGCGGTGTTCTGGTTCAGGATACCCTTGCTCGGCAGCCTGGCCGCGCTTTATCTGGGCATCGTGCTGTACGTATTTTCGGTGATCGGCATCGGTCTGATGATTTCCTCGTTGTCGGTCACTCAACAACAAGGCCTGTTGGGCGGTTTTCTGGCGATCGTGCCGGGGGTGATTCTGTCCGGTTACGCCACACCTATCGCCAATATGCCGGAGTTTGTGCAAACCCTGACGCTGATCAACCCGTTACGCTATTTCCTGGTGATCATACGCGGCGTGTTCCTGGAAGGATTGAGTAGCGCCGATCTGATCGATCAATACTGGCCGCTGGCGTTGATTGGCCTGGCCTGTTTGAGTTGCGCGGGATGGCTGTTTCGGAAGCGCCTGTATTAGGCTTGGCACAGCCGCTTTCCGAAACAAATCTCTTCGCTTATTTTTTGAAAACTTCCTTAAACAATTGTTGCATCGCCGCCCACGATTGCCGATCCGCCTCTGCGTTATAGGCTAACGGCAAATTATTGGCCGCGCCTAGCCGTCCGGCATCGGAATTGGTGAAACTGTGCTTGGCGCCAGGATAATTGACGAAACGGTAATCGGCACCGGCCTGACTCATTTCCTGCTTGAATGCGGCGATGCTATCCGCCGTGATAAAACCGTCATCCTCGCCGTTCAACACCAATATCCGCGCCTTGACCTTACCGGGTTGCGCCGGCGTCTGGGTCACCAGATTGCCGTGGAAACTGACTACCGCGGCCAGATCCTCGCCTAAGCGCGCCATGTTCAACACCGTCGATCCGCCGAAGCAATAGCCTATCGCCGCGATTTTGCCAGAATCGACCCAGGGTTGTTTCGCCAACAAGGCCCTGGCGGCATCAAAGCGCTGCTGTGATACGCCGGTGCGCTCAACGACGCTGTTCATAAATTGAGCGGCGTCGCTGCCGTGTTCGCTCATCTTGCCGTCGCCATACATATCGACCGCCAGCGCGGTATAACCCAATTGCGCCAACATCCGCGCCCGCCGGCGGGCGTAATCGTTCAGCCCCCACCATTCATGCACCACCAGCACGCCAGGTTGCTTGACACCCTTGCTATCGTCCCAGACCAGATAGCCTTTCAACTTCGTATCTCCAGCCCGATAATCCACGGTTTTCTCGTGGAATTCCGCCCGCAAACAAGGGCTAAACAGTAAAATCAATAGAATCAAGCAACGCTTCATGATGTGCTCCAGTGTGTAATTTCGACGCTAAGGATAGCAAAACCTTCAGCTTCCGACCGCGCTATACATACAGATGCCATCCAATCCCGTCTGGCACCGACCGTTTTTCCAACACTTTTCAACCGTCCTATCTCCGCATTGGTGCGTGCATCGGCACTCCATTGGTGCAACTTGTCAGTTTACAATCAAATACTGGCTGTCCTTGGAGCAAACATAACAATGTTTCTGCTTTTGGGTATGAATAATGCTTAGTGTTGTGCGCGGCAAGGTTGCGCCATTGGTTCCGATGACATCTTGATTAGGTAGAAACGATATTACAGGAACCAAAGTCCAACCCCGCCGTTTAAACTTCCGCCAGACATCATTCCCGTCGGTCACTCGCCGCAAGTGGATGTGAGACTGTCCCAGGTAGCTATTCCGATAATACGAGAAAATTCATGAACGCACTCTTGGAATCCAACACCGCAAAATTATTGTCGGCCATGCCGGATGTAAAAAGCTTTGAAAGTAGACTGGCGTCGCTGAACACCTGGTGGGGCAAGATCGCCCTGATCGGCAAAATCAACAGCCATAATGTGGCCGCCACGATACTGGACGACATGCATCAAATTCAAGACAAGTTCGGCGAGCTTCAGCAAAAACTCACCCACAATCTGCTGATCGAAAACTTGCAGAAACTGGTGTTGGATAATTCCTCGAAAGCTCAGGTCGCTATCGACTTATTGATACGCAACCTGTTCGAGCGTACTGCCGATGTCGGATTTCTGGCCACCGATGACGATATACGCGTGTTCTTGGCAGCCGATCAAACCGGCACGAATCAGGTCGAGTTTATCGAGAATCGCCTGCGAGAATACGTCAAAAAATACAGTGTATACGACGAAATCATCGTCTTCGACACCCACGGACAGGTCAAGGCACATCTGGACAAAAACAATCGCATCAGCCTCTCCAGTGATCCTTTGTTGGCCAAAACGCTAGCCAGCCAGGATGACTATGTCGAAACCTTCCGATATTCCGATTTGCAGGCCAACCGCCGCCATTCACTGATTTATTCCTGCAAGATTACCCAGACCGATCACAAAAATTCAGCAGTATTGGGGGTTTTGTGCCTGTGTTTTCGCTTCGACGACGAGATGCACGGAATTTTTGACGACCTTTTGATGCCTGGTGATAGCGGCATTATTTCGATACTCGGCGCGGATGGCCGGGTAATTGCCAGCAGCGACCAGCGCATGTTACCTCTGGACACCACTGGCTTTAACAGTGAACAACCGGTACGGATTTCCGCTTACCAGCGTCACGAGTACATTATCAATACCCGCAAGACTTCCGGTTATCAAGGGTTTTACGGCCTGGGTTGGCGCGGACAAATGATGACCGCGCTGGACAAGGCCTTCGGCAAGGACGAATCGGTCACGCGCAGAAATAACGCCGACATCATGGATCAGGCCAGCAGCTTTCCCAGGGAATTGCGGGACATCCGCAAGGCTTCCACCGATATAAACGCCGACCTGGGCTTGTTGGTGTTGAACGGTCAGATCGCCTCGGCCCGTAAGAACGCCGCCGAATTCATGCCGGTACTGGATGCGATCAGGCAAATCGGTTCCGATATTGCCAGTATTTTTACCGCCTCGGTCAGCAGCCTGCAGGAAGTCACCGTGATGTCCTCGCATCTGAATAACGCCGGCTTCCTGGCTTCGCTGGCGGTCGACATCATGGATAGGAATTTATACGAACGCGCCAACGATTGCCGCTGGTGGGCGCTTACCTCTGCGTTCAGGCGGCATTTGGCCAAATCGGATATCGGTCTCGGTGCCAGAAAACAAATCACTGAAATCCTGGAATATATCAACGCGCTTTACACGGTTTACACCAATCTCTATGTCTACGATAACGGCGGCCGCATTCTGGCGGTGTCCAACCCAATTCAGCAGTCACTGGTCGGTACCCAGGTTGATGAACTGAGCGGAGCCGCCAGCGCATTGAAAAACAACGACAGCCAAAGCTATAGCGTCTCGCCGTTCCTAAAGACTCCACTGTATCGGGATAAGCATACCTATATATACAACGCCGCAATTACCGATCTGGACAATCCCAAAACGGTATTGGGCGGAATCGGTATCGTGTTCGACAGCGAACCGCAATTCGATTCCATGCTCAGCGATGTGCTACCGCGCGATAAGCAAAACTGCATATTGAAAGGCTGTTTCGCGGTGTTCGCCGATCGGAAAAAAAACATTATCGCGACTAGCAATAATCCTAAACTCAAGGTTGGCGATAGCCTGAACTTGGACGAATCGTTATTTGCGATGCCGAACGGCCAGCGCAGCTCGAAAGTGATTCAATATGACGGCGTCAATTACGTACTGGGCATGGCGGTATCCAAAGGCTACCGGGAATATAAGGTTACGGATGCTTATCGCAACGACGTGATCGCTTTTGTATTCATCCCGTTCTGAACAAAATTGCAGGTTGCCGACCAATGCCGTCTAGCCATCAACGATCGACGCTTCGGTCGGCAACTATTTAAGGAAACTCTGAACAAGTTGATTCCGCTCATGGTTCGACAAGCTCACCACGAACGGAATCAGCCACTTACCGTTCGTCTTTATGCCCTGTGGGTACTGAGCCTGTCGAAGGACTAAATCAGAGTTTTCTTAACTTTTCAGCCATAGTACATGGCGCAACAGCCGAAAAAATATTATCCGCAAATCCAGACAAAAGGAGTTCGCTAAGCCTTACCCAAACGACCCCAGTGTGTTCAAATTGTGTAGCAATATAGGAAAAGAACGACTACACTTTTAACGAAGATATTGGAGATTTATATGTTAAAAGATTCGTTACGATCTGAAACATCCCCATGCTGATCGAGCCAGTAGCACTGGCCGACTTCTTTCTAAGCTTTTTTAGCGCAGCCATGATTATCTTGCTGGGCGCTTTATATGCAGGCCTTTTCGCCTGGGCAAAAATCACTTCTCAATATCGGTTTCAACTGGGCGCGGGCCTTGTTTACCTGACATTGCTGCTTACCGTTTTTGTGTTTAGCCAAATCAACCACTTCAACGGCTACTGGCTGACATTGTCCTTTTTGATGGTCGTGGGTTACGGCTGCATGCCTTATGTCATCTGGCGCCTATGCGTCGCCACCCACTCCGACGAATCCGATCACTCACATCATCCCGGAGGTTAGCATGACCGAACAAATCCCACGCTGGGCATCGGAAACATTCTGGAAGAAAACCGCGATCTGGGTGACCGGTGGTTCCTTTGTGCTGCTGGTAGTCTTAACCTTCGATTCGATGAAACAAATCAGCGCCGGCAGTTCCAGGGTGCAAGCTTACAGCGTCATCAACAAGGACGTCAGCTACCGCTTCGACAAGAGCAAACAGCGCTATCAACCGGTGATCGGCGACGATGCGCCGCTATTCGGCAAAACTTTGAATGAAGAAGAATCGGAAAAACTGGTCGATCTAGGCAAGAAAACCGTGCAGGCCAAGAACTGCATGAACTGCCATACCTTGCTCGGCAATGGCGCCTATTACGCGCCGGATCTGACCAAGGCCTGGCTGGATCAGGGCTGGGGCGCGAAAGAATCGCGCGAATCCTTGATGGTCAACTTTCTGCTCGATCCCGAAAAGAACACCCGCACCTACGGTTCCAACCGCAAGATGCCGAATCTGGATATTACCCAGCAGGAGGCTGAAGGCATCGTCGCCTTCCTGAAATGGATGTCGGCCATCGACACCAACGGTTTCCCGCATAACTTCAAAGCCATCGGCGAAGAGGAATAACAGATGACGATCCTAGCCTATCAAGAAAAAGCCGCTGTCTGTTGGGCAGGCTGCAAGCAACGCCATGCCGAGTTGATGGCCAATCCTTTCCTAAGCGGCGGCCAAAAACTGGCGGTGCATTATTTTACCGTCGCCATGGTGTTGTTCATGGCGCAATTGCTGTTCGGTTTACTGGCGGGCCTGCAATTTCTATTTCCCAGCTTTTTGTACGAAATCCTGGATTTCAACGTCAACCGCATGGTGCATATCAACGCCATGGTGGTGTGGATGCTATACGGTTTCATCGGCTCGGTGTACTGGTTTCTGGAAGACGAAAGCGGTGTACCCATCGTCGGCCTGAAATGGGGGCAACTGGCATTCTGGGTACTGACCGGCGCGGTCACCGTTGTGGTGCTGGTGTATCTGTTGATTCAATTCGGCGCCGGCAACGACACCTCGCTGTGGTTGATCAACGAAGGCCGTGAATACATCGAAGCCCCGCGCTGGGCCGACATCGGCATCGTCGTGGTGATGCTGATCTTCTTTTACAACGTCGCCGCCACTTTTTCCGCCGGCAAATGGTCGGGCATCGCCGGCGTATTGACGCTGGACTTAGTGGCGCTGGCCGGCTTGTACACCGCCGGGATGTTTTATGTCACCAACATTTCCGTTGATCAATACTGGTGGTGGTGGGTAATCCATCTATGGGTGGAAGCCACCTGGGAAGTACTGGTCGGCTGCATCATGGCCTGGAGCCTGATGAAACTGCTGGGCGTGCGCCGGAAAGTGGTGCAGACCTGGCTGTATATCGAGGTAGCGCTGATGTTCGGCTCGGGTATTTTGGGATTGGGCCATCATTATTTCTGGATAGGCACGCCGGAATACTGGTTCACCATCGGCGGTTTCTTTTCGGCTCTGGAACCGATTCCGCTGGTGGCGATGGTGGTGCACTCGATTTACGATTCCGGCGTGCATAGATTCAAAAACAGTAACCACCCTGCCCTGGCCTGGATTATCGCCCATGCCTTCGGCAACTTTCTCGGTGCCGGCGTCTGGGGCTTCATGCATACCCTGCCGCAGATCAATCTATATACCCACGGCACCCAATGGTCGGCCTCGCACGGCCACCTGGCCTTCTTCGGCGCTTACGCCACCATCAATATCGCCTTCTTCTACCTGGCGGCGCAGCAGGCGCGCGGCAACGTCTGGATGGGCGGCGACTTGGCCAACGGCTGGCGCTGGAAAACCGCCTGCATATTGCTAAATCTGGGCGTACTGGGCATGACCGTGGCCTTGCTGATCGCCGGTTACGAACAATCCTTCATCGAACGAGCCGTGGAAGGCTCGACCTGGGCCGGCTATTTCGCCGCCCAAAATCACCCCTGGTTCATGCAGGCGATGATCTGGCGCATGGTGTTCGGCTTGATGACCGCGGCCGGCGGTGGCTTGTTGTTCTGGGATTTGCTGGAGATCGGCAAGGGCGAGCAAAGACATGCAGCCGTCATTAAAACCGAGGCAGAAGCGGCGATAGCGTCATAATTGACGAACTGAGAGGGCTATCCGCAAATTGTACAGCCTGCGTTCCCACACCGGGCCGTGAGCTGAAATCGATCGACAACGGGTAGATCAATTTAAGAATCATCCTTGTCTATTTACCCGCTTTCTCCAGCTTGGTTTGACAGGGCAAGCAACATTGGCAGGCAATCGCCATTCTTCTCGCTTCGGGAATCGGCTCGCCGCATTCCTCGCAATGCGTGGCCGA
Source organism: Methylococcaceae bacterium (assembly GCA_028748685.1). Taxonomy (GTDB): domain Bacteria; phylum Pseudomonadota; class Gammaproteobacteria; order Methylococcales; family Methylomonadaceae; genus Methylomonas. The sequence goes on from JAJRDU010000321.1 coordinate 21,474, forward strand.
TTCGCCTTTATAGATCGCTTTCCGGGTTTCGGCCACGAAAAGTTCGGTCATTTTTTCCATACGTTCGGCAATGGCGTCGGCGCCACCCGCCCAGGCTGTAGACATGTTTTACCTCTCTTCTCCATTTCCTCAGTGCAACTATTATATCCTCACCCTCACACCACCATCTCAGCCTGTAGCAACTTGATCTGATCCCTGACCCGCGCCGCATCCTCGAATTCCAGGTTTTTGGCGTGTTGATACATTTTCTCCTCCAGCTGTTTCAACAGTTTTGCGGCTTGCTTCGGCTTCATGGCCTTGTATTCGACGGAAGGCTCGGCGACCTTGGCTCTAGCACTGGAAATCGAACCGCCGGAACCGGGAATCGACAGTTCCAGAATATCGGTGACCGATTTGAAGATGGTTTTGGGCTGGATGTTATGTTGTTTGTTAAAGGCGATCTGCTTGTTTCGACGGCGCTCGGTTTCGTCGATGGCCTGCTGCATCGAACGGGTAATCTTATCGCCGTAGAGTATCACCTTGCCGTTGGCGTTGCGGGCGGCGCGGCCTATGGTCTGGATCAGCGAAGTCAATGAGCGCAGGAAACCTTCCTTGTCTGCATCCAGGATCGCCACCAGCGACACCTCGGGTATGTCCAAGCCTTCCCGCAACAGGTTGATGCCGACCAGAACGTCGAACACGCCCAGCCGCAAGTCGCGGATGATTTCCACCCGCTCCACGGTTTCGATGTCGGAATGCAGATAGCGCACCTTGATGCCGTGCTCCATCAAATAATCGGTCAAGTCTTCCGACATGCGCTTGGTCAGCGTGGTGACCAGCACCCGCTCCCGAACAGCGATGCGCTTGTTGATCTCCGACAGCAGGTCGTCAACCTGGGTCGTCGCCGGTCTCACTTCGACCAGCGGATCGACCAATCCGGTCGGCCTGACCACCTGTTCCACCACCGCGCCGGAATGTTCTTTTTCATAAGTGCTTGGCGTGGCGGAAACATAA
>JAJRDU010000322.1 GCA_028748685.1 Methylococcaceae bacterium
GCCCGGCGACACCGCCACCTTGGCGTCTATGATCAACTTCTTCGCGAATTCGATGGACCCCATCTCCCGATAGGCTTCCGGAATCTTGGCCCAGACGAACATGGTGGCCTTGGGCTTCTCGACATGCCAGCCCATCGCGTTCAGGCCGTCGCACAGCACGTCGCGCCGCAGACGGTACATGTCGCAAATTTCCTTGACGCAATCCTGCGGACCTTCCAGCGCGGTAATCGCCGCCACCTGGATCGGCGTGAAGGTGCCGTAATCCATGTAGGATTTGATGCGGGTCAAGGCGGAAACCAGCGAGGGATTGCCGCACATGAAGCCCACCCGCCAACCGGGCATGTTATAGCTCTTCGACAGCGAGAAGAATTCCACGGCGATGTCCTTAGCGCCCGGCACCTGTAGAATCGACGGCGCCACATAGCCGTCGAACACGATGTCGGCGTAGGCGATGTCATGCACGATCCAGATATTGTGTTCCTTACAGATCGCCACCACCTTCTCGAAGAAATCCAGTTCCACGCACTGACAAGTCGGATTGCCCGGAAAATTCAGGATCAGCATCTTCGGTTTGGGCCAGCACTCGGCGATGCCCTTGCGCAGTTCCTCGAAGAAATCGGTGCCCGGCGTCAGCGGCACATGGCGAATGTCCGCGCCGGCGATCACCACGCCGTAAGGGTGGATAGGATAAGCAGGATTCGGCACCAGCACCACATCGCCCGGTCCCAGCGTCGCCAAGGCCAGATGCGACAAGCCTTCCTTGGAGCCGATGGTGACGATGGCCTCGGTATTGTAATCCAGGTCGACATCGAAACGTTTCTTGTACCAGCCGCAAATCGCCTTCCGCAACCGGGGAATACCCTTGGAAACCGAATAGCGGTGAGTCTCGCCACGCTGAGCGACTTCCAACAACTTGTCTAGGATGTGCTGCGGAGTGGGCTGGTCCGGGTTGCCCATGCCCAAATCGATAATATCCTCGCCCTCGGCTCGCGCCTTGGCTTTCAGCTCATTGACGATATTAAAAACGTAAGGCGGTAGACGGCTGATGCGATGAAATTCTTCCATTAATGGCTCTTGTGTCAGGTTTTGAAGACGGCTTCTAAAAAAAGTCCGCTAAGGTACTGTTGTTGTTGAATGATGTCAATTTCGGCGCAATGGCATGCGCCGGAAATTCAACTATGTTTAACTTTTAGGGTTTGGCGGCGTTTGCCGATGCCGCCGATGCGGTGTTGGCGCGTTGCTGATTGAGATAAGAGCCGCCGACCAGAAAAGTCAGCACCAGCAAATACAATACTGCAGCGATGTTTTTAACCTTTTTGCTGCCGTCGTCGGAACGGTGGTCGGTCATTGATAGGCCTCTTTGGATCAAGTTTAGAGGCTAATTGTAACGTTTGCTTATCCCGGTGAGAACGGCAGCCATAAAATTTATACACAATTCCCCAAAAATGCCCGAAACCCCGAGACTAAAGCGCCAAGGCTTCCATGAAATGCGCCTTGGCGCGGGTGGGATGCAGACTGAGTCCGGCGTCTTGCGCCAGCCGGAGGAAATTCTCCGAGCGTTCCGACATGGCCGAGGCGGCCAGCATCAACTCCAATTCCACCGGCGGCACCTGGCGCATGAAGCGCCGTACCAGTTCCGAATCCACGCCGTCGCCGCCGAATTCGCCCAGCGCCAGCGAGCGCGAAAAACCGTAAAATTGCCGGATGCGGTTCTCGCAAAGTTGGGCGTGGCGGACACGGTAGCTTGGGTCTTTCAGGGATTCCGTGATCGCCAAGGCGGTCATCGAGGCGTTGTAAAAGGCGTTCAGTACACCATGGGAATATATGGGATCGACGAAGGACGCGGCGTCGCCTATGCAGTAAAAGTTCTCTCCGCACAACCGGGTGGAGTAATAGGAATAATCCGGCCTTTGACTGAAGAAATCCGGCAGATACTCTGCCTTGTCCAGTAATTTGTCGATGTAAGGCGCGGTCTTCAAGGTGTCCAGGAAGAAGCCTTCGCGCTGCTCATTGCCCATCGCCCGAGCCTTGTCGGTGTTGATCACCAGCCCGACGCTGGTGTATTGGCGCATCGCGATGTGCCAGATCCAGCCGTCCTCGAAGGAGGTGACGAAGGTGACGGGTTTGACTTCGCCGACCTCGGTTGCGGCATAGCTGCGGCCATCGGCGGCGACATAGCGGGAATTCTTGAAATGCCCCCACAAGGACAGGAAGCGCATCCGCGAATCCACCAGCCGCTTGGACTTGAACTGCCCCGCCAGCAATGCGGATGAACCGCTGGCATCGATCACGAAGCGGCAGACTATGCTGCCTTCGATCGCATCGCCGCCGCGCCTATCCAGATATTTCACTTGCGGGTAATCCAGGCCTAAATCGGCCTCGCGGACGGCGACCTGCTGAAACACTTTCGCCCCCTGGCTCTCGGCGTTTTTTAACAGCAGTTCGTCGAACACATCCCGCTCCACATGCAGGGCGGGCCGGGTGAAACCGAATTCGGAAAAGGCGATGCGGCTTATCTTGCCGTTCCAGACCGCGATACCGCCGGCCTTGGCGACGAAGCCTTCCCGTTCGATCAGCGGCGAGGCGCCGGTCTGGTCGGCGTATTTCCAGAAATGCGGAATCAGGCTCTCGCCGACTTGCGGCCGGGGGTGGCTGACCTTTTCCAGCACCACCACCTCGACGCCTTGCTTGGCCAGCAAGGCCGCGACGCTGGAACCCGCCGGGCCGCCGCCGATGACCACGACATCGCAGCGGCCTGGAATATCGGCATTAGTGAACAATGCTATCCACCTTGTCGTTTTTGAATTTTACAACGAAACGATTGAAGCGATTAGACCAGTAAGTCCAGTCGTTGCTATCCAGCGACGGCGTCACATGTTGGGGCGGGTAGCCGATGGCGGCCAGCACGGCTTTTTTGCTCATGCCTTTCGTGACCTGCCCCTCCAAGATGCTCTCGCGCTCGGCTGCGCTGAACTGATTGAGATCGACCTTGGTGGTAGCGGCGATCTTGCTGAAGGCGATAGGCATCTCGTCCTTGGTAAATTTCCGCACGTTTTCAATGGTCAAGGGCCGCCCGCTATCGACCAATCTCAGCTCCGCTTCATCGCCCCCCATGGCCTGCAACGTGACGGCGGTATTGATGGGAATCAGGGTGCCTATGCGGTAATTGGTGGTGCGGAAATGATCCTTCTCTTCATACAGGCTGAACTGGGTGTAGTAGACCTGAGCGGGTTGGACGCTGGCAGCGGGTTGGTCGGTCTTCAGGTCTTTATTACATCCCGCCAAAACGGCCAGGCCAAGCAGCATCAAAATGGCATTTTTTCTGAACATAGGCATATCCTCATGCAAAAGATTTCGAAAACGGTGAGCGCACTATTCAACATAGCGCCGCGAACGGTACATCAGATAATACACGCAAGAAAACCCCAGGAACAGCGCGGCCGAGGCGACGGCGATTTCAGTATTCAACGGAATCAGCGCCAGGGATGACACCAGCTCCGCCAGAATCAACGCAATCAAGACCCTGACCACCAGCATCCTGGACATGCACGAACACACATACACCCCGAATGGCGCGCCCACCACCACGATGGGAACCGCGGCCAGCCAGTATTCGCTGACCGGCGGCGCAAACTGCCCGGTCACTAGAATCATCGCGAACCCCGACCAGGTAGTCAGCACCATCATCACGATCACGGTCGGCGTCGCGGCCTTCTCGCAGAGCCGAAACCAAAGCACCAATACCGAAAACACGATGATCTCAAGGCCGCTGCCCAACAATCCGCTGATCAGGCCGCCTATCATGCCGAAACCCAACAGCGTGATTTTTTCCAGCCTACCGAAACGCGGCAGACCTTCATTACGGTCGCTATCCCTGTCCCGGTTATGCCACCACAGGGCCAGCGCAAAACTGCTTTGCACCACGGTAAACAATATCCGCACCGCACTGACCGGCAACTGATCGGCCAAGGCAAAACCCACCGGCAACATGGGCACGGAGCCCAGCACCACCCAGATCACGGCCCGCCATTCGACCCGGATGCGCAACAACAAAATGGTCAATAGCGCCGAGCCCATGCCTACGCTCTGCGTTGCGAGGGAAAACAACTTGGCGTGCATGGGCGGAATGGCCAGCATCTTGGTGAACACAGGGAAGGCGACCGCACCGCCCGCCTCGCTGGTGGCGCCGGCGACGAAGGAGCCGAAAGCCATGGTCAGGGTGATGCGCCAATGTTTGATCAATGCCCAAAGCGGCGGAGCATCCGGCAGAAAATACCAGCCCAGCCAGACCAGAACCGGAATAAAAAAAACTAGAAACCGGCTACGGGGCATCGGGTTTGATCCCGAGCTTTTCCAGAAAAACGGCGGGCGAAGCGTAGCTCATTTCGCCGCTGGCGCTGTCGACGGCCGCCTGTATGGTGTGTCCCTTGGCTAGCACTTCACCGCTTTCGGCGTCGGCGATCAGGTACTTGATCTTCATCCGGTATTCCCACTCGACCAGTTCAGCCGATACCCGGATACGCTGCTCGAACCGCGCCGGACGCACGAAACGTAATTGCAGATCGACGATCGGCCAGACGTAGCCGGTGGCGACCATCGCCATGTAGCCGTAATCGATCTTATCCAGCATCGCGCAACGGGCGATCTCGATATATTTGCAGTAATGCCCATGCCAGGCGATTTTCAGCATATCGATATCGTGAAAAGGCACGATCAATTCCACTTCGCCGCGTATCATGATTGCGACGCCTCCGAATCCGGCTTGCCTGCCGATGGGGTCCAAAAGGGGAAAAAATTGAACCACTGCAACGGCGCGGCGCGGCAATGAGCTTCCAGGCATTCGGCATAACGCCGGGCTAGGGCTTCCAGCATTTCCTGGCGTTGCGGCTCGGTGCGCGGGATGCGGATGGCATCGGCGAAAGGCTCCAGATGGATACGGAAGCGTCCGCCTACCGGATAACAGAACAAGGTATACACCGGGCAACGCAGCAGCGAGGCCAGCAAATACGGTCCTTGCGGAAATTCGGCGTCCTCGCCGAGGAATTTTGTCCGCACCGTGCGGCCGCCTTTCACAGGTATTCTGTCGCCCACCATCACCAGAAATTCGCCGCGTTCGATTTTCTCCTGCAACTCGATGGCGACGGAGGGATTCAATTCGGTGACCTGAATCAGGTTGATGGTTGCGCTTGCCTTGCCGCCACCCAGTAAACGGTTGAATTTCTCGGCATGCCGGGTATGCACCAGGATATTGAGACGGACGTCGCCGCGCAGATTGGCGATCGCCTGGCAAAGTTCCAGATTGCCGATATGGCCGCTGAGTATCATGGCACCCCGTTTCTGCGCTACCATCTCCAGTAACAGCGGGCGGTTGGGAAAATCGACTTGACTGGGATCAATGCGCCCCATCCAGGCGACGATCTTATCCAGCAAGGTTTCGCCGAAACTGAGGAAATGGCGGTAGCTCAGCCACCAGCCGTCGGACAACCCCAGTTCCGGGTAATAGTGTCCCAGTCGGCGCAAATAGTCGCGCGAGGCTTCGCGGGCAGTCTTTCCGGTCAGGAAGTAATAGCTGACGACCGGGCGCAAAATCAGGCGAAACACCCAACGGCCGAATATCCGGTAAATCCACACCAGGGTACGTATACCCCAGATTAGGCTGGTCTCCTCCACCGAGGCCCAATGCGGAGCAGCGAGCTTCGAACTCATCGAAAATGCCTGGCCAGCAGCTTGGGTAAACGTACCAGCATGCCGAAAAACAGGCGGGCATGGGTCAGGCTGATACGCAGGTTATCCTCCCAACCGCGAAAATGCGACACGCCGTCTTGCGGATAACCCACCCGAGTTGGAATCGACACCACGGGCACGCCCAGCCAGTAAAGCCGAACCAGGATCTCTACATCGAAGGCCATGCGCTCTTCCAAGACGGTGGTTTCGATCAACCTCACGCATGCGTCAAACGGATAGAGCCTGTAACCGCACATCGCATCCGGAATTTGCAAGGACAAGGTGTTGATGTAGACCCAGACATGGGTCAGATAACGGGCGTAATAGCGGAGCCTAGGGATGGAGTCGTCAAAGATGGGCTGGCCAATAATGACCGCGCTAGGGTTTTCGCGGCCGGCGGCCAGAAATTTTCCCAGATCGTCCAGATCGTGCTGGCCATCGGCGTCGATTTGCAGCGCATGCGAAAAGCCTTGGCTTTTGGCATGCAGGATGCCCGCCTTCACCGCCCCGCCCTTGCCACGGTTGGCGTCCAGGCGTATGGCTTGTACCCAGGAATATTGGCTAGCCAGGCCACGGATGACTTCGGCGCAGGCTTCGCTGCTACCATCATCCACCAGGATGCAGGGCAACTGGCACGATACCAAGCGTTCAACAATAGTCGGCAGCGGACCTTCGTGATTGTAAACGGGTATCAGCAGGCAGGGATTAAACGACATCTTCATGAAAATAAATTCTACCCGAACTATATTCCGCGTTTTCGGAGCGAAAGCGGAATTCCAATTTAGATGCCTGTTTCATATAACGCAAGTCCAACTCGCAGCACTGTCCTGGCAACAAGAGTTCCTTGAATTTGACGGATTCCATGTGGCCGAACACTTGCGCAAGCCCCAGGTATTGCCGAGCATAATGCACCGCCCATTGTATCTGGATCACGCCGGGCACGATGGCGATTTGATCGAAGTGACCTTCGAAATAAGCCAGATCATCTGGGATGCGCAGGCTCAGAATCGCCCCGTCTTCCGTCGGTTGGACGCCAAGCACCTCGGGCAACAATACCGCCGGCTGGTCTGTTTGTAGAGAATCGCTCAATAGCTTGCCCTGACTCTGCGGCGCACGGCCATTTCGCCCGCCATCAACAAGCCCATCAGCACATAGGACACGCAACCGTTGTAGAGACTCCACAGCCACGGGTCACCATAGCAGACGGTCGCCAGCGACAACGCGGCATTGCCCAGGAAAAACGCGCTCCACACCTGGGTCACCTTGCGGGTATAGGCCACGCCCTTGGGAGGCAACTTGGGATCGTCCAGCCTCGCCAAACGCTCCACCACCGTCGGCGGATAGGCTAGGCTGAAGGAAAACACGGCAAAAAACGCCAAGCTGACGAACACCGGGTAAGCCAACAGCCAACTGGTCTCGTTGACCAGCGCGACAGCCAGCAGAAACAATGCACCGGCCGGCATTAGCCAAGCCCACAGCCCGCCGGTGGACTGATTCGTGCCTCTGACGACGAAGCGCAGCAGGAAAAGACCAGCCAAGGACAAGGCCACGAAACGGGGCTGAAAATAATCCAACGAAAACCAGACCAGGAAGGGATAGCTGATCGTCATCGCCCAGATCAGGCTATTCAGCGACGCCTTAAGCATGAGGGTTTACAGCGAAAGTTATGATCCGAAATATTTACAAGTACCATGATGGTTAGGCCGCGTTGATGCGATAGACGGTATCGACCACGTCCTGAATGGTGCGCGCGTTCTTGAAATCCTCGGGATTGATGCGCTTGCCGGTGATGTCCCGCAGCCTGACCATCAAATCCACGGCATCGATGCTGTCGATATCCAAATCGTCTTTCAAATTGGCGTTCGGAACGATGTCGTCCGCCGCCAGTTCGAACATTTCCGACATGATCTTTTTCAAGGTGTTAAATATTTCTTCTTGGGTCTTCATACAGTTGTTGTTTCCAATTGCGATACGACAAAACCGACACCCAAAATATCACTCGTCATCAGCCGTCTAAGCTCGGTTTCAAAATTTTCCATGGCGTGCCAGCTGCTCAATGAAATAATTTTCCAATTGCCGGGTGACGCGCCGGGTCTCGATGGAGCGTTCGGCGTCTTCGGGAATCGGACTTAACTCAATATCATCGCCCACATGCAGGCTTAAAGTAAACTTCTTTTGGGGTATCTGATACCATTTTTCCTGCTTGGTTAACGTGGTCGGCGAACAGTCTATCGTGATGGGTAGAATCTTGGCGCCGGCCCGCAAGGCAATGGCGGCGGCACCGCGCTGGAACTTGATCGGTTTGCCGGGCGTCGTCCGCGTGCCTTCGGGAAAGACGATCAGCGAGCCGCCCTCGCGTAGTTCCTCCACACAATGATTCATCACGACCTCTGGATCCTCGGCATAAATATAGCCCATGGCATTGATCGGGATGCGCATGAAGGGATTGGCGATCAAGGCGGGCTTGACGATGCAGGTGGCGTTCTTGATATGGGAAATCAGAAACACGATGTCCAGCAAGCAGGGATGGTTGGCGACGATCAGCCTGCCCGCGGCATCGAGCCGCTCCGCGCCATGCACCTCATAGTCCAGGATGCCGATGCTGCGCATGAAATTCATGTAAATCCGGAAAACGCGGTTCATCAGGAATCGCGAGCGCCGCTTCTTTTCAATGCCAGTACCGAGGAATCTCTCGAACAAGGGAAACAGCATCCCCCAGAACAACACGCCAGCCGCGCCGAACACGAAGAAACTCAGGCCGGTACCGAACAAGCGCCAGTAGTAATTGATACGTTCAAGCATCGCCCAGGCTCCAGCGCCAATTCGAACGTTCGAGCCGGCAGCCTCCGCTCCTCTGGCCGCTTAGGATAGCCCGAATCAGGCTAGGTTCGCCGCTTTCCGCTTCGGCCGTATCGCCGGCCGGCTCGCGAATCAGATTCAACTGGTTTCCTGATTCGCAGCCCCTAGCCATGACCATGGCCAAGGCCCAAGTGGTTTTAGACGCGGCTAGATAGGGCTGCCAAACCTCAGGCAAGGGCTGCTCGTAAAAAACCACCATGACCTTGGGAACTTCAAGCTGCATGCCGGCCGCCTCCAGGAAGGCCGCAAACAAACCTTCCGTTCCGCCGGCCAAACACATATAGGGCAGATGACTTTCGGCATGAATACCGAACTGGCCGGCGATGGCGTTGTGCACGCTCAGACTGAAGCGCGTGGGAGAGAGTCGTTCGCCCTGAGCCATGCCGTCCAACATTTCGAAATAATACTGGCTTTCGCCGTGACTCGAGTAGAACACCGCCGGCATGTCGCCGCCTAGCTGTCGGCAACGCCAAGCCACCGCGCAGGCGGCCATGGCCAAGGGCGACAATCGGCGTCTCTGGATCAACGGCATGAAGCTGACATCGGCTTGGCCCCCGTTGCACGGCAGGATTTCACCGCCCGGCCAGCAACCAGTCGTCGAGGCTAACTCCGATCGCCAAAGACACCAATGCTCGAGCGTAAAACTCAATCGGGTTTCCTGGCCGCCGGCCGATGAAGCCGGCGCGCGGAAAGCATCCATAATCGCCTCAGGCGTCCCAGCGGCGGAAAACCAGGGAGGTATTGATGCCGCCGAAAGCGAAGTTATTGCTGACGATAGTTTCGGCATCTAGCCGCCGTCCGTCGCCGGTGATGTAATCGAGTTCGGCGCAACGTGGGTCGACATGATCCAAGTTAATATTGGGATGAAACCAGCCTTCCCGCATCATTTGAATCGCGACCATCGCCTCCAGGGCGCCGCAGGCACCCAGGGTGTGTCCGGTATAGCCTTTCAGGCTGCTGACAGGCGTCTTGGAACCGAACACCACGTGTGTGGCATGACTCTCGGCAATATCGCCCTGCTCGGTCGCCGTGCCGTGGGCGCTGATATAAGCGATTTGACCGGGCTCCAGGCCCGCGTCCCGCAAGGCCATGCGCATCACCACCTGCATGGTGTCGGCGTTCGGCTGGGTGACGTGGGCGCCGTCGGCATTGGTGGCGAAGCCCGCCACCTCGGCATAGATATTGGCTCCACGCGCCAGGGCATGTTCCAGTTCCTCAAGTACCAAAGTGCAAGCGCCCTCGCCTATCACCAGCCCATCGCGATCGCGATCGAAGGGGCGCGGTGTTAGCTCGGGCGCGTCGTTGCGGGTACTGGCGGCATACAAGGCATCGAACAGCGCCGCCATGGTCGGGCAAAGTTCCTCCGCCCCGCCCGCCAGCATCACATCCTGCTGGCCGAACTTGATGGCCTCGTAAGCAAAACCGATACCCTGGCTACCGGAGGTGCAGGCGCTGACGGAGGGGATCACCCGGCCGCGCACCTGAAAGAATACGGCTATGTTGGCTGTGGTGGTATGCCCCATCATCTTCAGATAAGTGGTGGCGTTGAGAGTGCCAATGTCCTGATTGATGAGCATTTTGCCGAATTCGGCAACGGCCGAGGTCGAGCCCACCGATGATCCGTAAGCCACGCCGGTGCGCCCGCCGCTGATGACGGGATCGCCGAGCAGTCCGGCATCGGTCATCGCCAGTTCCGTGGCACGGGTCGCCATCAACGAGACGCGACCCATGCTGCGGGTATTCTTGCGGTTGTAATGGCCGGGCAAAGTGAAATTCTCCACCGGACCGCCCAGCTTGGTCAGCAGGCCGTTATATTTCTCCCACTCCGGCAAATACTTTATGCCCGAATGCCGAGCCATCAAACGGGCGCGTATCCCGTCCCAATCGTTGCCGATGGGCGAAAAGCCGGCCATACCGGTCACCACCACGCGACGGTTCAACATAAGCCTCCATTCACCGAAATGACTTGGCGGGTAATATAGCCGGCGTCTTCCGACATCAGGAAAGCCACCAGCGCGGCGACCTCCTCGGGACTTCCCAAGCGCTTGGCGGGTATGGCGGCGATCGCCTCTTCCAGCGGCAGCCCTTCCAGCATGTCTGTTTCTATCAATCCGGGCGCCACGCAATTGACGGTGATCTTGCGTTTCGCCAATTCCAGCGCCAAGGCCTTGCTGGCGCCGATGATACCAGCCTTGGCGGCACTGTAGTTGACTTGGCCGCGATTGCCGATTAGGCCGGAAACCGACGACAGCGTGACGATACGCCCCGGCTGGCGGCGCTGAATCATGGGCATCACCAGTGGATAAAGTACGTTGTAAAAACCATCCAGATTACTGCGCAACACCAGATCCCAATCTTCGCCGCTCAGCGCCGGAAAAGCGTTGTCCCTCGCCAAACCGGCATTGCACACCACGCCGTAATAAGCGCCATGGGCTTGAATATCCGCCTCCAGAATATCACGGGTGGTATC
>JAJRDU010000323.1 GCA_028748685.1 Methylococcaceae bacterium
CGCATCAAGGCTTTCATCGGTTGGTTGGTGTTGTTGTCGGCCTGGATGTTTCTTGGCAAGTTGCGAGCTTATTACGGGCCGGAAATGACTTTGTATTTCTTGCTGGTGATTTGGGCGGCCGATATTAGCGCTTATTTTGTAGGCAAAAAATGGGGCAAGGATAAATTGGCGCCAGAAGTCAGCCCCGGTAAAACCGTGCAAGGCATGTACGGCGCGCTGGCTTCGGCACTACTTTGTGCAATCGCGTTGCGCTTGTATTACGGCTTGTCTTCGCTGCAAACCGACGAATCGCAGATCGCGGTGCTGATGTCGGTTGACCTGGTGATGCTGTCGATATTGACCGTGCTGATTTCAATTTACGGCGATTTGTTTTTTAGCCTTGTCAAAAGACTCAAGGGTGTTAAAGATAGTGGGGCGATACTGCCCGGGCACGGTGGCATACTTGATAGAGTCGACAGTTTGATTGCCGCGGCACCGTTTTTTTATGCGGGTATTACCTTGATCGGTCGGAGCGTATTTGCATGAAAGGTATTTGCATACTCGGAGCCACCGGTTCGATTGGCGTCAGTACGCTCGATGTGGTTGCCAGACATCCGGATCAGTACCGGGTTGTCGCGCTGACCGCCAATGGCAACATTGATGCACTCTACGACCAATGTCTGACTCACCACCCGGAGTATGCGGTGGTAGCGACGGAAAGCAAGGCGCAGCAGTTTAAAGATAGAATCGCGGCGTCTCCGGTATCCGACATTAAAGTGCTAGCCGGTGCCGAAGCTTTGCAACAGGTCGCTACGCTGGATAATGTCGACTCCGTGATGGCGGCCATCGTTGGCGCGGCTGGGTTGTTGCCTACCTTGGCGGCGGCAAAAGCTGGCAAGACCGTGCTGTTGGCCAACAAGGAAGCCTTGGTGATGTCGGGACAAATTTTCATGCGGGCGGTTAGCGAATCCGGCGCCACGCTGTTGCCGATCGACAGCGAACATAACGCCATTTTTCAATGCATGCCAGCCGGCTATACCACCGGGCATGTGGCCAAACAGGCGCGCCGCATCCTGCTGACCGCGTCCGGCGGTCCGTTCCGGAAAACGCCGATCGCCGATTTGGATACGGTGACTCCTGATCAGGCCGTTGCTCATCCGAAATGGGATATGGGGCGGAAAATCTCGGTCGATTCTGCCACGATGATGAACAAAGGTTTGGAATTGATTGAAGCCTGTCTGCTGTTCAACATGGACCCCGACGATATTCAGGTAGTCATTCATCCCCAGAGCATTATCCATTCAATGGTCGATTATGTGGACGGTTCGGTGCTGGCGCAAATGGGTAATCCCGATATGCGCACGCCCATCGCTTATGCCATGGCCTGGCCAGAGCGCTTCGATTCCGGTGTCGCGCCGCTGAATATTTTCGAGGTTGGACACATGGATTTCGAAAAGCCCGATCTGCAGCGTTTTCCCTGCCTGCGGCTAGCTTACGAAGCCATCAAGGCTGGCGGAATCATGCCGACCGTCTTGAATGCGGCCAACGAAATCGCCGTTGAAGCGTTTTTGAACGAGCAGGTGCGGTTTACCGATATTGCCAAGATCATCGAGGCCAGCATGGCTCGGTTTACCGCGGATCGTGCCGACAGTTTGGAGCTGATTTTGCAAGCCGATCTTAAAGCCAGAGAGGTTGCCCAAACCGTGATCGGACAACTAGCCAGCTAATGGAAACCCTACATACCCTGTTTTACTTTACGATTGCCATTGCCGTGTTGGTGGCATTTCATGAATTCGGCCATTTTTGGGTGGCACGTAAAGCGGGTGTCAAGGTGTTGCGATTTTCCATCGGTTTCGGCAAAAAACTCTGGGCTTGGCAAAGGTCTCCGGATGGCACCGAATTTCTTATTTCCGCGATACCGTTGGGCGGATATGTGAAGATGGTCGATGAAAGGGAAGGCGAGGTGAAGCCGGAAGATTTGCCCTACGCATTCAACAGGCAGTCGGTGCTGGCGCGTACCGCCATCGTTGCCGCGGGACCGGTCTTCAATTTGCTGTTGGCGGTCATGCTGTTTTGGACGGTATTCGTAGTCGGCGAAGTGGGTTTAAGGCCAATAGTAGGCAATGTCGAGGCCGGCACGCTCGCCGCCGAAGCTGGTTTCGCCGAAAAGGACGAGATCGTCAGTATTAATCAAAAACCCACGCCGACCTGGATAGAGGCCCTGGATGCTTTGTTGTCCCTGGCAATCAGTGGAGAACATGAAATTAGTGTCATTGTTAAAACAGAAGATGATGGTGAGCAAGCCCGGTTGATCAGAATTACTGACCAGGATGTGGAAACCCCTGAAGTGCTGCAAAAGCGCCTCGGCTTAAAGCCCTGGATGCCAACCATTAGGCCGGTGATCGGTAAACTTATCGAAGAGGGTGCGGCTAAACAGGCCGGCTTGCAAAACGGCGATTTGATCGTCAGCGCCGATGGGGTGGCGATAAACGACTGGCAGCAATGGGTCGATTACGTTCAGGCCAGGCCCGATGTCCAGATCAAACTGCTGATTGAACGTAACGACGTGCGATTGCCGATCAATCTTACCCCGCGAAAAGAAGAGCAGAACGGTAAAACCGTCGGCAAGATTGGCGCGGGTGTCGACGTTCCCGAAGATTTGATGGATGGCATGCGTGTGGAGTATACGCTGTCGCCGTTAGACGCTTTGCCCGCCGCATTGGAAAAAACCTGGTTTTATGCAGCCAGCACCTTGCAAATGATAGGGAAAATGTTCATCGGAACGGCGTCCGTGGATAATTTGAGTGGTCCTATCAGTATCGCCCAGTATGCCGGGCAGTCGGCGGAAATGGGGTTCACTGCATTTTTGAAATTCTTAGGGCTGATCAGCGTCAGTCTCGGGGTGCTGAATTTGTTGCCGATACCGGTTCTGGATGGCGGACATTTATTGTTCTATGCCGTGGAAGCTCTCAAAGGTAGCCCTGTTTCGGAAAAAGTGCAGCTGTATTTCCAGCAAGTTGGAATGTTTATTCTCATATCACTGATGGTGCTGGCCATGTTTGTCGATATCGGAAGATTATTCTATTAACACTGAACGAAAATTTTCGATTTGAGTCAACCGTTTTCCTTTTTATTCACCCACTACTAAATTTATATGAAAAACATAACTCGGATACTGGCGCTGGCGATGTGTACCTTTGTGAGCTCAAGCGTATTTGCTGATGAAGCAGCCATCAAGAAAGCCTTAAGCACATTCATGCCGGAAGGGAAGGTCGATAGCGTCGCGCCATCTGAAATAAAAGGCTTATACGAAGTAACGATGGGCGCCAACATTTTTTATGCTTCCGAAGATGGCAAATATTTGTTGCAAGGCCAGTTGTTCGATGCCGAAGCCAAGAAAAACATTACGGAAACCAAGTTGGCCTCTACCCGTAAGGCCGCATTGGATCAAATCGGCGCGCAAAATAT
>JAJRDU010000324.1 GCA_028748685.1 Methylococcaceae bacterium
CTCGCTCAATTAGCAGACCCTGCCGGTGGTGTGGGTAAGCCGCAGTTAACGGCATGGATAAATAATTATTTCGGCAATCCAGACCCTGCGATCACATATATAACTAAAACTGAAGACTTTAAAGGATACTCCACAGACGAAACTAAGCTTGCGGCATATAAACTTGTTGATCAACCCGATTATTTCATCCTGCATAATGCCAATAATATCGCACTGTTTGGTAATGTTTCAGCGCTAGACTGGGCGGTCTTTGATTGGACAGCGCTATCGGCGGACTTCAATATAAATGGAGCAGGCGCAGAAATTAGCTTCATTGCCGAATTTAATGGAAACGCCGACTTTTGCACCATTCACCCCACCGACCCAAGTTGCGGAGATATCCCTCCTCCTCTCCCAGAACCTAGTATATTGGCTTTGATAGGACTCGGCATGATGAGTATGGCCGCCTCTTATAGGCGCAGAGTGACAATTTAATCATCTGTCCGATGTGGGGACTTTTAAAAACGCCGGGTGTACCGGCGTTTTTTGACTGAGGTTTCGAGAAGAGCCATCCCATAGAGATTGGTTTTTCCGTTCAATCCCGGCTTCGTAAGATCACGGACTGCTTTGTGGAAAATATGGAATAATTTTCACGGAAAATATTTGCATTACCGCCTAGATTGTCAAACGGGTAATCGCTAGTATGTTAAGGAGGCTATCATGAATAGCAACATCAAAACACCCGGCTGGCGCGCCGGCTCGTTCTTTTTGGCTGGTTTAGGTTTTCTGCCATGGCAGACGGCTTTTGCGAGCGACGACGAAGGCGCCATGAACTGGAGCCTCTGGCTCCAGAATTTGCCGGATTGGGTTCCGGTGCTTTTTTTCGTTATCGTATTCGCAGGCCTTTCGCTACTGGCGCTGAGCATATACCGACGCTCGCATCAGTTAAAGGAGCATAATCTTCTCGCCATTGCTTCCGCCACGTTCGGTGGTGCGATTCTGGGCATAGTCATGGCGTTTCTGGGCGCGGATTTGTGGAAGGCTTATCTGTACCCGGAAATCCCTCAATTGCCCCCGCCCGCCGCGGGTCTTCCTCCTCAGGCTCGTGCACCGATGGATCTCCTCGAAGAACCTGATCTTGAAGGTGCCGCGATGAAACCGAGTGTGCCGCTAAAGGTTAAGCCGGCCAAAGTCCGTCACGCCCGGGTTAATTTCGATGCCATTAATGCCGACACATTGATCCTGAATTTGTTCGACGATACTACCGTCACCGCAGTTCGCGACCGCGTGGTCAATAACATGCAGGGCGGTTCGGTGTGGGTAGGGCATATCGACGGCGAACCCAACAGCGAAGTGACATTGGCGGTCAAGGGGAAAGTCCTGATGGGAACGGTGGAATGGAACGGCCGATTCTTTGAAATCGTTTACGTCGGCGGTACGACCCACGCGGTCCGAGAAACCGACCCCAACAAGATTCCCGCTCAATTTGAACCAGAATCGATGTCGACGGGTAAGGGAGTAACAAACGGAGCTGGTGACGCTGCGACTCCCTCTACATCGTCAACCACGGCATCCGCGGGCGATATAACTAGTACTGGGCAAGTGATCGACGTGCTGGTGGTCTATACGCCCAAGGCTAGAACCAATGCTGGAGGCGTCGGAGGCGTCGAAACCAAGATCATGAACGCCGTTACCCGCGCCAACCAGGCTTATCTGAATAGTCAGATCAACATGCAGCTGAATCTGGTGAAAATGGCGGAAACCGCTTACACCGAGACCGGCGATATGACCGTTGCCAAGACTCGGTTGCAAAGCACCACTGACGGCTATATGGACGAGATTCACACCTTGCGTAACCAAGTGGGGGCCGACCAAGTCGTTTTGGTTGACGCAGATAGTAACTTTTGTGGGTATTCCAGCATCATGACTTCGGTGAGCACGAGCTTCGCGCCATACGCCTTTGCCGTGGTGCATGACGATTCGGTTTATAACTGCATAGGCAGCTATGACTCGATGGCACATGAAATGGGACACAATCAGGGCAATGTGCACAACCCCGAGAACACCACCATTGCCGGTGCTTATCCCGACTCTTATGGCTACCGGGTTTGTGGGGCTTACCGGGACATCATGTCATATAATTGCTCGGGCGAGCCCCGGATACCCTATTTTTCCAATCCGAATGTGCTCTACAATGGTGCTCCAACTGGGCTTGTGGGCTTTAACGATACGGCGCGGTCCATGAATGCTACGGCGTCTACGGTTGCCAGTTTCCGTTCGGTACCCTCTACCACGGTACCAAACGCACCAAGCAATCTTTTAGCGGCGGCTGCATCGGCAAGTGCTATCAATTTGACTTGGGGGGACAATGCCAACGACGAAACGGGATACTACGTCCAACGTTCCTTGGACGGTGTTAATTGGAACTTGGTCGCTACCTTGGGCGGCAATGCGGTAAGCTTCTCGGACAGCGGCTTGAACGCCGATACGTCTTACACTTATCGAGTATATGCTTTCAACAGTAACGGTAATTCCGCATTTTCTAACTTGGCTTCGGCTAAGACCAGTGTCGCAGTCGTTCAGCCGGCCGATACTGTCGCTCCGGTGGTGAGTATTTCAAAACCTACCTTGAATGCCAAGGTTTCTACACCGACCCAAAGCATTAGTGTCAGCGCCACTGATAACGTGGGAGTGCAAAGCTTAAAACTATACATCGACGGCAAATTGGTCAGTTCCGGCAATACCGGCGCCCTGAGTTATAACTGGAACACCAAGAAAGTCGCGGCGGGTAGCCATACCATCAACGCACAAGCTGCCGATTCTTCTGGTAACGCTGGCAGTAACTCCATCACGGTGACAAAATAATGTCATCCAGGCCGCCCGGAGCTGCCAGCGCGTAGTTTTCCGGGTGGCCTGTTTCAGTTTGCTTCTTCAGGATTTGGCTAAGAATAACTTTCCTTTTTGGGTAGTGGTCAGTAGGGAGTGGTTTTGACTTCCTACTTTCTGCTTCCATCGCCAGGACAAAACTAATTTGCTTACCTGTATGTTAGGCATACCGAACACTACCGAAATTTATAGCCGCTATTTTGCCGGAGTCGCAAAGCCATGTTCCAAAATCAGAACATCCATAAACCAGCCCGACGATTGTTTAGAGTCTGTATGGCTTTGCTGGCGTTGTCGCTATGTGCCTGCTCTTTTTTTCGGCCTTCGTTACCCGGCCGGGAAGAGCAGTCTGAAAAGCTGGCGGAGGCGATGGCTAAGGGCGGATATGCGCCGGCTCGCGGATTTGAGATAGGCAGCAAACACGACATCTGGATGCATGATGGTACGGAGCTGGACGTGTTGATGACTGCGCCGACCGCACCAGGCAGTTATCCGTTGATTGTCTATTTGCCGAGTCTGGGCGAAGATGCCAGGGCAGGACAATTGTGGCGGGAAACCTGGGCCAAGGCTGGTTACGCGGTGTTCAGTATGCAGCCTCTGGCTATTAGCCGGGCACTTAAGGAGCTTGGGTCGACTATGGGCGTAGAGCCCGGCGAATCGGATGAAGGTGAAAGCTTCGGCTCGTCCGACGAAGACAGTGCGAGGCCGTCGGAAGAAGAGAGCGGTGGCTGGTTCGGCGAGAAACGGCGCCGTCCGTCGCGCGCGGCGCGAAATAGCGAGCTTCGCTATCTGGGGCACGAATTTTTCGCGACCGATCGGCTAAAAAATCGCATGGAACAGCTATTCTGGGCTTATCGTCAGGCGAAGATTTGGAGCGAATTGCGGCAGCCTTTGTTTGCCTCGGCCGATTTTTCCAAGGTGATTCTGGCCGGTTACGATCTGGGCGCGCAAACGGTGACGGCGGTCATGGGAGAGAATTTCGAAACTCCGATGCCGGTCAATAGTGAGCTTAAGCCCTTGGCGGCGATGGTCTTGAGTCCATCGGTCAATTTGGCGACCGGCAATGTTCGCAGCCGGTTTCAGAAATTGAGTCTGCCGATACTGGTGATTACCGGAACCGAAGATAATGATCCTTATGCAATCAGCTCAAGCTCTGTCAGAACGGCGGTTTGGGGGTACGCGCCAGGCGGCGGTAAATATTTGTTGTTGTTGAAGGGGGGAGGTCACAGGCTGTTGTCCGGTTCAGAAATGGGTGGCCGTTTTGCTCGCAACGACCGCGGCGAGTTTGGCGGAATGCTGTCGGGCGGAATGGGTTCGGGGCGAGCTGGCGGAGGGCGAGGTATGGAAGGCATGAGCGGCGGTTTTCCGGACGGTATGAGGGAAGGCTTTCCGATCGAGGGGGGGCGGAAGGATCCTAATCTCGGTTACAAACATGTCGCGGCAATCTACAGCGCCTCTACGGCTTTTTTGGACTCGGTGGTAAAAAACGATCGGTTTGCTCGCTTTTGGTTAGAGGACAAGGTCAATCCGTGGTTGGGTGGGGCTGGCGCGTTGAATGTTAGATGAAGAGCGGTATTTTTTAAAGATTAGCGAATCAGCAATCGGCCTAAAACCGACTGTGTTTTTAAGCACTTGAATGATCCGAGTGTCGGTCTAAAACCGACAAGGCGGGTCATCTGCGGTTATAATGTCCGCCTTTTTAAAATCATCGGGTCGTGTGTGTGGACATTAAACAGTACATGCAGGAATTAGGGCGGCAGGCCAGGCAGGCCGGCCGCGAAATCAGCAAAGCCGACAGCGGCCGGAAAAATAGCGCGCTGTTGAAAGTTGCCGAGGTCATTGCCGCTGGCAGCGCCGAGATCGCTAGCGAAAACCGCAAGGATTTGCAGGCCGGCAAGGATAACGGCATGGATTCGGCATCGCTGGATAGGCTGGAGCTGACGCCGGCCCGTATCGAAGCGATGATAGAAGGTCTGAAACAGGTCGCGGCCTTGCCCGACCCGGTCGGCGAAATCACCAATCTTTCTTATCGGCCCAGCGGCATTCAGGTCGGGCAGATGCGCGTGCCTTTGGGTGTGATCGGCATCATTTACGAGTCTCGGCCCAACGTCACCGTCGACGCAGCGGCGCTTTGCCTGAAAGCCGGCAACGCCTGCATACTTCGCGGCGGCTCCGAGTCGATTCACTCCAACCGGGCGATAGCGGCTTGTATAGCCAAAGGCCTGGAAGCGGCCGGTTTGCCGCAGCAAGCGGTACAAGTCGTGGAAACCACTGACCGGGCGGCGGTCGGCGAGTTGATTACGATGAGAGAGTTTGTCGACGTGATCGTGCCCCGTGGCGGCAAGAGTCTGATCGAGCGCATCAGCGCCGAGGCGACGATACCTGTCATCAAGCATCTGGACGGTATCTGTCATGTCTATATCGACGGCAAGGCGGACATCGACAAGGCGGTGGCGATTGCGATGAACGCCAAGACTCACCGTTACGGGGTCTGCAACGCGATGGAAACCTTGCTGGTTGCCGAATCGATTGCGGCGACAGTGTTGCCGGTTTTGGCCGAGAAATACGCGGAAAAAGGCGTGGAGTTGCGCGGCTGTTTGAAAACCTGTTCTCTGATCAAAAACGCCATTCGGGCGACGGAAGAAGACTGGCATACCGAGTACCTGGCGCCGATATTGTCCATCAAAATCGTCGCCGATATGGATGAAGCCATAGCTCACATCAATAAATATAGCTCGGCGCATACCGAAGCTATTGTCACCGAGGATTACACATTGGCGCGGCGCTTCCTGCGCGAAGTCGATTCCAGTTCGGTGATGGTCAATGCTTCAACCCGTTTCGCCGATGGCTTTGAATATGGATTGGGCGCGGAAATTGGCATCAGTACCGACAAGTTGCATGCCCGCGGTCCGGTCGGTTTGCACGGCCTAACGTCGCTGAAATACATTGTGCTGGGTGATGGTCATATTCGGCAATAATGATAGGGATTTACGGTGGTACTTTTAACCCGGTTCATTATGGACACTTGCGTACGGCACTGGAAGTCAGGGAGTTATTCGAGCTCGACGAGTTACGCCTGATTCCCTGCCGCTTGCCGCCACACCGCGATCAGCCGGATGTGTCGGGCGAAATGCGCTACGAGATGCTGCAAATAGCTGTCGCTAATACCACGGGGTTGCATGTCGACCGGCGGGAGCTGGATAGGGAAGGGCCATCCTATATGGTCGATACTTTGAAGTCGCTACGAGAAGAAAATTCTGGTGCGCCATTGCTGCTGTTTATCGGCGCCGATGCGTTTGCGGGTTTGGAGCGCTGGTATCAGTGGCGGCGGCTGTTCGATTATGCTCATATCGTAGTAATGACCCGGCCTGGATATGCCCGGCAGCCATTGCCTGATTTTCTGCAACGACGGCTGGCCGAAGATCGAGCCCGATTACGAGCCCAATCAGCCGGGTGTCTATTTTTTCAGGCCGTCACTCTGCTCGATATTTCCGCTACCCAAATCAGACATCTCATCGCCACGGGCGCCAATCCGCAGTTTTTATTGCCGGAAGCCGTGCTGGCTTTTATTCAACAACATCAGCTTTACCAAGCCCCTTATTAACGACAGGACATTGAATGCAAAGTAACGAATTAGTCAAATTGGTCGAAACCGAACTCGACCTGCGCAAGGCGCATAACCTCGCGACGCTGGATGTGCGCGATAAAACCAGTATTACCGATTACATGGTAATTGTCACGGCCACGTCCTCGCGTCATGCGAAATCGCTGTGCGATTATGTGGTCGAGAAAGTGAAAGAAAACGGCATTCAGCCCTTGGGTATGGAAGGTCAGCTTGGTTCCGATTGGATATTGCTGGATTTGGGCGATGTGATCTTGCATGTGATGACTGGGCAGGCTCGAGAGTTCTATCAGCTGGAAAAGTTGTGGTCGGTGGCCGGCGACAGCAACAAGGGATAAAACGGGACGATACGGCGGTTTACGTTGCACTCAAGAAATTCTTCAAGCAGTCGATGACTAGGGTGAGAATAGGAGGGGTTATGAAACGTACATCATCATGGCTTTTAATTGGGTTGGCAGCTTGCGTATTTGCGGGGTGTTCCAGTTTGGGCGGCAAGGCCGGAAGTGCTGTCGCTGAGCCTACGGCCGATAAAGTTCTGCATGCCACCGGTTTTAGCCGTTTCGAGGATAATGGCAATGTTCCGGTAAATCAGCGCTGGCTAATGGCTCAGCAGGCAGCCAAGTTGGATGCCTATCGGGGTTTGGCCGACCTGCTTTACAAGGAGCCGTTGGATGGACGAAAAACCGTGGGATCACAGGTGATGAGCGACGAGGCTTATCGGGTGTATTTAGACACGTATTTGCGTGGTGCGCGCGCCGTCGATTACCGGACCGTGAAAGACACACTTAAGGCTACGCTGGAATTGAATCTTACGCCGCGTTTTTATCGCTGTATGACCGGCGATGCCGATGTCGTTAACCAATGTTTGCAGGACGATAAGAGGCTGCAATTTACTCGAATTGGCTATAAGTCGGCAACCACGACTTCGGTAAACATGGCCTGCGGTAATCGCGATTGTAGCGACCAACTTTATGTGCAGGGTTTTTCCAAGGATCGTAATGCGGTGGACAATGCTTTGCTGAATGCAGGCCTTTACGATGTAGAGTGGACGGTCCACACCGCCGCCGATCTGGCTGGTCGCTTTATGGCAATTCAGGGGTTTATCTATAATGGCCTTTAGTCGATGGTTGACGATGTTATTTTTGCTTCCGGTTCTGCTGTCGGCGTGCAGTGATAACCAGCCGAAACTTACGCCGTCGGCAGTGGCGGCACGGCAAATTAGCACCGAAGGGAGTGCGTTTATCGGTGACGGTGGCAGGGATCAAGCGCGTCAGGCAGCGATGGATGCCGCGATTGCCGAAGCATCGGAGCAGCTAAAGCGTAAGAATGTTGCGCCTACGTTGATCAGCGATATTAAAGTGGTGGACGAGTGGCAGGAAGGAGGTGTCTACCATGTACAGATACTGGCTGTTGTGTCGGAAAAGCAGCTATGCACGTCTTCTTACCGCAAGAAAATTGTCGCTACCGCTTTTCCTATTGTGACTACCGACCAGATTAGCGGTACGGAGAGTCAGGATTTATACGGTGGTATTCCTCGTGAGATTAATAATCGGTTGATGGAAAGCGGTGATTTTATCGGGCGTAATTTCACCAATACCGTGTTATACAGCAGGCCGGACATGGCGCCGGACATCTTGCCTTCAAGCAATTATTCCGGTTCCAGCGTCATCGATATTGCTCGCCGGCAAGACGCTCAGTTTGTGCTGTCCGGTGTGATTCGAGATTTTAAGATCGAATCCGGCGAATATTTGCGCGGGTCGGGAGTTTGGGCGGAGATCAAGGCTGCGACCCGAGACTTGGTGGGGAGACGCAGTATAGGCATTGATGTCTACGTGCACGATGGATTTACCGGAGCGCTGTTGTTTCAGCATCGTTACAGCGATTCCATACTCGGCGACGTTTCTTTACCTGCTGGTTATACGGTGGGCAGCGAACGATTTAATGCTACGCCGGCAGGACATAAAATTGACCAGATTATTCACGAGGCCAGCGATGATATTCACCGTGTGTTCGGATGTTATCCTTTTGCTAGCCGAGTGACACAGGTTGTCGGTGATCGTATTGTCATTGCCGCCGGTGCGCAGGATAAGGTGAAGGCAGGCGACAGGTTTAAGGTTTATCCGGCAGTTAGCAATGCCGCCGGTAATGGTGCGGCGATCATGGAAAGTTTGGGTGTTTTGACGATAACCGAAGTAAGCACCAATTCCGCGCAGGGTACCTTGGATGTTGAGAGTCAGAAATTAAGAGTTCATCCTGGTGATTGGGTGAAAAGCTCATCTGCTCCGTAACGCTTGTAAACTGATCCGGCACGTCGAATCAGAAATTTCGTGAAATTCCATTTTATGGCGGTCGTTCCGTATATACGCTGGGAGCGGCGGTTTTAATGTATTGGTAAATTGGGTGGGCATTATCTCGTTTTGCCTCGCTTTTCTCAAACATCGGGAAACTGACGCCGAAATTGTGTAGGCAAAAAATCACCAATTGCCTTGTTATTTGCTGGGTTCCTGTTTTCCAAGTTGATTGCAGGGGAAGCTCAGGGCACTGAAGCCTTTGTCTTGACAGGATTGCTACAAAGCTTCCAGATCATGATATTGCGGCGTGAATCCGTATTGGTTGGCGGTGTTGACGACCAACAATACCTGGTTTCGATGATTTTCCAGTTTGATCGGTTGTCCATTAAGGTTGTTGGCCGTCAACGAAAAGAGCTTGCTCGTGGTTGTTTTCCCTCGGATCGTCAGGGGGGGCAATGTTTAGGGAATTGTCTATCGTTCGATGTGTTGCAAGTGCCAAATCGGTTTTATATAACCAGCTGATTTTGCGATAATAACTGTTTATAGATCGCGGTTTCCATACTAATGTATAATGTGCTCACGATCTTTTAAAGTTGAGCTGAATTCCGAATTTTGAGTAGGTGAGCGACTTAAGCTTATTGAAATCGTGTATCAAAGCAAGATGTTTCAAATCAGCTGAAGATACGTTTTTTAGAGATAATGGTTATGAAACTTAAAGGTTATATGCATTTTATACAGATAGTGATTTTTAGTTTGTGTGTTGGTTTATTTTCTTCCGCCGAAGTTCTGGCGGCGGATTTTGCCGACCCACAAGCGGCGATTGAAGACGCGTCCAATCAGCTGAAGCAGCGGATGCAGGAGCCTGGATTTACTCACGATTTTAAGAAAATCACTGCCTTCGTTAACGAGGTGATTTATCCACATATCGACTTCGACTTAGTTTCGTCGTTGGTGCTTGGTAAGATGTGGAAAGAAGCGTCTCCATCAGAGAAAGACAGCTTTAAAAAAGAATTTCAAATCTTGTTGATCAGAACATATTCACGAGCGTTTGTGGAATTCAAGGATTGGTCGGTTAGATTTTTGCCTATTAATACGGAAGACGACTCGAAGAAAGTCATGGTCAAAACCGAAATTCTACAACCGGGTCTGCAACCGATCGCGGTAAATTACCGGATGTTGAATGCCAAGGGAGAATGGAAGGTTTACGATATCATGATAGAAGGTGTGAGTCTGGTAACCAACTATCGTACCAGCTTCAAAAATGAAGTGGAGAAAACAGGTTCTCTGCAGGAAGTTATTAACCAGCTGGCTAAGCGCAACACCGAAGCACTGAACAACAAAAACAACTCCTAAGTTTTTCCTTTTTTAATGCCCTGGTTTGTTCTACAAGCCAGGGGCTGTCTTATGATGCAATCCAGCAAAGATTCTCTTTACGCCAATCCACTTGGCGAAATCACGGCTTTCCAGTTTGACGAATCGGTGGTCGATGTTTTTCCTGACATGATTCAGCGCTCGGTGCCCGGCTATAGCACCATTGTTTCGGCGATAGGCCTATTAGCGGAGCGGTTTAGTCGCGAAAATAGTAATTGCTACGATTTGGGTTGTTCGCTGGGCGCGGCGACATTAGCGATGCGGCGGCAGATTACTGCAAAAAATTGCCGCATTGTGGCGGTTGACAATTCCGAAGCCATGGTCAACCGGTTTCGGCGGAATTTGCAGTCCAATGTAGGCGTTCCCGTGGAGGTGCTATGTCGGGACATTCGGGAGGTTGAAATCAAGAATGCCTCCGTGGTGGTGCTCAATTTTACGCTGCAATTTATTCCTGTTGCGGATAGGGAGCGCCTGTTAATAGCCATTTATCGGGGCTTATTGCCGGGTGGCATCCTTATTTTGTCTGAAAAACTGGCTTTTGAAGACGAACAGCAGCAGGCTTTGCAAAGCGATATGCATCACCTTTTTAAAAAAGCGCAAGGCTACAGTGAATTGGAAGTCAGTCAAAAACGCGCGGCGTTGGAGAATGTACTGATACCGGAAGCATTTTCCATTCATCGGCAACGTTTGATAAAGGCTGGATTCAATAGTGTTGAAGTTTGGTTTCAGTATTTCAATTTTGCCTCGATGATTGCGTTGAAATGATCGATTACCGGCCTTTGTATCAGGCTCTTGTTAACGCGGGCGCCGAGGATTGGTCGAACATAATTCCACAACAACTGGAGCGGGCGTTTGCCAGTCAAGTACATGGTGATTTGGCGCGATGGCAGGGAGTTGTCGACGAGTTGCAGCAGCCATCGCCTTCCAGCGTCGATCTGGTCGAGACCGTGCGCATAGGTTGTAAAGAAGATTTATCCGATTCGGAGCGTCAGGCTCTCA
>JAJRDU010000325.1 GCA_028748685.1 Methylococcaceae bacterium
CACCAGTCCGCGTACTTGCGAACTACCGCCGGTAATCACCATCCCGGCCGCAATCAAATCTTCATAACCGCTACGCCTTAATTCCGCCTGAACCAACAACATCAATTCCTCGTAACGCGGCTCGACAATTTCCGCCAGATTCTGGGCGGAAATCTTGCGCGGTTCGCGATCGCCGATGCTGGGCACGTCTATGGTCTGTTGCGGATCGGCCAGCTGCGTCAGCGCGCAAGCATATTTGCGCTTGATGTCTTCGGCATTCTTGGTCGGCGTCCTGAGTGCAACGGCGATGTCGTTGGTCACCTGGTCACCGGCGATCGGAATCACTGCGGTATGCTTGATCGCGCCTTCCGAAAAGATCGCCAGATCCGTGGTGCCGCCGCCGATGTCGATCAGGCACACGCCCAGGTCCTTCTCGTCGTCGGTCAGCACCGCCGAACAAGAAGCCAGTTGTTCCAGCACGATGTCGTCCACGTCCAGCCCGCATTTGCGTATGCATTTGACGATATTCTGTTCGGCGCTGACGCTGCTGGTGACCATGTGGACCTTGGCTTCCAGACGTATGCCGGACATGCCGATCGGCTCCTTGATACCTTCCTGCTGATCGATCACGAACTCCTGCGGCAAGATATGCAGGATTTTCTGGTCGGCCGGGATCGCCACGGCCCGCGCCGAATCGATCACCCGGTCGATGTCGTGCTGAGTGACTTCCTTGTCCTTGATCGCTACGATGCCGTGCGAATTCAGGCTCTTGATATGGCTGCCGGCGATCCCTGCAAACACCGATTTGATCTGGCAACCGGCCATCAGCTCGGCCTCTTCGATCGCTCGCTGAATGGAATGCACGGTCGATTCCAGATTAACGACGATGCCTTTTTTCAGACCCTTGGAAGGCGCGGTGCCGATGCCGATCACCTCGATCTCATCGCCGCCCCGGTATTCGCCGACAATGGCCGCCACCTTCGACGTGCCGATGTCCAGCCCCACTAATAAATTACGATCTGTCTTCTTGGCCATTTTTTTGCTCTATAAGCGTTTAAATCAGGTTCTCTTTTCTGGGTTGTCCGCACTTGGGGCAACACTACCATCTATATCTTTGTCGCCGTCCGCGATTGCTTTCCAGTCGATTTCCGGCGTTTCGGGTTTCCAGGTGACCGCAAAGCCGTTGGGATAACGGGTATCAACGCTCGCCATCAAGGCCACCCGTTCCGTACCCAATAAATCCATGGTTTTCAAAAAGCGCTGCATGTTTTCCAAGGGCGCTTTCCTG
The DNA here is from genome assembly GCA_028748685.1 of Methylococcaceae bacterium. Classification (GTDB taxonomy): domain Bacteria; phylum Pseudomonadota; class Gammaproteobacteria; order Methylococcales; family Methylomonadaceae; genus Methylomonas. The sequence goes on from JAJRDU010000325.1 coordinate 1,268, forward strand.
CCCAATTGCATCTCCAGTCCGCTGGCCAGCTTGATACGCCAGGCGCGCCGCTCGTTGACATGAAACTCGGCCAGTTGCATCGATTTATCCTTCAAAACGATGTAGACGCCCTTCATGATTTCCAGCAGCTTCTTTTCCTGGCCTTCCGGGCCGGTAATCAGCGGCAAATTCTTAAAATCGTCGATGTTGTCCGGTATCAACACCTCTCCCTGTTTATTCAGCAAGGCATTTCTACCCCAGCGCACGATAGGCTTTTGCTCGGTAATCTTGATAGCCACAGCATCCGGCCATACCCGCTTGACATCAACCTTATCCACCAGCGGCAACGCCTTGATGGCACGATGAATGGCGTCCATGTCGGCATGGTAATAACCTCGCTTCATCTGTGGCGTCAGCACCTGTTTCAGCCTGTCCTTGCCGATGTACTGAAACGCGCCTTCAATCTTCACGTAGCGGATAGGCTTGCTGTTTTCACCCTGGCTAATGATCTCCCGCCAAGCCCACCAGCCGCCGCCAACCAGCAGCATGGCTATGACGATGAATTTAAGCCGCGTCACCTTGACCCGCCACGCTGGTTTCCAGAATTCGCCACACCAGCTCGTCGAAATCGACACCCGCCGCTTTTGCCGCCATCGGAACCAGACTGTGGTCGGTCATGCCGGGCACGGTATTGACTTCAATCAACTGCGACTGGTCGTTATCGTCGATAAACACGTCGACCCTGGCCCAGCCCTTGACCCCCACGCCGTTGCAGGCCAGCAAGGCCAAAGCCTGCAAAGCCCGTTCGCGCTCCGCGCTCAAGCCGCAAGGGCAGTGATATTGCGTGGTATTGGCGCGATACTTGGCGTCAAAGTCGTAAAACGTGTTCGGCGTCTCCAGCCTTATCACTGGCAAGGCTTCGCCGTCCAGTATGCCCACCGTGTATTCCTTGCCTTGCACCCATTGCTCGGCATAGACATCGCACCGGTATTGCCGAGCCAATTGCGTTGCGGCAAGCAGTTCGGCGCGATCGTGGGCCTTGCTCATGCCGATGCTGGAACCTTCCTGAGCCGGCTTGACGATCACCGGAAAACCCAGCTTGGCGATACAGTCATCAATGTCCTGTTCGCCTTTCAGCACAAACCACTTCGGCGTCGCAAGCCCCATGCCTTGCCAACATAATTTGGTGCGCAACTTATCCATGCTCAGCGCCGAAGCCATCACCCCGGAACCGGTATAGGGCAAGCCCAATACGCTCAGCACCGCCTGCAGCACGCCGTCTTCACCGCCGCGGCCATGGATGATATTGAACACCCTATTTGCGTTGACGCCGGACAAAGCCGCTATCGGACTACCGGTCACATCAACCGCCACGGCATCGACGCCTTTGCGGAGCAAGGCCTGATAAACCGCGTTGCCGCTGTTCAACGAAATCTCGCGTTCGGCGGCGGAACCACCCATCAGCACCGCGACTCTGCCGAACTCTTCCGGCTTTTTAACTTTTAATGGCTTCATGCTTTCTCACCTACCCGGCACACCTCGGTTTGCAGGCTGATGCCAAACTGGGTTTGTACCTGGGTCTGAATGTGTTCTATCAGGGCTTCAATATCCACTGCGGTGGCACTGCCCCGATTCTCTATAAAATTGGCGTGTTTCTCGGACACCACCGCGCCACCGACTGCGTAGCCTTTCAGGCCGCAAGCCTCGATCAAACGCGCCGCGAAATCACCCGGCGGGTTTTTGAAAACCGAGCCGCAAGTCGGCCTGTTTGTCGGTTGGCTGGCATTCCTTTTTTCCAGCAAGGCCTTGATATGTTGCTGGCTGGCATCGCTGTCGCCCTTGGCTAATTTCAATTGCGCCGACAAGAACCATTCCTGATCAAGGCCCTTGACCGAACGGTAGGCGACCTCGAATTCGTGATGATCGCGCAACGCCACCTCGCCGCGCGGATTGATCATTTCCACCCGGTCGACGATGCCCCAGGTATCGCCGCCAAAGGCGCCGGCGTTCATTTTCAAGGCACCGCCCATGGTACCGGGGATACCAGCCAGAAACTCGGCGCCGGTTAGCCCCAGGTCACTGCAAAACCGAGCCACATGGGCGCACGGCACGCCGGCTTCCACATAAACCCGCTCGGAATCCATCAAATACATTTCCTTCAGCCGGCTACGGGTGTTGATCACCGTACCTTTGATGCCGCCGTCTCGCACTAGCAAGTTACTGCCCAACCCTATCCAGTACAAAGGCTCTCCGTCTGGCAAACCGGCGATAAACTCGATCAGATCGGCCTTGTTTTCCGGAATATACATGCGCTGGGCCGGACCACCGACACGCCAACTGGTGTATTTGGCCAGCGGTTCGTCAGTCAACAGCGTGCCTTTCAGCGCGGTTTCATTAAGCATGAGGCAATGCCTCCGCCAATTTTTCCGGCAATTCGGCGGCAATTTGTCCGACATTGCCGGCGCCCATGGTCAAAATCACGTCACCCTTCTCGACGATACCCGCCAGGATGGTCGGCAAATCCTCGCGGTTTTGCACGAACACAGGATCCACCTGGCCGCGCACACGTATCGAGCGACTCAAGGCCTTGCCGTCCGCCCCGGTAATCGGCGCTTCACCGGCGGAATAAATATCCAGCAAGATCAGCACATCGACGCTGGATAACACTTCGACAAAGTCCTCGAATAAATCACGGGTGCGGGTATAGCGGTGCGGTTGAAACACCACGACCTTACGGCGCTCGGGCCAAGCTTGACGCAAGGCTTCCAGCGTCGCCGCCAACTCGCGGGGATGGTGACCGTAATCATCGACCAGCGTCAGCTTGCCACCGTCGAAATCCAGATCGCCATTGATCTGAAAACGCCGACCCACGCCCTTGAACTCGGCCAGACTCTTGATGATAGACTCATCGTCCACGCCCAGCGTGGTAGCGATGGTAATGGCGGCCAAGGCGTTGAGCATGTTGTGCCAGCCCGGCAGATTCAGCGTGACCTTTAACGGCGGCAGCCCACTCCAACGCAGCACGGTAAAATGGGTGCGCAGGCCGTCCTGCCGTATATCGACGGCGCGCACATCGGCGTCTTCGTTGACGCCGTAAGTTTTCACCGGCTTGGATATGCTGGGCAGGATCTCGCAAACGCCCGCGTCATCGATACATAGCACGGCTAGGCCGTAAAAGGGCAATTGATGCAGGAACTTGATGAAGGTGTCCTTCAGCCGATCGTAGCTGCCGCCATAGGTTTCCATGTGGTCCTGGTCGATGTTGGTGACGACCGCCATCATCGGTTGCAGATAAAGGAAGGAGGCATCGCTTTCGTCAGCTTCGGCAACCAAGTACTTGCCCAGCCCCAACTTGGCATTGGCACCGGCGCTATTTAGGCGCCCACCGATAACGAAGGTCGGATCCAGGCCGCCCTCGGCCAGCATCATCGTCGTCAGGCTGGTGGTGGTGGTCTTGCCGTGTGTGCCGGCCACCGCGATGCCGAAACGAAAACGCATCAGCTCGGCCAGCATCTCCGCGCGCGGGATCACCGGAATCCGGTTCTCGTAGGCGGTGGTAATTTCCGGGTTGCTTCTGTCCACGGCGGTAGAGGTCACCACCACGTCGACGTCGAGCACGTTGTCGGCATGATGGCCGAAATAGACTTTCACGCCCATGGCTTCGAGCCGATCGGTAACCGCCGATCCCTTGATGTCGGAACCCGAAACCGTATAGCCCAGGTTGGACAGCACTTCGGCGATGCCGCTCATGCCGGTGCCACCGATGCCGACGAAGTGGATTTTCTCGATGTTACCCAAGGCTTCGGTGGCTGTCAGAACGTTGGGGCGATTCATAGGGCGGCCTCCGCGACACAAATATCGGCGACGGCCTGGGTGGCGTCGAGCCTGGCCTTGCTCTTGGCAATCCGGCTCATGGTGGGTAATGATGTCATGGTCTGTTCTACAGCTTTACGCAAATTTTCGGCGTTCAATTCGGGTTGCGGCAATAGCCGCGCCGCGCCGGCCTCGCTCAAATAACGGGCATTGGCGGTTTGATGGTCGTCTATCGCGTGTGGAAACGGCACAAATATCGCCGGTAAACCGCAGGCAGCCACTTCGCTGACCGTCATCGCTCCAGCCCGGCAAATAATCAAATCCGCCCATTGGTAAGCGGCGGCCATATCTTCGATAAACGCCTCCACCTCTGCTTGCATGCCCAGCTTGGCGTAGCGTTCACTCACTTCGGCTTGCATGGCCGGTCCGGTCTGGTGCTTGACTTCCAGGCCAGCCAATGCCGACAGCGCCTCCGGAACGTTATCGTTCAACGCTTTGGCACCTAGGCTTCCGCCGAGCACCAAAACCTTTAAATTGCGCCCTGCCTGCGGCTGCCATTCCGATTTTTCCGGCAGGCCGATAAAGCCCTTGCGCAATGGGTTGCCGGCACAAATAGCCCCAACCGAGGAGGCAAAGCTTCCCGGAAACGCTTCCAGCACCTTGTGCGCCGCCAGCTTCACCAGCAATCGGTTGGTGGTGCCTGGGACGCGGTTTTGTTCGTGGATCACGACAGGAATTCCCAGCCATTTGGCCATCAAGCCGCCAGGGCCGGCGACGAAGCCGCCCATCCCCAATACCACGTTGGGCTCGCGTCGTTGCAAGATGCGGCGCGCCTGCCTGCAGGCCTGTATCAATTTGAACACCGCGGTCAGTTTCGACAGCAGACCTTTTCCGCGTATGCCCTCCACCGCCAGCCAGTCGATTTCAATGTCGTTGGCGGGAACCACCCGGCTTTCCAAACCTTTACGAGTGCCTAGCCAGCTGACTTCCCAGCCGCGCTCCCGCATTTCCTGCGCGACAGCCAGGGCCGGAAACACGTGACCGCCGGTACCGCCCGCCATGATGACGATATGCCCGCTCATGCGTGCGGCCCCTTGACATTGCTTTTGGTGTGTTCCGTCACTTCATAATGAATCCGAAACAGCACCGCCAACGCCCCGCACATCACGATCATACTGCCGCCGCCGTAGCTCATCAGCGGCAGGGTCAGGCCTTTGGTGGGCAACATGCCCATGTTGACACCCATGTTGACGAAGGATTGAAAACCGAACCAGATCGCCAAACCGTAGGCCACCAATGCGGAAAACTTGTGGCCGTTCTGCTCGGCCTGTTCGCCTATCCGAAAAGCCCTGACAATCAAGGTGGTAAACAGCGCGATGATCGCTATTACACCGACCAACCCCAGCTCTTCGCCTAGCACCGAGAACAGAAAGTCGGTATGGGCTTCCGGCAGATAAAACAGTTTCTGAATGCCATTGCCTAAACCGACGCCGAAAAATTCGCCGCGGCCAAAAGAAATCAGGGCTTGAGTCAATTGAAAACCGGTGTTTTTAGCGTCGGCCCAGGGATCCCGAAAGCTGAGAACCCGCGCCAGGCGATAGGGAGACACGTAAACCAGCATCACCGCCAAAGCGCTTACCAATGCCAGCAACACGATGAACTGGGAAAGGCGGGCACCGCCGAGAAACATCATGCCCATGGCGATAATCAGGATCACTACCGCTGAACCAAAATCAGGCTCCAGCAATAACAATACGCAGGCAACCGAGAACAACATCAAGGGCTTTACCAAACCGTACGCGGAATGCCTGACATGATCGGCGTGGCGAGTGACGTAACCGGCCATGTAAATCACCGAGATGAATTTGACCACTTCCGAGACCTGGATACGCAAGCCCAAAATCGACAGCCAGCGAATACTGCCGTTGACCTTGATGCCGACGCCGGGAACCAACACCACCAGCAACAACAACAGGCCGGCGATGAACAATGTTTGACCGATGCGCTCCCAGGTTTCCATCGAAATTTGCGTGACGGCACCGGCAAACATCAGCCCGAAGATGATATGCAGCAACTGCTTGAACGGGTAATACGAGATGTCGTTAGCCATCGTTACGCCCAGATGCAATGACGCCGAAGTCACCATCACAAAACCGATGCCCAATAAACCGAAACAAGCCAACATCAAGGCCTGATCGATATGCAACCGGCCTTGGGGTCGAGACTTAAGCGTCGGCTTCAACATGTCGCCAGCTCCATAACCGCTTCGGTAAACTTGTTGCCGCGATCCGCATAACTCTTGTATTGATCCAGACTGGCGCAAGCCGGCGACAACAACACGCTATCACCCGCTTCGGCATGCGACGCGGCGATCTTGACCGCCTCCTTCATGTTGGCGGCGAAATACACAGGAACACAACCGGCCAACGCCTGGTTGATTAAATCCGCATCCTTGCCCATTAACACTACGGCTTTGGTCTTGTCCTTCACCGCCGGTACCAGTTCCCGCATGTCGGCACCCTTGCCGTCGCCACCGGCGATCAAGACCACCCGGCGATCACAACCTTGAAGCGCCGCAATACAGGCGCCTATATTGGTCGCCTTGGAGTCGTTGACCCAACGTACGCCGCGTACCTCGGCCACTTTCTGCATCCTATGCGCCAGACCCTTGAATTTTTTTAATGCCCCGCGCATGGCGTTCATGTCCATGCCGACTGCATGTCCCAACGCCAATGCTGCCAAGGCATTGGCAATATTATGCGTGCCCTCCAGATGCAGCTCGTCGGTGGCCATCAATACCTGTTCATCGTGCATCAGCGTATCGCTCGCGCCGCGTCGCAGATAAAAATCCGCCCGGCGCTGAGTGGAAAACGTCAAACACTTTCGGCCTTCGCTCCGCATCGCCATCACCAAGGGATCATCGGCATTCAGGATTATCGCCCCGTCGCCGCGGAAGATTCTTTGCTTTTCCTTGGCATATCCTGCCATGCCTTCATGGCGGTCCAGATGATCGGGACTGACGTTGAGCACGGTCGCCGCCTTGGCGTTGAGCGCCGTGGTTCTTTCAAGCTGAAAGCTGGACAGTTCCAGCACGTACAAATCAGCGTTCTCCTGCAGCAGGTCCAAAGCAGGCGTGCCCAGGTTGCCGCCAATGGCGGTTTTGATGCCAGCGGCTTGCCCCATGTCACCGAGCATGGTGGTGACGGTGCTTTTGCCATTGGAACCAGTAATGGCAATGATCGGTTTGTCGGTCGCGCAGGCAAACAGATCGATGTCACTCATCACCGTGACACCGGCCTGCACGGCCTTGTGGATGGCTTTTTCGTTCAGCGACACGCCGGGACTGACCAGTAAATGCGTAGCCACTTCGAAAGCCGATTGATCGAAACCGCCGGAAAACACCGGTACGTCCGGCATTTGTTCTCGCAAGGTGTCTATCAACGGCGGTTGTTTGCGACTATCGATCACCGCAAATTTAATCGGCGTATGCTGCAGGAATTGCGCAGCCGAATAACCGGTCGCGCCCAAGCCGACGATCAATAGCCGGGCGTTGGCCGGGTTCAGCTTGAATTTGGTTTCCAGTGCGCTGAGCAAGGCTTCGGTATTCATGCTTATCTCAGTTTTAAAGTCGCCAGACCGATCAGGACCAGGATGACCGAGATGATCCAGAAGCGCACGATGATGCGCGGCTCCGGCCAACCTTTTAGTTCGTAATGATGGTGAATTGGCGCCATCAGGAATACCCGTTTCTTGCGGGTTTTATACGATGCAACTTGGATAATCACGGAAATGGTTTCCATCACGAAGACACCGCCCATGATCACCAGCACGATTTCCTGCCGGACCAGCACCGCGACGATGCCCAGCGCGGCGCCCAATGCCAAGGCGCCAACATCACCCATGAATACCATGGCCGGATAGGCGTTAAACCACAAAAATCCCAGGCCGGAACCAACCAGTGCCGCGCAGAAAACCACCAATTCACCCGACTTGGGAATATGTGGGATCTGCAGGTATTGGGCGAAATTACTATGCCCCGACAGATAGGCGAAGATCGCCAACGCCGCCGCGATCAGTACGGTCGGCATGATCGCCAGACCGTCGAGTCCGTCGGTCAGGTTGACCGCGTTGCTGGAGCCGACAATCACGAAATAGGTCAGTACCACATAACCCCAACCTATGTTCAGCGTGACGTTTTTGAAGAAAGGCACGATATATTGTGTTTCCGCCGGTACTTGAGCGGTGTTGAATAAGTAAATAGCCGCGCCCGCCGCTACCACCGATTGCCAAAAGTATTTGGCCTTGGCTGAAAGACCGTCGCTGTTGCCGAGCAAGACTTTCTTGTAATCGTCGATGAAGCCAATCACGCCGTGCGCCAGCGTCACCAGCAATACCACCCAGATATAACGATTGCTGAGATCCGCGCACAACAAGGTACTGATCGCCACCGCGAACAAGATCATGGTACCGCCCATGGTCGGCGTGCCTGATTTTGAAAAATGGCTTTGCGGGCCATCTTCACGCACGCTTTGCCCAATCTTGTTGCGGGTGAGTTTCTTGATCATCATCGGACCGATCAAGAACGAAATAATCAGGGCGGTTAAAACGCCCAGAATGGCTCTGAAGGTCAGGTAATGCAGGACCCTGAAACCGCTATCGATGTTTGATAAGAAATCCGCGAGTAAAAGTAACATTATGCTGCTCTGAAATTGTCGACCATGGCCGCAACCACATTTTCCATTTTTTGCGCGCGAGAACCCTTAACCAACAAGGTTTCCTTGCCGGTTATTGACTGATTCAAGGCTGCTATCAATTGCTCCTGGTTGTCGAAAAACTGGCCGCCGGCACCGAAGGCATCGACGGTTTGCTTGGCAAGCGCACCTGTCGCAAATAGGCGCCGCACTGGTTTGGTCTTGATCAGCTCACCCATTTGCCGATGAATGGCCGGGCTGTCTTCGCCCAATTCGCCAAATGCGCCCAGGATCAGCCAGTTGTCGTCATTGCCGCTCAGCACATCCAGCGCGGCCTGTAAGGATGCCGGGTTGGCGTTATAGGTATCGTCGATGACGACATTGCCCTTGCGGCCCTGCAAGGGTTGCATCCTGCCTGTGACCGGTTTGACTTGTTCCAGTCCGCGCTTGATGTCCTGCAATTCAAATCCGAATTGCATCGCCACCGCGGCAGCGGCCAGGGCGTTTTTGACATTGTGCTCGCCGGCCAGATTGAGGCAAATCGAGACATTCTCGGTAGCCGTCTTCAAATCGAAACGCGTCACGAAGCCTGAATTTTTCAAGGCGGTGTTGATGTTTTCCGCGCGAACATCGGACGCATCGTTTAATCCGAAAGATACGGTCTTGCGCTGGCCGGCGATTTGCCGCCAGAAATCGTAAAATGCATCGTCCCGGTTCAGAACCGCAACACCTTGCGGCTCGAGGCTTTCTATAATCTCACCCTTGGTTCGGGCAACGCCTTCGATATCACCGAAGCCTTCTATATGCGCCGCCCCCACATTGGTAATCACACTGACATCGGCTTGAGCATGGCGGCTGGTGTAAGCAATTTCGCCGGGATGATTGGCGCCCATTTCGATCACCGCGTAACGATGGCTGTCGTCCAGCTTTAATAAGGTTAAAGGCACGCCGATGTCGTTATTGAGATTGCCCTGGGTGAACAGAGTTTTGCCCTGGGTCGCCAAAATCGCCGCGATCATTTCCTTGACGGTGGTTTTTCCGTTACTGCCCGTGACGCCGGCCACCTTTACGGGCAGCCTCTTACGCCAAAAACCAGCCAGCTCCGCGAGCGCCAATCGACTATCCTTCACCAGAATCTGCGGCAATCGTGTGGCGCATTGATGTTCGACCAGTACCGCCGAGGCGCCGCCTTGCTCGGCATTGCCGATAAAGCCATGACCGTCAAAATTCTTGCCGTTGATCGCGACGTACAACTCGCCCACCGCCAACGTGCGCGTGTCGATACTGACGCCGGTTATGCCGGCATCTTGCCCAACCAACTCGCCCTTAACGGCCCGCGCGATTTCGCTGAGTAGCAGTTTCATATCACTTGCCCCACGTGGCTAATGTCTGTTTGACGATATCCTGATCGCTGAACGGCATTTTTATGCCGTTGATTTCCTGGTAATTTTCATGCCCCTTGCCGGCGATCATCACGCAATCTTGTTTCGCTGCTTGTCGGATCACCGTGCTGATGGCCATTGTTCTATCGTTAATCACTGTTACGCTTGGTTTTTGGCAACCCGCCAAAATATCTTTAATAATCTCTGTCGGCGGCTCGCCTCTAGGGTTGTCATCGGTGATAATCACACTATCAGCCCAGATTTCGGCGATCCGCCCCATTTCCGGGCGTTTGCCTTTATCGCGGTTGCCTCCGCAACCGAACACTACCCACAAACGGCCTTCGCCTCTCGCGGCTTTCAATACTTTCTCCAGCGCATCCGGCGTGTGCGCATAATCGACAAATACCGTCGGTTTATCCTGGCCGCCGAATTTTTCCATGCGGCCGACGATGGCTTTTAGCTCTGATAATCGAGCGATCGCTTCGTTAAACGGCGTATCCATTGCCAGCAACACGCCCAACACCGCCAACACGTTCTCCAGATTGAAAGCGCCGACTAGGGGGGTAAAAGCACTGGCTTTTTGATCTCCATAAATCACATCGAACCTTATGCCATCCGTGCCATGGCGAATGTTTTCGGCGATAAGGCTTTCCGCGCCAGCAACGATTTGTCCCTTTACACTAAACGTCCATCGCCGAACACCGTCTTTCAATCTTTTCAATACTTCCGCACTAGCGGGATCATCCAGATTGACCACCGCGAATTTCAAATCCGGATTGCCAAACAAGCCCAGCTTGGCTTGCAAATAGCCCTCCATGCTGCCGTGATAATCGAGATGATCGCGGCTTAGGTTGGTAAACACCGCTCCTCTGAATTCGACGGCATTGACCCGGCCCTGATGCAAACCATGCGAGGAGACCTCCATCGCCACGGCGCGTTTCTTCCGATGCACAAACTGCTGAAGCATACCTTGTACCGCCAACGCATCCGGCGTGGTATTGAGAGTGGGTGACAAATGTCCAACCTCGCCCCAGCCCAAGGTGCCTATCACGCCGCAATCCGGTATTGCCTGCGCAATCAACTGGCTGCAAGTGGTCTTGCCATTGGTGCCTGTGATACCTATCAATGCCAGTTGCCTCGAAGGATGTCCGTAAAAACCGGCCGCTATAGCGCCTAATTGTTTACCCAGTTCCGGTACTGCTACCCTGACTACTTCATGCGGCAGCCCGTGTTCACCCTCCAGTCCGGCAGGATCGTAAATCACGGCCGAGGCTCCGTTGGCTATTGCCTGTTTGGCATGCTCCATGCCGTGCTGATTCGCGCCACGCAAGGCAATAAACGCATTACCGGGCCCGACTTTGCGGCTATCCAGAGCCAAGCCATTTACGTCCACATCACGTTCAATTTCAGCCAGTCCTTTCAGTAACTCGGTCAGTTTCATCGCTTGCTGAGCAACAAATGCATGTTATCCATGCCATCGGGTTCGACACCGTAAATTCGCAATACACCGCCCATCACCTTTGAAAACGCCGGCGCAGCCACCAGACCACCATAATATTGGCCGGTGGTTGGCTCATCGACCACGATCGCGATAATGAAGCGAGGGTCACTGGCCGGGGCCATGCCGACGAATACCGACAAATACTTGTCGCTGGCATAACCGCCAGCCGTGGCTTTTTTCACGGTACCCGTCTTACCGGCAACCCGGTAGCCCTCGACTCTGGCCTGGTAAGCCGTGCCTTCCTTGCTTATCACTGTTTCCAACATGGCTCTGACTCTCCGCGCCGTCTCCGGCTTGAAAACACGTTGCGCATCGGGATCTTCATCGCGCTTCAACAGGGTTACCGAATGCACGACGCCATCGTCCGCCAAGGCGGTATAGGCTCTGGCCAACTGTAAAATCGAAGTCGATACGCCATAGCCAAACGACAAGATGGCCTGATCGAATTCATGCCAGCCTTGGTAATCCAACAGCGATCCACTGGCTTCGCCCGGAAAACCGACGCCGGCCGAGGTACCGAATCCCAACTTGCTATATACCCCCCAGAAATATTCCGGGGGCATGGTCATCGCGATCTGCGTCACCGCGATATTGCTGGATTTCTGCAATACGTGCGTTAAATCCAGCGTACCGTAGTTATGCACATCCTTTACGACGTTGCGCCCCAAGTGATAAACACCGTGGGTTTCTATCTGCACATTCGGATCGACGTACCCGCCATCCAACGCCGCCGCCACGACGAAGGGCTTTACCGTGGAGCCGGGCTCGAAGCTGTCGACCATGGCCCGATTGCGATAGCGGCTGCTGCTTAATTCTTTCCTATTATTAGGGTTAAATGCCGGCTGACTGACCGTCGCCAAAACATCACCATTTTTTGCATCCAATACCACCAACGACGCCGAATGCGCCTTGTATTGCATCACGGCATTCTGTAATTCCCGGTAGGCCAAATATTGAATGCGCTCGTCTATGGTCAGCACCAGATCGCGTCCGGCCTCGGCCTCTTCTATGTTTTCAACATCCTTGATAATTTGACCCTTGCCATCCTTAATGACTCGTTTCTTGCCGATCTTGCCGCGCAAAATTTGTTCGTAGCCATGCTCCATACCCTCCTGGCCGACATCGTCAATATTGGTGAAGCCTAATAAGTGCCCGGATACCGCACCAGCCGGGTAATAACGCTTAAATTCCCGCTCAAAATAAACACCGGTTATTTCCAATGCCTTTACTTTTTCCGCCAGCGAGGGATTAATCTGCCGCTTCAAATAAATAAACCGTTTACCGGCTTCTTTTTTCAATAAGGCCCGCAATTCATTT
>JAJRDU010000326.1 GCA_028748685.1 Methylococcaceae bacterium
CAGCTGGAAAGACGTCCTCCGACCGGAATCTGGGGCGGACTCTGGAGCCTGCCGGAATTTACCGACCTTCAAGAATTCGAGGCTTGGCGTGTACGGCGTGATTATCGGCTCGGCGCGATACAAACCCTGCCCTGCCAACGCCACACGTTCTCCCATTACCATTTGGACTATACGCCGCTATTGGCGAGCTTGGAAAACCCCATAAACAATGTGATGGAAGCGGGGCGAACGGTTTGGTATAAAGCCCGCGACATCGATACATTAGGCCTGCCGACGCCGATCAAGCGTTTGCTGCAACAACACTACACAGAGGTTCACAATGACAAGAATGGTTAAATGCGTAAAACTGGGCGTGGAAGCGGAAGGGCTGGATGCGCCGCCGTTTCCGGGTGTCAACGGCCAGCGCATTTTCGATCACATTTCCAAACAAGCCTGGAAGGAATGGTTGGCCATGCAGACCATGATCATCAACGAACAGCGCTTGGCCAGTTTCGATCCGGCCGCAAAAAAATTGCTGGAAGCCGAGCGTGAAAAATTTTTATTCGCCGGCGGCTTCGAAATGCCGGAAGGTTATGTGCCCAAGCAGAATTGAGGGATTAGTCCTGGCTTGAATCGTCGTCAAAAACCGCGCAACGATTCCGGCCCAGTTGCTTGCATTGGTAAAGGGCTTGATCGGCGCGGACGAAAACATCGTCGTGCTGATCACCTTCCCTAAACTCGCTGATGCCGCAGCACAAGGTAAGGTTGATGTCTTCGCCGTTAAAATTGAAGCCACAATTCCGGACCACTTCCCTGATATTTTCGGCCATCAACAAAGCCTGTGCCGCGCCGGTATTCGGTATCAGCATCACGAATTCCTCGCCGCCGTAACGGGCAACAAAATCGGTTTCCCGGCAATTGGTTAACAGCAATTGGCCGACCAGCGCCAATGTCTTATCGCCGGCTTTGTGACCATAGGTATCGTTGATGCGCTTAAAATAATCGATGTCCCAAATCGCCAATGCCAGCGGAGCTCGATAGCGATTCCAACGCGCAAACTCCATCTCGACCCTAGCGTTGTAAGCCGGCCGGTTAGGCAGGCCCGTCAATGAATCGCGCAATGCCCTGTCATGTTCAATCTTGAGTTTGGTGCGCAAGGTTTCGGTTTCGGTTTCGAGATCCTGCAATTTCCGCGTCATGACCTCGATCTGTTCCTGGGTCTGCTGCTGGCGCTCGTCCTCCTGCTGTTTGTGTTCGATCAGTTGTTGCATCAAACGATCGAGGTGCTCGCTGGTATGATCTTTTAGCACACTCAATTCTTGGGCGTTTCGGGTACTATCTCTAATGTTGGCGACTTGACGATGAATAGCGGTATTAAGACTATCGCGGTTATCGATGGATAACTGGTTGGCCTGCCCAGCCATTTCGGCCTGCCGCTCGATCTGGTTTAGTTCCTGCGTCATCCCTGTCAAAAACACGTCGAGCCCCTGCTGCTCGGCATTGGCATAATCCTTGATATTCAGTAACAGTGCGATTGCCGAATCGATGATTTTTTTGTACGACTCGCCATTAAAACCGGTGCGAGTCCGCTGCTTCAGCAAGGCCGTTTGCTGATGGAGCCGCAAGGGCACCAGCGGATCCGTCAACAGTTCGTCGAGACGGCTCAGCAAATAGTCGCTTTGCACCACCTCGGTATTATCCGCCTCATCTATCCGTACTTCCTGCTGAGTTTGCTTGGAGATGTGCAACAAGGTTTTGGATATGGCCTGCAACTCGCGCGTCAACTCATTCAGGCTGGCGCCGCTTTTTAAGCATTTGCCGATTTGCAGCAGATGCGGCTCCAACGCTTTGTGACTACCCTGGCTAAAAATCAGAAACTGGATCACCAGTTTATACAGCAGCTTGTCGTTTTCGGCCAAGGTTGACGATGAATTATTATCCACTAATACGGGTTCCTGCTAAATAACGACACACTGATTACGGCCATTTTGCTTGGCCCTATACAACGCTTTATCGGCGCGTTCAAAGACCGATTCGTTGTTGTCCCCGGCGACGAGCTGACTAATCCCACACGACAAGGTGATGGTTACTCTGTCCCCGGCGACGTTAAAGTTGGCATTTTCCACGGTTTTCCGCACTTTGTCGGCGACGCTTAGCGCTGTCCGGGCATCGGTATTCGGCAACAGCATTACGAATTCCTCGCCGCCAAAACGCGCCACAAAATCTGTTTCTCGGCAATTTCCAGACAATAATTGAGCAATGGCAACCAACGCCTTGTCGCCGGACTTATGCCCATAGTTGTCATTGATTCTTTTAAAGAGGTCGATGTCCCACATCACCATGGATAGTGGCAAGGAATGACGCTTCCAGCGCGCCACTTCATCTGCCAAGCGATCTTCGAAAGCCAGGCGATTGGGTAAACGGGTCAGGGGGTCGCGCGTGGCTTTGTACTGTGCAATATCCAGTTTGGATTTCAGTTCGGCCGACTCTGCTTCCATTTCGCGAACTCTCTGGGCCAGCGACTTCAGTTCGCACCTCGCGGCTTCTCTTTCGATGCGTTCCTGCTGATTATGCGCCTGAATTTGCTGACTGATGCTGCTTAATTGAGTATGAACCAACTGCTTTAGGGGTTCAAGCTGGGTAGCGCTAGCCGATCTATTCTGAAGTTCCGCCATTTGCTGGGAAACCGTTTCATCAAGCAGATTGCGTTTATTTATGGCATTTTCGGTGGCGATGTCGACGCCGGTTGCCTTTAAACCCAATTCGGCCAATTGCTCCATTAACTTCGACAGAAAATCGGCCATTTCGAGTTGTTCCAAGGCCTGCTGTTTTTTAATCGCCAACAGCAGCGCTACCGTCTCTTCGAGAACAGCTCCCAATTGAACCGGTGCGTCGGCTTGCAACCTGGCCTTAAGCTGATTAGCCTGGTCGGCGAATGAATCGGGTATTTCGGCGTTATCCAGCAGGCGAAGTAGCTGGAAATTGATGGCTTTATTGTCCGCCACCGAAAAGTCGACGGCCCTATCGGTTTTTTCGTCGAGCAGATCCAACAATATACGAAACAAACTCTGCCTGTCGGCAAATTCATCGCGAATATACTTTTCTTGAACGGTTTCCAGCTCGGTTTTGCGCTGGGGGTATTGTCCGCAAAGAAATTCAAACAATAAAGAGACGTCGATACGGCGATTTGCGGGAGCCTCCTCCAGCAACATCAGGGTCTTGGAAAACGCCTCAAGCTCTGTCTGTAGTTGCCGGCTTTGGACGCCGCCCTTCAGTAGATCGCGGAT
>JAJRDU010000327.1 GCA_028748685.1 Methylococcaceae bacterium
TCCAAGGAAATCAAAAATCTAAAAAAACTGGTCGGCTCGGATAGTGGGCAAATTGCGATCATGCTGAATAAAAAACATCTGCTCAGCGATGCCCAATTGCAGGAGCTGTTCAAGCTAAAACAATCCTCCAAGGAATCGATGCTGAAGCTGATTCTGAATCGGCAATGGGTGGAGGAAGCCGTCATCAGGGAAATATTGCGCAAGGAATTGATGGTCGAAGAGGTGGCGCTGGCCGAATTTCAAGTGGCTCCCGAAGTACACAATTTGTTGCCGCGCTCTGTCTGCGATCAGCACGCCGTGCTGCCGCTAAAAATCGAAAACGGCCTGCTGTTGCTGGCGATGGCGGATCCGGTCAACATGGATTTGCAGGCGGAACTGCGCTTCATGAGCGACCTGTCGCTACGGGTGGTGATGGCCAATGTGCCGGATATAGAGAAAAAAATTACCGAAGTTTATGGCCAAGTGCAAAGCTTCGGCGACATTAACGACATCATTTCCACCAACGACCCGTTTGAAAGCATACAAATCGTCATCGAGGAAGACGACGATGTTTCGTTGGGACAGCTGTTGCAGGAGACCGAAGAACCACCCGCCATTCGCCTGGTCAATGCGATAGTCCTAGAAGCGATCAGGCAGAAAGCCAGCGACATCCATATTCAGCCGCGCGCAAAAAATGTCGTGGTGCGTTACCGGATAGACGGCATTCTACAGGATAAGATTTTTATCCCGCATCAATTCCACGGCCCCCTGGTTTCGCGCATCAAGGTGATGGCCGAGATGGACATCGCCGAGCGCCGCCGCCCCCAGGACGGAAGGGTGACCGTCAAGACTCCCACCCGGATCGTCGACCTGAGAATCTCGACCCTCCCCATCATCAACGGCGAGAAAGTGGTGATGCGGATACTGGATCAAACCGCCTCGATACAGCCGATCGACAAACTGGGCTTTTCGGCTAGCGATCTGATCAAGGTAGAACGGCTGATCAACAAACCACAGGGCATCATCTTGTGCACCGGGCCGACCGGCAGCGGCAAAACCTCCACCCTCTATTCGCTACTGCAGCATGGCGCGACACCGACCAAAAACTTTGTCACTATCGAAGAACCCGTCGAGTACTATCTGGATGCGGCGGGGCAAGTCAATATCAAGGGTAAGATCGATCTGACCTTTCCGGTCGTGCTGCGCGCCATTTTAAGGCAGGATCCCGATGTGATTCTGTTGGGCGAAATCCGCGACCTGGAAACCGCGGAAGTGGCTTTCCAGGCCGGCCTCACTGGGCACCTGGTATTCTCGACGCTGCACACCAACTCGGCGATTGCGACCATAGCCCGCTTATTCGATCTAGGTTTGAAACCCTACGTTTTGGCCAGCGGCCTGGAGGGCATAATTTCCCAGCGCCTGGTGCGCAGAATTTGCACGCATTGCAGCGAACAGGATCGAGTCGATGCGGACATTTTGCAACAGCTCGGCCAGCTGTTTGTCGACAATCAAAAACCGCTGTTCAAGGGCAAGGGCTGCGAACACTGCTCGAAAACCGGTTACCAAGGCCGCCTTTGCCTAATGGAGTTACTGATTCTTAACGAGGAAATGCGCGATCTGATCGCCAACCAGGCCGGGCATCTGGAATTTAAAAAAGTAGTAATTAAAAGTGGCTATAAGAGCATACTCGAAGACGGATTGGAAAAAGTCACTCAAGGCCTGACAACCTGCGAGGAAGTGTTGCGGGTGCTGGGCCCGCAAGAGTTGGGTTAACTCATCTTGGCCTCCATAAGGCGCACTTTTTCTCCAAGGTTGGCTATGCTTAAATGATACGGAGGCGGGCTTGGAATAGCCAAACTCCTGCATGAAGGTCAGGGATGCAGCTTAGCAGACCTCCCAGAATTGAAGAAGCTATCATCGAGGAAAATAGATGGATGAACAAAAACTGCGTTTCTTATACAGACTGCTTTTCCCCGATGACAAGCTGATCGAGTTTCCGATTACCCTCGATAAATCAGATTGCACTTTTTGCCCAGAAACAGAAATTATCCCGCAGAGTTGGGCCGAACTGAATTTTCAGCAATGTAGCAACTGCCCCTTGAACCAGACGGTTTCACCTTATTGTCCGGTCGCCATCAATCTGATTCCGGTAATGAATCTTTGCAGCAGCGTGGCCTCCTATCAGTCGGTCAAGCTGGAAGTCGTGACAGCCGAGCGCATCATCAGCGGCAACACCACCATGCAAAGAGCCCTGAGTTCGATCTTGGGGCTGGTAATGGCCACGAGCCCTTGTCCGCATACCGAATATCTGAAACCGATGGCGCGCTTCCACCTGCCGCTCGCCAGCGACGACGAAACCATTTTCCGCACCACTTCCATGTATTTGTTGGCTCAATATTTTCGGCGAAAGGACGGCCTGGATTTCAGTCTGGAATTGGATCAACTGGCGGATATTTATCAAAATCTGCAAATTATCAACAAGGCGCTGGCGAAACGCCTAAGATACGCCGTTACCGAAGATGCCACCGTCAACGCGGTGATTTTACTGGATTTATTGTCGCACACGGTGACCTGGTCGATCGAGGACGGACTGGAAGAAATCCGCTATTTGTTCAAGAGTTATGGCGTAAAACCTTCAGCCAACCACTAAATATTTTCTGTCACGGCACTTAAGCCGTTTGACTTTGTTCCAACACTGCGTTAGTGTCCAATGGCAAGTGTTTTTCGTACCCCGCCTTGGTTCCTTGGGAATTGGGGCGAGGATAAATCAGTAACACAAGGGAGATAGAACTATGAACAAAAATAAACTATTTACCGCCTGCGTTTTGTGCGGAACACTCATGGCAAGCCAATCGGCCAATGCGGATGAACATAATCCAGGTTATCTGGCTGGTTTTACTTCCAGAGTTAGCCAAGGCTTCGCCAACACAACCACCAGTTTCATCGAAATTCCTAAAAACGTGGTCAACATCACTCACGACCAAAACATTCTGCTTGGCTCGACCTGGGGAGTATTGCGTGGCGTGGCTCACACGGTCACCCGCACCGTGCTGGGTGTCGCCGAGCTTATTGCGTCGCCCATACCAACCCGCGAATTTATCTCTCCGCCCTATGTTTGGGACCGTTTTAGCGAAGACACCCGCTACTTCGGTGGGCATTTCCCCGGCTACTGGACTCATTATGGCCCGCTGGATCACGGCTATTCCGACACGCTGGATCACGGCAAGTAACGCGGTCGATACCACTTGAACTCGAGGATAAGATCATGAAAAAAAATAACATATACATCCCCCTTGCCGTTTTGGCCTTATCGCTGACCGCCTGCTCCACTCCGAAAAAAGATGTGGCTGGACTCAGCGCTCAAATTGATGCCGCTTCCAAAGGTCATTACGGTCAAGCGCAACTCCACGCATCCATGGCTGAAAAAGATCTGAAAACAGCCAACCATGTGCTGAAACACTGGCAAAACGATTACTACTGGAACATCGACGAAAGTCAAAAAGCGCTGGATGCCGCCAAATCCGCAGCGGACCACATGCTGGCTTCGGAAAAAGAGTATTGCCAATGGCTGACCGAAGTGCATGCGCAAAACCATCATCTGGCTGAGCCTATTCATGAAACGGTGGCCTACTTCAAGACCGCCAGTGATGTTCCGTTCAAGACCAAAGACGAAACCATTCGTCACATAGCCCAATATTTGCATATGCATCCTGAAGCGTCTGCAACCGTGACGGCATCGACGGACACGGTCGGCAAACCGGCCTACAACCAGGATCTGTCGGAAAGAAGAGCCCGTACGGTCAGCAAGATGTTGATCAACCATGGCGCCAGCCCTTCACAGCTTGTCGTTAAGGCGACTGGCGAAGCCCATGGCCCCGACAACACGGCCGATCAAAGCCACCGCGTAGCGATCGTTATCACCGATCATCCCAAATACATCGACTGCCCCAACGTGAAATAGGCAGCGTCACCATGCCCCGACGCCAACCATTGGCGCCGGGGTTTTCAATCCTTCAAGTATCAGCGCAGCCTCATTGCTGGCCGTAATTTCCCAGCCTCACAAGTCATCCGCCTGTTTTTTCCGCTGTTCCGCGCTATCAAAAACCTGTTTTTCAGCGCTCCTAGCTTTATCCAGGGGCTCATGGACCGCATTGGACAGCTGTTTGTGCTGATCACCGGCCGTGGTGGTTTCTTCCTTCGGGGATGAGCAGCCGACCATTGACAAGATCAACAACAAACCGCCTAAAAATTTTTTCATGGGCTAATCTCCGGAAAACAGAAAGTATGCTTCAAAATTATTGACCGTCATCCGGCCTCAACCTTCCCTGGCATCGTGCGGCCTACGACGAACTTGTTCGACGGCCTCGGCTATTGCCTTACTAACCGCCTCGTTCATTTCCTGGTAACTCCCCTCGGTGAGATTAGCTCCTTTATCGACCGGATTACGCACGTAACAGGTTGGTAGTTTATTCAGCGCCAGACAAGCCACATCCTCGATGAACCCTTGGCTTAACGGTTCGGCGCTCTCCTCGGTCATTTTCCAGAGATGGTCGGTGACCAATTGCTCGTAATAATTACTAATGTCCAGCATGGAGCTTCCTCGTAATGGCATGGTTAAAATCTCACGCTAAGAATAGCCCTCGCCAGCCCCGCTGACAATCTAGGCGTAATCCACTCATGGCGCGTGGTCTGCTGCATAGGCCGCCGGTTTTGCCGCAATCGATCGAGCCCAGCCGCTGGCGCTGGTCGTGGAGAAACCTCAAGCCGCTTATTCATCCCGGATAAACCTCGATATGCGCGCAAACCGACATCTCATTCGGCCCGCAAAGCCTCCAAGGGATTCAACCTGGCCGCCTTGATGGCCGGCAGCACGCCGGCCGCGATACCGATCAACAACGAGATTGCAAACGCGGCGGCGATATAGTTCCAAGCCAGTTGCACAGGCAGCGCCGGAATGAAGGCTGCGGCGAGTTTGACTAGCGACACGCCCAGCAACACACCTCCCGCGCCACCCGCCAAGCTGAGCATCATGGCTTCGCCGAGAAACAGCCTGAACACCATGCCGCGCTCGGCGCCGATGGCCCGCAACAATCCAATTTCCGCCACCCGCTCGGACACGGCGATGGTCATGATGGTGAGGATGCCGACCGAGCCGACCAGCAGCGAGATGCCGCCCAAGGCCGCCACCGCCATGGTCAGTATGCTCAACACCGAGTCCATTTTCTCCAGCATCTGGTTCTGGGTAATGATGGTGAAATCCTCGGAACCATGGCGAGTGATCAAGCGATGCTTGATGGCTTGTTCAACGGTTTCGGCGCTGGCTTCGCTGCTGTACAGCACATCGATCTCCATCAGGCTCTGGCGATCGAACATGGCCATAGCCATGCCACTGGGAATATAGACGGTGTCGTCCAGATCGAGACCCAGCATCTGGCCCTTGGGCTGCATCACGCCGATCACCCGAAACCGGTCGGCGCCGATGCGGATACGCTGCCCCAGCGGACTGGTATTGCCGAACAATTCGTCGCGCATCTTGCTGCCCAGCACCGCGAACGCTCGCGGGTTGGATATGCTGTCGTCCGGCAGAAAATGACCGCTGTCGACCTTGATCTGCCAGACTTGCGGCACGGCAGCCCCCACGCCAAATACCGTGGCGCGGCGCTGCTTGCTTCCGGCTTCGATACGGGCGTTCCCCTGCAACACCGGTATCGCCGCCAGAACATGATCGAGTTTTTGCAGGCTGACGGCATCGGCTTCCGACAGCGGCCGCACGGTGCTGATCGTCGCGCCGGACAGGCCGAAGGTGGTGGTCTTGCCCGGCGAAACGGCGATCAGATGGGTGCCGAACTGGGTAAACTCCGCCAGCACAAAACTGTGTATGCCGCGCCCTATCGAGGTCAGTATCACCACGGCGGCGATGCCGATGATCAAACCCAGCGCGGTCAGCAAGGAACGCTGTTTGTGGCTGCCGATGCTGCGCAGGGCCAGTTTGCTCAAATCTATCCAGTTCATGCCCTTACCGCCTGGCCAATGCCGCGACCGGGTCCAGCCGCGCGGCCTTGCGAGCCGGCAGCACCCCGAAAATCAAGCCGGTCGCCAGCGACACCGCCAACGCCGACAGCCATGCCCAGGCCGGCAGACTGACCGGAAAATTCGGATACAGCCATCGCAAGGCCCAGATGCCGATCTGGCCGATAAGACTCCCCAGTACCGCGCCCGCCAGCGACAGCAAGGCCGCTTCCGATAGAAACAGCCAGTGCAACTGGCTTCGCGTGGCGCCCAAGGCTTTCAGCAAACCGATCTCGGCGGTGCGTTGGGTGACGCTGACCAGCATCACATTCATCACCAGCACGCCTGCCACCGCCAGGCTGACGGCGGCGATACCGGCCACTGTGAAGGTCAGCGCGGTCAAGATTTTGTCGAAGGTGTTGACCACGCTATCCTGGGTAATCACGGTCACATCCTCCTCCCCTTCGTGGCGCAGCTTGATGATGTCGCGGACTTCGTCGACGGCCTTGTGCATCGCTGCCTCCGAATGCGCCTCGATCAATATCCGGAACAAGGAATGCATGTCGAACAAGGCCTGCGCGGACGCCACCGGCACGATCACCAGTTCGTCGAAGCCGGTGCCTATCGACTGCCCTTCCTTGGCCAATACGCCGATCACCCGAAACCGGCGGTCATTGATGCGCAGCCATTGGCCCACCGCCTGGCGCTTACCGAATAGTTCCTCGCGAATGGTTTTCCCTATCACGCAGACCGGAATTTCCTTGTCGGCATCGGCCCGCGGCAGGAATTGGCCTTCCGCCATGGTCAGATGACGCACCCGCAGCAAGGCATGAGTGGAACCCATGATGTTGGTTTCCCGCTCCAGCCCTCCCGCCGAAATCGGCGCCAGGCCTATGCTGACCGGGGCGATCGCCGCGGCCAGTCGGCTCCTGAACAAGGCGGCGGCATCCTCCAGTGTCAGATCGCGCGGCGTTTCGCCGAACGGCGGCGGATGGCCGCCGGTGGTTTCGGTGCGCCCCGGCAAGACGATCAATAGATGCGTACCCAATGACTCGAACTCATGCACCACGTAATTGCGGGCGCTGTCGCCCAGCGCGGTCAACACGTTCACCGAAGCCACGCCTATGCTCATCGCCAGCACGATTAGCGCCGCGCGTAGCGGCTGGGTCTTGACGGCTTTAGCTGCCTGGATCAGGGTGTCTCGAATAAACATGCTCGAATGCCATTTTGCATCTTGCCAGTGTAGCCGGATAAACCCCGAATACCCAAGCCCAAAACGGTTAAACTATCCATTTAAGCCCAACAGGCAACGCACGCAGCCACGCGATCCTTACGCCCTAATCAATGCCATCTTCCCGCCGCAAGCCCAAGCCCGACAAAAAACCAACGCCATTCATGAAATCCCCACACATCTGTGGCCTGCTGGACATGATAGGCGCCTGCCTGCTGTTCTCGATGATGAACGCCAGCGTCTACGCCATCACCGATCTCGATAACACCATACCGTCCAGCGTCATCAGCTTCGTCCGGATACTCTGCAATCTGTTGATATTATTGGTGCCCACCCTGATAAACCGCAATCCGGGAAGTTTGCTCGGCGACCGAAGACCTTCGCTATGGTTGCGCGGCCTGTTCGGGGCCATCGCCTTGATGCTGTCTTTCGCCGGCATCAGCCGAATCGGCCCCGGTGAAAGCGCTTTCCTCACCGCCAGCAGCGGGGTATTCGTCGCCTTGCTGGGGCCGGTGGTGCTCAAGCAGCGTAACTCCTGGCTGGGGTGGCTGGCGATCATCGGTTCCTTGGCCGGAGTTTCGCTCCTGTTTGCCCCCGGCGACGGTCGAGTCGATTTACTGGGCCGGGCCATGGCGCTGGCTTCCGGCCTGTTGTCCGCCCTCGCCTTCCTGATGGTGGCGCGTGCCGGTCGCAGCAATTCACCGGCTTCCGTGATCTTTTATTTCTGTCTGGCGGCGCTGATCGTGCATCTGCTGTATTTCGCCCTCTACGGCTATACAGTTCCTGACCAAGCCGAAATCTGGGGCCTGCTGCTGCTCACGGGCGCGCTGGGCAGCGGCGCCCAGTATTTCATGACCCGCGCCTATCAGACGGCACCAGCGGCATCGGTCAGTGCCGTCGGCTATCTGACACCCGTGTTCAGTTTGAGTTGGGGGGTATTGTTATTCAGCCAGATTCCAAGCCAACTGGCATTGCTCGGTTCGCTGCTGATCTTGTTGTTCGGCGTGCTATTGCCATTTTTGCGATGATGCTGGGAGGAAGGTGGGAAGTGGATAGTGGGGAGTAGGAAATCAAAAAAACCACTTCCCACTCCCTACTTCCCAATTTTCAATCCCACTCAAACAACAGCCACTGGTTGATTTGGCTGCCCTTATCCAGATCGTTCTTTTTGACATCCATTTTGCCATCGCCATTGGTATCCAGCATGTAATAAGCCGGACCGACCTGGGGGACGATCTTGATCATGTACAGTTGGCCGTTACGCCTATATTCCTGAACGGTATCCTTGCCTTTCTTGATGATGGTAATGTCCGGCTCCATTTCTTCCCCGGAATGCACGGGCAACGGCAATTCCGGCGGCTCGGGGACGGCGGCGGGTTCTTCTGCCGCCCAACCAACAACGGGCAGAAATAGCAACAAGCTGAAAGGTAAGGGATGGCGCATGTCGATCTCTCAATCAGTGGAGTCGGAAATAATAATACAGTTTACGTGGGGCGCACTAATTCGGCTGCGATTTTGCATCGGGCCATCCACATCCGGATGAAACTAAAGAGCGGTAAGAGCCCGTCGACTGGTTTTAGCGCACTACCGAAGCAACTTCGAAATTTAAAAATAACGGGCGAAAAAAAGCCGGTGCATTCCATGGCATCAGGAATGCACCGGCTTTAGATGTATCAAGCCTGTTTGCGCAGATATTTCTCTACGCCAGTGGTTCTGGCGAAGACTTCATCCTTGGCATGCAGATTTTGTTTAGCAAGATATTTGACGACGCCCGATACGGCCGGCGCATCCTTGCTCAATGCTTCTTGCTTGTGCATGTATTTGGCCACGCCGGTGACTTCGGTAACAGGTTTCTCCTGCACTTGATGCTTGGCCAGGTATTTGCTGACCGAGCTGAGTTCAACTGCTGGTTTTACTGATAACAACTGCTTGGCTACGTATTTGCTGACGCCTGTCATGGGTGGTTGCTGTTTGGCCAGGATGGCCTGTTTCGCCAAATACTTGGCTACGCCACTTTTTGGTTCGGCTTGGCTTTGCAACTGAATTTGTCTGGCAATGTATTTCGCCACACCGGTTGCCTTGGGCACCTGGCTCTCGGAAGCAGCCAGTTTTGCCATGTATTTGGCTACACCGGAACCCTCGAACACTTCTTCAACGGCTTGTTCTGTGGTGCTCTCTTCAACTTGCTTGGCTTGCGCCTCGGCTTTTTCTTGTTGCATTCTGGCCTCTTCTTCGACATAACGGGCAACCAGTGCCGCCGCTGCCGCTTTTCTGTCCAATATCGCCTGTTCGGCAAGAAACTTGGCGACGCCGGTTAAAGGCAGCTGTTCCTTGATCAGACGCTCCTGATGCTGCAGGTACTTTTCCACACCGGTGACGGTGGGCGCATCCTTAGCCTGCAAGGTTTGCTTGGTCATGTATTTGGCGACACCGGTTGCGACGGGTGCTTCCTTGGCAAGCAAATCCTGTTTCATCACGTATTTGGCAACTCCCGTCACGGTCGGTACATCACCTTCCAATAGGTGCTGCCTGGTCAGGTACTTGGCCACGCCGGTGACGGTATGACTCTCACGATCATGGCGGGTAACGTATTTTGATACGCCGGTGACCGGAGCTTCTCTCGCGAGTATGGTTTGTTTGACCAGATATTTGGCGACGCGGGTAATCGGATTGGCCTGTTGCTGAGATAAATATTTCTCGACGCCGCTGACAACCGGTTCGCTTTCGACTGCTTCTTCTTCCGCCGCAATGACTTCGGCTTCAGCCCTTGCCTCCGCTTCCAGCGCCGCTTGCTGAATCCTGATTTGCTGTTCTTGCTTGGCAAAATATCTGGCTACGCCGGTCATTTCCGCCTCGGCTCGTTCCTGCTCAAGCTTCCGCAGGTAGAGGGCAACGCCTGTCAGCTGGCTGTTTTCCTGACCGCCCGCATCCCTGCCTTCGACGACACTCGAAGCCGATGGAGCATCAAAGAAAAAGGTCGGCAGTATCCCGAATAAGCTATTCATCAAACTGTTTTTTTTCATTTGAGAATACTCCTGAATTATTAGTTATGAGCATCAACAATCGCCTGATTGTGGGTGCTTTATGTGTTGGACGTAACGTGCACTGCTAACGAAAAAACGCACGAAAACAACGTCGACCTAATTGCTAAAAATAACCTTGGGCTGAAAATTCGCCGCCGGGTACTTTGGATCAACCTCGGCCTGAACTTCGACCTTGGCTTCTTTTGAATCGCAGGGTGCCGATGTCGAACTGGCGGCGACCGGAGCCGAAGCGGCGATCGACGGATCCTGATAAAGCACCTTAGGTTGAAAATTGGCGGCCGGATAATCCTGAGCGCTAGCAGCGGAAGTTCCCAGCAGTAATGCAATCAATAGTCCATGGGTCAGTTGTACGTTTTTCATTTAGTCCACCTTACTTTACCGTTTTAAACATCCGGGCCCTAGTCGGCATGCCGACTAGGGCCCGAGACACTATAGCTTAATTAAAGCACTGCTTCCACGTTGGCGACGACATTGTCCACGGTGAAGCCGAACTCCTTGAAGAGTTGGCCTGCCGGAGCCGATTCACCGAAGCGGTCCAGACCGACGATTTTGCCATTACTTCCTGCGTATTTCCACCAGCTGTCGGTGACTCCGGCTTCGACGACCACGCGTTTGGTGACGCTTGGTGGCAAGACGCTGTCTTTGTAGGCTTGGTCTTGCGCTTCGAAGACGTTGGTCGAAGGCAGGGAAACCACGCGGATTTTCTTGCCTTTGGCTTCCAAGGCTTCAGCGGCTTTGACGGCCAGTTCGACTTCGGAGCCGGTGGCGATGATAATCGCATCCGGCGTGCCTTGGCTGTCTTTCAGGACGTAACCGCCTTTGCTGATCGCGTCGATCTGCGCTTGGCTACGCGCCATGTGCGGCAGGTTTTGACGTGAGAAAATCAGGGTGCTTGGGCCGTCTTTGCGTTCGATGGCGGCTTTCCAGCTGACCGCAGACTCGACCGCGTCGCATGGGCGCCAGACTTGCATATTCGGAATCATGCGCAGCGTGGCGGTTTGTTCGATCGGTTGGTGAGTCGGACCGTCTTCGCCCAGACCGATAGAGTCGTGGGTGTAAACGAAGATGGTCGGCGCTTTCATCAGCGCAGCCATACGCAGGGCGTTACGGGCATATTCCGAGAACATCAGGAAGGTGGCGCCGTAAGGTTTGAAACCGCCATGCAGCACCAGACCGTTCATGATGGCGCTCATGCCGAATTCGCGGACACCGTAGTAGATGTAGTTGCCGTCATGGCCTGGGGCGCAGACGTCTTTGCAGCCCGACCACAGGGTCAGGTTGGAACCTGCCAAGTCGGCGGAACCACCCAACAGTTCAGGCAGCAAGGGGCCGAAACCGTTCAGTGCGTTTTGCGAGGCTTTGCGGCTGGCGATGGTTTCGCCTTTGGCATTGACTTCGGCGATGAAGGCGTTGGATTTAGCCGCCCAGTCGGCGGGCAGTTCGCCGGCCATGCGGCGGACGAATTCGGCGGCCAATTCCGGGTGAGCGGCTTTGTAAGCGGCGAATTTGTCGTTCCAAGCGCTTTCCAGACGTGCACCTTTGGCGTTGGCATCCCAAGCCGCTTTGATGTCGGCAGGGATTTCGAACGCTGGATGCGGCCAGCCGAGTTTTTCGCGGGTGGCGGCGACTTCGGCTTCACCCAATGCGGCACCGTGGCATTCTTCCTTGCCTTGTTTGTTCGGCGAGCCCCAGCCGATAATGGTTTGGCAGCAGATGATGGACGGTTTGTCGGTGACTTTTTTGGCTGCTTCGATGGCTTTTTTCACCGCGTCGGCGTCGTGGCCGTCGACTTTGGGGATGACGTGCCAGCCGTAGGCTTCGAAGCGTTTCGGGGTGTCGTCGTGGAACCAGCCGGCGACATTGCCGTGGCCGCGAACTTCGCCGTCGATGGAGATGTTGTTGTCGTCGTAGAAGGCGATCAGTTTGCCCAGTTTCATGGAGCCGGCCAACGAGCAGGCTTCGTGGGAGATGCCTTCCATCAAGCAGCCGTCACCCAGGAAAACATAGGTGTGGTGGTCGACGATGTCGTGTCCGGGACGGTTGAATTGGCCGGCCAGGGTGCGTTCCGCCAGGGCGAAACCGACGGCATTGGTGATGCCTTGTC
>JAJRDU010000328.1 GCA_028748685.1 Methylococcaceae bacterium
CCACTAGGCACCGACACGACGAAATAAGCGGTAAAGAAACAAAACTGAATCAACATCGCCTGGGTATAATTCAGCGTGAACACCGCCTTCAGGTGCGGGATCAGGATGTCATTCAGACAGGTAATGAAACCCCAGATGAAAAACAAAGAGGTCAACACGGTTAACGAGCCCAAATAACTCTGCTTGCCGGAATTTTGCTGGTTAACCATTTCCAATCCCTTAATTCGCTTAGTTTTTCACGACGTTGAAATGAACGGCTTCATTGCCGACCATGACCTTGAATTCGCCGGGTTCGACGATGCGTTTCATGTCGAGGCCGATGAAGGACATGTCTTGAGGCGTCAACGTAAAGTGCAAGGTTTCTTGTTGCCCTGGTTTCAGTTCAAGCTTTTTAAAGGCTTTCAGCTGCTTGCTCGGACGGGTGACCGATGCGGCAACGTCGTTAATATAAACCAACACGGTTTCCCTGCCGGTTATCGAACCGGTATTTTTGACCTTCACGCTGACTTCGATGCTCTCGCCCAGCGTAATGTTGTCCTTGTTCAAACTTAAGCCGTTGGTTTCGAACGTCGTGTAACTTAAACCGTGACCGAAGGGATACAGCGGCTTGTATTGATTGGATTCGTAGGCTTCGATCGGCTTATGGTCGTATAGCACAATATCGTTAGTATTACGCGGATAGGAAATCGGCAACTTGCCGCTAGGATTGGCATCTCCAAACAAGATATCCGCCATCGCCAGGCCGCCTTCCATGCCGGGCAAGAAACCCAGTACCACGGCTTTTGCCTTGTCGGCCACCTCGGTGATAATTCGCGGCCTGCCGCCGAAGGTGACCAGGATCACCGGTTTACCGATCTCAAAAATGGCTCTGGCCAGTTGCAGTTGCACGGGATCAAGGTTCAGCGACTCGATATTGCCCATGGTCTCGGTATAAGGCTTTTCACCCAAGGCCAAAATCACCACGTCGTGGTTGCGGGCTTCCGTCACCGCCTGCTCGATATTGATCTCGTCCGTGAAACGCTGACCGCCGACATAGGTCACCTTGCCGTTGGACTTCTTTTGAATGGCTTGCAGCAGGGTCAACTTATCTTGCGGATACAAATGCTCACTATCTCCCTGCCAGGTAATGGTCCAACCGCCGTTCATCACATTCAATAAATTGGCGGTAGGTCCTGTAACCAGGATGCTGGCTTGTTTGCTCAGGGGCAGGATATGGTTTTCATTTTTTGCCAACACGATCGATTCCCGCGCCGCTTGCTTATTAATCCCGACTGCTTCCTCGGTGGCGAAATGGCCTTCCACCGGTAAATCCGGCTCGGTTCGTTCGAACAAACCGCTCTGGTATTTAACCCGCAGTATCCGCGACACGGCTTCGTCGATCCTCGCCACCGGTACCTCGCCGGTTTTCACCAAATCCAACAGCAGATCGTAGAACGAATAATCGAAGGGCACCATGCTCATGTCGACGCCGGCCATCACCGCGATTTTTACTGCTTCTCGCGGCGATGCCGCCAGCTTGTCGCGGGTATAAAGGCGAATGATGTCTTCCCAGTCGGAAACCGTGAAGCCCTTGAAGCCCATTTCACCGCGCAAAATCGTGGTCAGGTACTGATAATTGGCATGCCCGGGAATGCCGTCGACTTCGGCGGAATTAATCATCACCGTCGGCGCGCCCGCCTTGACGCCGGCCTCGAAACTCGGCAAAAAATATTCGCGCAACGCCCGCTCGCCTATCCAGGCCGGGGTGCGGTCCTTGCCGTTTAGCGGATAGCTGTAGCCGACATAATGTTTCAAACAGGTTGGCACCTTGTCGGCTGCGGAAAAATCATCGCCTTGCTGGCCTTGAATATAGGCACTGCCCATCGCACTGGCCAGATGCACGTCCTCGCCATAGGTTTCCCACAAACGCGGCCACAGCGGTTGGCGACCAATATCCATTACCGGCGAAAAATTCCAATCCAGGCCGGAGGCTTTGACTTCGCGGGCGGTGATTTCGCCTTCCTTAAAGGATAACTCGGTATTAAAGGTCGCCGCCATATTAATGGCTTGCGGGAACAGTACCGAATTTTGTGTGTAGGTCGCGCCGTGTATTGCGTCGATACCGTAGATCACCGGAATTTTTAAACGGCTTTTTGCAGCCACCTCGCGTATGGCCTGGGTGATTTTTCGCCATTTGGCTATGGGTTGAGCCTTATTGTTGGGCGTAGTTGGCGCGTTGAGTATCGAACCGACATGGTGATTCAGTACAGCTTCTTCCAGCTTAGCCGGGTCGATGGGATTTTCGGCATCCTGGCCGTTGACCACCGAAACCACGCTAAAGTCGATCTGCATCATCTGCCCGACTTTCTCTTCCAGCGTCATCTGCGAGAGCAAGGTCTGGACTTTGTTTTCGATGACCTGGTTTGCTTCTTGTGCATTCACGGCAGACTCCATCAGAACCAATAGGGAAAAAATTAAAAAACTGGTTTTTGTTTTCAACACGCTTATTTCACTTTCCAATAATCGAAACGCCTGCCGGCACAAACTGCAGGCCCGAGTAAGATGTGTACTTAAGGAA
>JAJRDU010000329.1 GCA_028748685.1 Methylococcaceae bacterium
GTAAAATTCACCGAACAGGGCGGCGTGACCGTGCGCCTGGGGGTCAAGAACAACGCTCGGCATCATTTGTTGCTCGAAGTCGAGGACACCGGCCCCGGCATTGCGCCGGAAGACCAATCCCGTCTGTTCGAACCCTTCGTGCAACTGAACGAAGAGGCTGGCACGCAACGTGGCACTGGCCTGGGATTGACCATCACCCGTCAATTCGTACAGATGATGGGCGGCCATATCGAAGTCGAGAGCACGCCCGGCAAGGGGTCGCTATTTAGGGTCGAGCTGCCGGTGGAACTGGCTAGCCCCGCCGATACTCTCGGACCGGAAACCCGCAAATCCGGCGAAGTGGCGGGACTAGCCCCGGGCCAGCCTAGGTATAAGATCATGATCGTCGAGGATCAACGGGAAAATCAGTTGCTACTCAGCCAACTGATGACCAGCATCGGCCTGGAAGTACGGATAGTGGAAAACGGCAAGCAATGTCTGGAATTGTTCCAGAGCTGGCGCCCCGATCTGATCTGGATGGACAGGCGCATGCCATTAATGGATGGCATCGAAGCGACCCGGCGCCTGCGCGGATTGCCTGGCGGCCAGAGCGTAAAGATCGTGGCGGTCACCGCTTCGGCCTTCAAGGAACAACAACAGGAAATGCTGGACGCGGGCATGGACGACTTCGTCCGCAAACCCTACCGCTTCGAGGAAATCTACGACTGCCTGGCCAGGCAGTTGGGGGTCGAGTATATTTATCATGGCGAAGTGCCAACCGACGTTAAAGCTCCATCGAAAATCCATGCCGAGGCGCTTTCCACGCTGCCCACCGCCCTGCGCCAAGCGCTCAGGGAAGCGTTGGAAAGCCTGGATAGCCAGCGTATCGAGGCCGCTATCGGCCGAATCGGCGAGATCGATGCGACACTCGGACTCGCCCTATCCCGCCTCGCCGACTATTTTAATTACCCGGCCATTCTGGATGCGCTGAATGAAGCCGAACGCCATCAGAGTAATAAACGATGAGCGGCACGGTGCTTAAATTTCCTCCCGCTACCGGGGTTAGGAACGGTACGATGGCCGTGGGAACTGTAATATGAGACCCGATGGCAAGAGCGAAAACCCAATGCTTCGAAACAGCATCGGCGGCAATCCGCGTAAAAGCCCTCTTAAGCCAAAAACGGGGGCTCTCGAACGGCGGCGCATGGCCTACTTTGGGATCGGATTTCTATCGCTGCTGTTGATTTTCTGTATCCGCGCTTCGATCGGCGCGCCGCAAGCGGGAGCAGCCGCTGACGCAGCTATCGGTCCGACCGCGGGCGGCGACGTCTCGCTCACGCCGGAGGAGCGGCAATGGCTCTCCGGGCATGACGGCCAAATCCGTATCGGCATCACCGTGATCCCGCCCCAGGTTTTACGCGGCAATGACGGTTACCAGGGACTCGCCATCGACTATATACGGCTGATGGAAGACAAGCTCGGATGCCGCTTCAAGCTGGTGCCTTACACCACCTGGAACGAAGTCATCGAGGCTGCCAAGACACACGAGATCGACATGATCTTCGCGGCACAGCAAACGCCAGAGCGTTTGACATACCTAGTATTTACCCAGCCCTACATCGAACTGCCCAACATGATTTTGGTGCGCAAGGACCGGGAGGGAGGTGCCAGCCTTGAGGAAATAAGAGGCTGGCGCGTTGCTGTTTCGGAGGGTAGCGCGGTTCACGAATACCTGAAAAAGGACTTCGCTTATCTGGCGCTAATGCCTGTCCCCGCCGAGCTGAGCGGATTGATGAAGGTTTCGATGGGCGAAACCGATGCCATGGTAATCGAGATTTCGCGCGCATCGTACTATATCGAGAAGGCAGGGATTTTAAACCTGCGCGTCGCCGGGAGCGCGGGGCTTTTATATCAACTGCGATTCGCTGTCCGGAGCGACTGGCCGATTCTGCGTGGGATTCTGGACAAGGGGCTAGCCGCCGTTACAAACGACGAGAGACGGACTATCAGCCAACGATGGATCATCGTCGGCCAAGAGGGGATTTTCGCCAGCAAAACCTTTCGGGTTTGGTTCGCCTCGGGACTCGCTTTAATCACGCTAACCATCGTGGCGATTGTGGTGTGGAATCGAACGCTTCGCCGTATCGTCGAACAGCGCACTTCGCAACTGCGGCTGGAACTGGCCGAACGCGGCAAGATCCAGGCGTTGATAAGCGGCCAAAAACAGATTCTGGAGTTGGTCGCCATGGATGCGCCACTTCCCCAATCGCTAACCGCGTTGATCCAACTCGTGGAAACCCAAATACCCAACATACTGGGTTCCATCCAGCTTATGGAAAGCGATGGCGTTTACCTGCATCACTTTGTGGCGCCTAATCTGCCCGCCGAATATATAGCCGCGATTGACGCGGTCGCCATAGGCCCAAAGGCCGGCTCCTGCGGCACGGCGGCATTTCGCAAGACCGCGGTTTATGTGGAAGACATCGCCACCGATCCGCTCTGGGAATCCTACAAGGCCATCGCGTTGTCACACGGTCTGCGCGCCTGCTGGTCGGCGCCGATTTTCGATGCCAAGAGCCAGATAGTTGGCACATTCGCGATGTATTCCCCTCTCCCCGGCCTACCGGCACCGGAACATCTGCGACTCATCGATCTCGTCACGCACACGGCGGCGATTGCCATCGCCAGCCATCGCATCGAATTTGCGTTGCGCGAAAGCGAGCAGCGCTACCGCCTGGTTTTTGAAAACTCCCCGGTCTCGATATGGGAAGAGGATTTCTCCTCGGTAAAAGCGCTGTTCGACGATCTGAAAAAAGCGGGTGTCACCGATATCGAGGTCTACTTCGACCGGCATCCTGAAACCATCCGGCGATGCGCCGAACAGGTAGGAATCACCGATGTGAATCAGGCGGCACTTGCGCTACACGGGGCCGAGAGCAAGGAAGCATTGTTTGCGGGACTGATCAACACCTTTACGCCGGCATCCTTCCTGACGTTCCGGCAAGAACTCGTCTGCCTGTGGAATGGCGAGACCTGCATGCAAAGCGATGCGACCGTTAAAACGCTCGCGGGCGAACAACGGGATGTCGCCGTTCATTTCAGCGTTTGCGCGGGATACGAGGAGTCGTTCTCCAAGGTGCTGGTCTCCCTGATCGACATCACCGAGCGCAAACAGGCCGAACTGAGCGTCGCGCTGCTAAGCTTTGCTCTTAACAACGTGCACGAAGCCGCCTTCCTGATCGACGAAAACGCCCGCTTCCATTTCGTCAACGAAGAAGCCTGCCGCATCTTGGGATACAGCCGCGAAGAGCTGCTCGAACGGGGCGTGGAGGATGTCGATCCCGACTGGCCCAAGGCGCGTTGGCCCGACCATTGGCGGGAACTAAAGCGCACGGGCTCCCTGATTTTCGAAGGGCGCCACCAGACCAAGGACGGGCGGATGATTCCAGTCGAAATCAGCGCCAATTTTATCGAGTACGCCCAACGGGATTACAACCTGGCACTGGTGAGGGATATCACCGAACGTAAACGGGCCGAGAAGGAATTGGCCGATGCTCACCTGCTGTTCCAGGGGGTGATCGAACAATCCCCCATTCCCATGGTCATCGTCAAACCCACGGGGGAAATTACTTTCAATCAGGCCTGCGCCGAACACCTTAATGTTTATGACGAACCGAGCTTCGCGCAAGGTATCAAGCTACAGGAAATGGATCAGCCCTGGCAGGATTACGATACACGAGGAAACCTCGTGTCCACAAGGGAGCTTCCGCTCGCCAAGTCGCTACGTGGCGAGTCGACGAAAAATCTCGAATTGCGAGTGGTTCGCAAGAACGGCAGCGAGCGTTGGGAGATGGTCAATGGGGCCCCTATTTATAATAACGCGGGTGAATTGATTGCCGGTTTCGTTGCGTTCCAGGACATTACCGAACGTAAGCGGGTCGAGGAAGAGCTCAGGCTCCACAAGGATCAACTGGAAGAAACGGTACAACAACGCACGGCCGAATTACTGTTGGCCCGCGATGCCGCGGACGCCGCCAACAAGGCCAAGAGCGCGTTCCTGGCCAACATGAGCCACGAGTTGCGCACGCCGTTGAACGCCATTCTCGGCTTCTCCAGCATGATGCGCCGCGATCCGCTTCTCACCGAGAGCCAAACCGAAAACCTCAACATCATCAACCGTAGCGGCGAACATTTGCTGAGCCTGATCAACGACGTGCTGGAGATGGCTAAGATCGAGGCGGGCCATTTGCAATTGGAAATCACCGCATTTGACCTGGATGCCCTGGTGCGGGAAGTCACCGAGATGATGCAAATCCGCGCCAAGGAGAAAGGCTTGCAGTTGCTGCTCAACCAGTCCTCCGAATCCCCTCCCTATATCAGGAGCGACGAAGCCCGCATTCGGCAAATCCTGATCAACT
>JAJRDU010000330.1 GCA_028748685.1 Methylococcaceae bacterium
CCCAGCGCTACTACAAACAGGAACTCGGAAAGACATTCAGATTGAACGACCCCGTCGTCGAGGTGGTGGCCGGACAGCATCCACGCAGCTACTACGAGAACACTCCCCAGTGGGGCGAGAAGTACTGGTATTCGGTGGCCAACATGCAAATCGAGTTGCTGGACCGGTTCAAGCTGGGTAATCCCGACAATCGCTGGCTCCTGGTGGGCGAGATCAGCGCCGAGGGCGATGGCGCGGGCGGCGGTGCGAACATCGGCTGGGTAATGCTCTGCCAACACGATGCCGACGGCTCGATTGGGATCGGAGGCGATATGAACCGCTGGTATGGTGGCATGGTGCATGAGCTCGGACATGCCTTCGGACTACCCGATTCCACGTATACCGATGGCACGCCGATGTCCGCCTCTTTCTACAGCTATCCGAACACCCACTTCACTGAGGCCCAGAAGAACGCCATCCTGAATGGACCCTTCGGCAGCTTCCTGTTCTGACGAGTGGGTGACGACAAAAACGGAATCGCCCGGCCTGCCGGCCGGGCGGATATTTCATTTAGAAAAATTACGAGGTTTGAGTATGTGTGGAACAGAAAGAATAAGGTTCTCGTGGCGACACGCCGCCCTGTCGATGTCCGTCGCCATGTAGGGCATGGGCAACGCTCACGCCGCCGAAGTGACGCTGAGCGCGACAGGGGGGAATGGCAAGATAGACTTGTCATGGACGGTAAACGGTAATCTCCGGGGCGTCCAGGTGATGCGCGATACCGACAACTCGGTGGCGAATGGCCGCCAGTACTGGTATTGGATCAAGTACACTGATACCAACCGAGCCACCGGAAATTCGAATGCCGCCAACGCGAAGGCTGGCAGCAACGACGGTAGCCAGCCCATCGCCGTGAGCGGCGTCACCGTCACGCCGTCGAGCGTATCGCTGTCAATCGGTTCGACCGCGAACCTCACCGCCAGCGTTCAGCCTACCAACGCCACCAACAAGGGCGTGAGCTGGAGTTCGAGCAATACCGGCGTGGCGACGGTCAACGCCAACGGCGTCGTTACCGGCGTCTCGGCGGGCAACGCCAATGTCACGGTCACGACGGCCGACGGCGGACGCACGGCATCGAGCGCCATCAAGGTCTTGGCCGCGAATCAGCCACCACCTCAAGGCGACCGGACCGTGGGGGCCATGTTGAATGGCGAGCGGCTGAGCGATTTGTCTCTGGCGGCGACCGGCGATTGGAACAAGTGGACCGACAAGACCATCAACGTTTTCCTGACCGCGGGGATCAATCGTTTGTCCTTCAAGGCGTATACGGGCGACGCTCGCGGCAATGTCCGAATCGACTATATCGAGGACTTGGGCGGCAGCGGCAAGGCCACCACTTACGAAGCCGAATCGTCCGCCAACACCTTGGGCGGTGCAGCCCGAATAGAGAATGTCGGCGGTGCCTCGGGCGGACGCGCGGCAACCTATATCGGCTCCGGCGCCGGCAACGCACTCCAGTTCAACAATGTCAACGTGCCTACAAGCGGTAGCTAACGCATGGTGGTGGCTTATGCCAATGCCGAGATGGTCGGGGAGCACGCCTACAACACCAACGTCGTGGAACGCTATGCGGACATTAGCGTCAATGGCGCCGCGGCCAAGCGGGCCTACTTCCGCAATACCCTTCAATGGGACAACTACCAGACGCGGGTCGTCAATGTAGACCTGAGAGCCGGAAACAACACGATTCGATTCGGCAACGCCGATGCCTACGCGCCGAACATCGACCGCATCGAGATCGCGGCGCCGGTAACCAGCGCCAGCTCGGCGGTGTCCGCAGGCAGTGCAGCCGCACAGTTGGCCGCCGCTGCGGCGGTCGGGGGCGGCTTGCCGCTGCAAGTGGATCTGTCGTCGGATACCGGACCTCTGCGCTATGGCGCGACCGGAGCCCTCTACGCTATGGGCAAGGCCGACGTGCCGTCCGCCAACATACTTGCGCCTTTGCGGCCACAGGTGATCGCCCAGAAGCCCGAGGGTGGCTTGCAGCATCCCAGCGGCGACGCCATCAACGTGTCCGAGACCTTTGCTCAGGCCGGCGGACGGGAAATCGAAATCTACATGCAGGACATGTATCCCTCCTGGCCCTATGAAAATTTCGGCATCGGCGACTACTTGAACAAGGTGGAGGCCATCGCGCGCAAGGTGGTCGCTTCGCCGCACCCGGACCTGTACTCCTACGTACTGTTCAATGAGCCGGATTGGATCTGGTACGACACGGCCGGTCGACGCCAGGCATTTTTCAACGACTACAAGGCAGTGTACGACCGAGTGAAGTCCATCCATCCTTCGGCCCGAACGGTTGGCCCCAACCTGGGGAGCTACAATAGTGACTTCTATCGAAGCTTCCTGATTTTCTGCCGGGACAATCATTGCCTGCCGGATTCGGTTTCATGGCATGAACTCGAAGACAATTTCTTCTCGGGCTGGTACGACCGCTACAACGACTACCGGGCGATGGAGTCCAGCCTTGGGATAGCGCCCCGCGACATCGTCATCAACGAATACGGTCGAGCCAATGGTGACTTGAGCGTTCCGGGCCAACTCGTGCAATGGATCTCGCGCTTCGAGACCAGCAAGGTCGACGCCTGTCTGGCATACTGGAGCAGCGCGGGCACCTTCGGGGACCTGGTGGCCCAGGATAACTACAACAAGGCAACCGGCGCGTGGTGGGCGTACAAATGGTACGGCGAAATGACCGGCCACACGGTGAAGGTCACTCCGCCGAACGAGAGGTCAGTCGGTCTCCAGGGGCTTGCCTCTTTGGACGCGAACAAGAAACAAGCCCGCATCCTGTTCGGCGGTTCGGCCTCAGCGGACGTTACCGTCTCCGGCGTCAATACCGCACCGTATCTTGGCGATAAGGTTCACGCCACGGTATGGGAAATCACCGCCACCGGAAGAATTGCTTCTTCGGGACCAACCTTGAAGCTGGAGCGCGACTACGCCGTTGCCAACGGCGAAATCACGGTTCCGATGAGCGGAATGGCAGCGTCATCCGCCTATTTCATGATCATCACTGTTGACGCCGGTTGAAAGTTGACCATGTAAGAGGCCGAATTCCGGACGAAAATTGACCAGGGTTATTAACCTGTCCTGTCTAAAAATTAGACAGGAGCTTAGAAGGTGATGACCGTGAT
>JAJRDU010000331.1 GCA_028748685.1 Methylococcaceae bacterium
AAATTATCGGCGCACTTTTTCCCCGTTGCATAAACCCCTGTCAAAATATCCACGGTTACTTTCAAACCTTTACAGGTCTTAGTTTTCTCCATGAATTGTTTGGCAATGTCGACCGAATGAAACACCACGCCCTGGCAAGCTCGTGTAATGTGCGAAAACAACCGATGTTCAATCGGGTTGTACTTTGAGCAATAGGGCGGATAGTGTGCCACACGAATTTCCAGTCCAAGTCGTTCTGCCAGTGCCTGCAAAGCTTCCTTGAAGACATGCCGATTGGCGGCGTTGCTGCCGCCGCCATCACAGAGCAGCAGCAAGCGGCTGGCATTGGGATAGTGTTGGCAACCATAGTGTTTCCACCAATGCGCAATACTGTCGCAACAAAATTCACTGGTATCGTGACTGGTATTCAGGTTCATATGCCCTTGGTTTCGCGCCAAGTCATAGATGCCATGCGGAATCAATTTGCCTTCACCGGCACGGGGAAAGTCATGATCCAGTGTGTCCACGGGGGCTTGTGTATAGGTGCGGCCTTCGCGGCTAAAATTGCCGATGAGCTCCTTCTTTTTGGTATCAATGCTGATCACAGGCTCATCTTTGCACCTATACTCCGCCTTGAGTTTGGCAATGTTCTGAAACTGGGCATCCCGGTCAGGATGGGAGCCGAGCGGTTTCTTCTTGCGTGTCTTACGCTGGCCTAAACCGTGTTTCTTTAATAGCTTGCGAACGGTATGCCGACTCGCCGATGTGCCCATTTCAGCCAGGCGGCGGCTAATTTCACTGCGTGATAGATTGGTCCATAGCACACCATCACGCATGGGATCGCCCGCCGTAAACTCCGCCAGTAGTTTGAGGAAGTTTTCCTCCAACATCGGCTTATGCTCAATTGAAACTTTACGACCCGCACCTTTTTTTTCTGACCCGGCTCGGTGCGGGATCTTCGGGTAATTCCAGTTCTGTCAGGCCTCGCCGCACCGTCTTGGGATCCATTTCGAATAACCCCGACACATAGTCAATGCCGCCGTGTCCCAGCTTTGCCGCCTCAATCCCTGCGTAGCGCCGGCGGTCTTTTTCAGATAGCGTTGCAAATAGACGCTGCATTTTGATCTCAATGCTTTTTTCGTAACCCGTCATTCTTTGGTATTCGTCACCAGTCAATTTCGCTTATTATCCAATAGCATCCCTCAGTTTTCTAATCAAATTTCTGGGAAGTTATTTTTCACCATATCCTTACCAAGTCTATGAAATCCTGGCGCGTGCCAAAATGTGGGTCTACATCGAGGAAATTCTGGATGTTGCGTCCGTGGTAGGCGTGGCAATCGAAAGCCACCTGCTTGAACGGCGGACTGATCCAGAGGGTGGTAACACCCAGGCGAGCCAGATAGCCGATCTTACTCTCAAGACCTTTCAGTGTCCCGCCGAGCCAGTCGGCACCAGCAGCAGACCACAATCGTAGGTCCGCGTTGTATGCATCCGCATCAAACTTGAATGGCGGCGTGCTGCCATTGTCGATCATGTTCCCCGTGTTATCGCGATATCCCAGTTCCTTGCCATCGGAATAGCGGTCCAGCATCAGGAAATACAGCACCTGGTCCTCCCAGGCGCTAGGCGATGGGAAGTACATAGGCCGGCGAATGCCGGCCCAGTCAATATCCTTAAGGCTCCTTTCAATACGATCATGAGTGTCGTGGTCGAAAATACCCGCCTTGGCAGTATGTTGTCGTGCCTCATTCTCGATCTTTTTCGCGCGATTGATCTCCCCCCTGCTCCTGAGCGTATTAGCAAGGCTCAATTTTCTGGCAATAGTGTCGGGATGGTTATTACCCAGGGAGCGCACCGAGGTTTCTACGACGTCCTCCAGCAGGGCGAGGTTACCCTCGTCCGTTAGCGAAATGGCTGCATTCCACATGATAGTGAGCGCGATGTGGCTGTTGTTGATGACCAAGTCTTCCAGCACTTTCTTGTTAAACGTCCGCCGCTGCTCTTCTTCTGCACGCTTGGCGTCTTCCGCGTGCAGCGACGCCAGCAGAAACTCACGGCAGTTATCTAGCCGTTTGCCGAAGCCGGGTTTGGCGGCAAGGCCCTCGGCGCTGGAAAGACGCTCGCCCATCCACAACCATGCCGCTTTGCGTCCGTTTCGTTCCCAGTCCTGCGTTGCCTGTTCCAGGGCATGTGCCAGTTTGAGGTCCTTGCCCTCGGCTACGAGCCACCCAGCCAGCATTTCCCATTGCCGCAATAGGGATTCGTGAGCCACTTCGACCACTTTTTCGCCGTTGCGCTGGTCGATGAGCAGCAGGCGCTTTTCCGCTAGGGCGTCGACGAGTTTGTGACACTCAGCAGGCAGATCGGCGTAGCGCGCCAGGCGGCGCATGGGCTCGTCGTTTTGCGGGTTGATGGTGGCCAGCCAGGGGATGAATGCCGCGCGCAGTTGCGCCAGTTGTGATTCCCGTTGCGCCGTGTCGTCGTGCGCCAGCACCGACTCGACTTCGCTTTTCACCACGCTGCCTATGCCCCCCATGGCCTGGTATTCATCTAGGCGCAGATCACCATCGCTGCCGTAATCGTCGTACAACCGCGACAAAGTCAGTGACAGCAGCGGCAAGGTGTCCGCACCCTGGGTACAGTCTCTCAACAGTTGTTCTACCAGGTCCGATTTGGTCTCCAGCCGGTTTCCCGCCTCCGTAGCTCGCTGTGCCGGGCCGATGATGATCTCCTTGAACTGCTGCGACAGCATAGGTTTAAGGTCGTCGAATACAACGCTCCTCAATCCTGCCAGTTCGCGGGCGGTCTGCAAGGGCTCGTAGCGGTCCGAGCGAACGGTGAACGCGACGATGAGCGATGGCCGCTCGGCACCGGTATCGCGCAGGCTGGCGCCGAGCAGTGCCAGAAAGCGGCGCGCTTCACCCGTGGCATCCGGGTTGAACAACTCCTCGGCCTGATCCACCGACAAGAGCAGTGTGAGGGGGGCAGGTTCTTCATTGTCCACCCGCAGCCGCTCACGGGCAGCGCGTTGAATGGCATTGAGCATTGGCGCCAACTGGCTAGGGTCTTGCATCAGGTCCGACTTGATGGCGCCCAGGGTTTGGCCGCTCAAGCCGAAGGCCACGAAGGCCTTGTGCAGAGCATTCGCCAAACCGTGTTCACCGGTGAGAGCTTGGCGCTCGGGCCGGATGACTTCCAGCGACAGGAAATGCCGATCGTCACGCTTCAAGCGCGGCAACAGCCCGGCTCGCAGGAAAGAGGACTTACCGCAACCCGAGGGGCCAAGAATGACGAACAGCGTTTCCACCCCCGTGGCACGCATGCCGCGCAAGGCATCCAGGCCACGCACGATCTGCGCATCGCGGCCGAAGTAGATGGCGGCATCTTTGTCGTCTAGTGGCTTCCAGCCGCGATAAGGAGGACGTTTCAACTCATCCGGCGGTGGCCAGGGAAAATGATATGCGTCCAGTCCGGCGTTTTCCAGCCCGATGCGTAAGCGTGTGAGCCCTTCGGAGAGGAATTCAACCTGTTGTGCCTGCTCCTTGTGGGTGAAGACTATGGTCTCCTTGGGCCCATTGCCCGCTAGGTGGCAGAGCTGCCATTCCGCGGTCAAGTCGGTGGGCAACTGGTTCTTGTCCACCGGCTTGACGATGAGGCCGAAGATACGTTTATTAACTTGACCCTCTGTCAGGCACCACTTGGATTGAGTCCAAGCCGGTGTGATAACGCACACGACTGCCTCGCAGCGATCCCCAGCCCGATACAGTTCTTCGCGCCAACGCTTACCGGGAATCAGTCCCCGTTTTGGGTCGAGGTCAAGAAATACATCATCCCACCCTTTCTTGGCAAGCCACACCTTGAGTGCGACTGCCTCGAGTTCGTCGATGCTGGAGTGGCTGAGGAAGATACGGGACATGGGTTATCTCTTGGTCACAGCGTTAATTTTGTTGTTTTCATCGCATACCTCGCATGGAGAGGCGAGCTAGGGATTGGCCGGTATAATCGGTAGGCCGTGGCATTGGCAAATTTAGGGTCGTGGGGGGTAGAGCAACGCGAAACCCAGCAGAGGGCTTGAAATAATAGAGTTTCTTTGCATTCAATTTGCTCTATGGATTACAAAATTTATCAGCATTGAAGCTGGGTTTCATTATCATTCAACCCAGACTACTTCTGCAAACCTAACATTGGCTTTTGATCAATTTTCGGACATTGGCAAAACTAGATTGATTGTCGCCTTCGGGTCGCTATGGATAGCTATTCATAGCGACCCCTATGTGTAGTTCCAAACTATGTGCATATGCAGCTTTACCGTTGAGGTCCGCTCTTGACCGCCGCCACTTAGAGCGAACCCCAACTTCACATAATTACAGCG
Source organism: Methylococcaceae bacterium (assembly GCA_028748685.1). GTDB lineage: Bacteria > Pseudomonadota > Gammaproteobacteria > Methylococcales > Methylomonadaceae > Methylomonas. The sequence continues at coordinate 4,352 of JAJRDU010000331.1, forward strand.
CCTGAAGAAACTGCATCAATGCATCGTCATCAGGATGGTAACGGCCGCTTATTGTTTCCGGTGATTGGAGCCTTGACAGCGCTTTATTCTTCATCGCCAAGTCGGCTTCTACATACCGATGGGTAGTGGTCATGCTCTCATGTCCCAGCCATAAGGCGATCACGTTAAACGCCACACCCGACTGTAGTAGATGCATGGCCGTGGTATGACGAATGGTGTGAGGCGATATCTTTCGTTTGGAAAGACAGCTCATCGTTTGGGCGGCATGCTCGACTGCAAGATTAAGTCGCTGCGTGACGTTAAATCGCGACATTGCCTGACCATCTCGATTAGGTAACAACGCGGAATCAAGGCTTAACGTTGGGTTGTGCTTCAGCCAAGCTCGAATTTCCTGGATCGTGCTTTTCCATAAAGGTGTGGAACGCTGCTTACGACCCTTGCCGCGTAGATGGACACAAGCCGATTCGCCCATGACGACATCGCCGACCTTGACGCCAATGATTTCAGAAACGCGCGCACCGGTGTTGTAAAGCAGAGTGAACAATAGATGGTCACGCTCTGATGTCCAGGTTTCGCCAGGTTGCCCGATTACGGCCAACATTTCTTCACGACTCAAGAAGCCCAGCATGGGGCGTTCGAACCGTTTCATGGGGATACCTAGCGCCTGTTCAATGACGAAAAAAGACGACACATCACGTCGGGCGGCGAATTTCAAAAATGCGCGCAAGGCTGTCAGTCTCAAGTTCCGGCTACGCACCGCATTGTGGCGTTGTTGTTCCAAATGATCCAAGAAGGCCAGGATCAAATCCGGCGTAATATCGGCCAGATTCAGTGCAGTGGGCATTTTGCCCAGGCGATGCTGCGCGAAATCCAGGAATAACAACATAGCGTCCCGATACGAGGCAATCGTACGCGGACTCATGGCACGTTGATTGACCAGATATTCGGTAAAAAACTGCTGAACCAAAGCCGAGAAGGATACCGGATGGGGTGCTGTTATTTCAGTCATGGCCCACCTCCGGTAGCTGGGCAAAGGTTTCAAACCTGTTTGCAGCTACAGCCATGAGTTCAGGGATGCCGGTGAGATACCAATACGTATTGGTAATCATGGCATGCCCGACATAGGTGGATAATGCCAACATCTGCCGATCGACATCCATGCCTTGCGCCTGCCATAGCAGCATGCGGCGAACGACAAAAGTATGCCGCAAGTCGTGAATACGCGGGCCATTATGGGCACCACGATTGATCCAGCCCAATTGATTTCTTAAGCTAATGAATACGCGCTCGACTTGCTTGAGACTGAGCGGCTGTCCTAGCCGACGCCCGCGTGCACCCACAAAAAACCGCGTCTCCTCGGATACCTCGATATAGCGGTTTCGTAGCAATTGATATTGTCTTAGTACGTCTAAAGTGCTGGGGTGCACCGGCACATAGCGTGATTTGGCAAATTTGGTTTTCCGTATGCTGAGCATGCCTGACTTTAGATCGACATCCGAATCCAGCAGATGTAAAGCTTCAGAAATCCGCAAGCCAGTGGACGCTATTAAACCAAAC
>JAJRDU010000332.1 GCA_028748685.1 Methylococcaceae bacterium
CAAGGCCGGAGCCGATGCCATCTGCCTTCGCCGGGGCCGATGAGCCGCACAACGGGACCAAAGGAAGGCTGCCTGCGGTGAGGCGGGCAGCCCGATGCCCGTTGGCCGGCAGGTCTACTCCGTCAGCACGACCTTCCGGATGGCCTGGGCTTGTGCCTGTGCTTCCCGCACGAAGTAGATTCCGGGTGCCAGCGCCCGCACGTCATTCGCGCCGGGATGAAGGTCCAAGACCTCGCGACCACTGATGTCTAGTAGGCAGCTTGCGCTTGGGCGCTTGCCCATGGACAACACGCCGCAGACGATGGTCGGCAGCGGCTTGGGATTTGAGACCTGCTGCTTGGGGCCTTCCTCTGCTCCGACGTAGTATGCCACGCGGTACACCGGGTACACCTCGGGGTTGCCTGCAAAGGGCGTCCCAAGTCCTAGGTTGTTGGTGGTCGCGGCCTGGTCTTCAAGTGGCACGCAGCAGACGAAGTTCTCGCCCAGGATTAGCGAGTCCGTACCCCATTCGTAGGACCAGGTTATCGAATCGGTGCCGCCGCCTCCGGTCGCGCTCGCCCAGTCCCAAGGCAACTGCGCGGTCCCGACCCGGTTCAGCACGCCCATCATCGCCGTCCGGTTGGGCGTCCAGCGGTTCACACCTTTGCCGGTCAGGGACGGGCAGGCGAGCGAAGTCGTGTCTCCGGGCAGCTCGACGAACGCCGCCCGCACCTTGGTATCATTGACCGGCACGTCAGTTATCACCGTCACGTTATTGCTCCCGGTGTTGGCAACGTATAACCGGTTCGTGACCGGGTTCACCACCGCCGCGTAGGGAAAGGCGCCCGCCGCAACCGTGGTCGTGACATTCGTGGCCCCGTCTATCACCGTCACGTCGCCGTCCATGAGGTTCGGCACGTACATCTTGTTGGTAATGGGGTTCACCACCACTGGGGCGGGACTACTTCCCGTCGCGACCGTGGTCGTGACGTTCGTGGCTCCATCTATCACCGTGACGTTGTCGCTGTCGCGGTTGGCGACGTAGACCTTGTTGGTGGCATGGTTGACCGTCACGGCCCATGGATGGAGTCCCACCGCAATCGTGGCCGTGTCGTTGGTTACCCCGTCTATCACTGTGACGGTGTTGTCGTCGGAATTGGCGACGTATATCCTGTCCGTAGCCGGATTCACCGCAACATCATAGGGCAAGGCACCCACCGCAACCGTGGCAGTGTCGTTCGTTGGCCCGTCTATCACCGTCACGCTACTGCTGTAGTAGTTCGCGATGTATGCCTTGTTCGTGACCGGGTTCACCGCCACCGCCCATGGACCGGTTCCGGCCGCAACCGTGGTCGTGCCGTTCGTCGCCCCGTCTATCACAGTCACGTCGTTGCTCGTATAGTTGGCGACGTATATCTTGTTCGTGACCGTGTTCACCGCCACCGCACAGGAAGAGTCTCCCGCAGCAACCGTGGTGGTGTCATTCGTAGCCCCATCAATCACCGTCACGCTGTTGCCATCGCAGTTGGCGACGTATACCTTATCTGTGACCGGATTCACTCCCACCGCAACCGGTACGGCTCCCGTCGCAACCATGACGGTGTCGTTTGTGGCCCCGTCTATCACCGTCACGTTGTCGCTACCGCTGTTCGCGACGTATATCTTGTTGGTCAACGGGTTCACTGCCGCCGCAATGGGCTCGGTTCCCGTCGCCACGGAGGCTGCGCCGTTCGTCGCGCCGTCGATTACAGTCACGTTGTCGCTGCCGCTGTTGGCGACGTACATCTTGTTGGTGACCGGGTTCACCGCCACGCCGTAAGGAGTGGTTCCCGCCGCAACCGTGGTCGTGCCGTTCGTTGCCCCGTCTATCACCGTGACAGTGTTGCCGTCGGAGTTGGCGACGTATATCTTATTCGTAGCCGAGTTCACTGCCACAGCTCGGGGAGTAGTTCCCACCGCAACCGTGCTCGTGCCGTTCGTGGCCCCATCAATCACCGTTATGTCGTTGCTGCCGGCGTTGGCGACGTATGTCTTGTTCGTGACCGGGTTCACGGCCACCGCCCGGGGGAAAGTTCCCACCGCAACCGTGGTCATGCTGTCTGTGGCCCCGTCTATCACCGTCACCTTGTTGCTGCCGGCGATGGCGACGTATACCCTGTTCGTGACCGGGTTCACCGCCACCAAACGGGGAAGGTCTCCGACCTCAAGCCAAGTCGCACCGTTCGTTGCCCCATCAATCACCACCACGTAGCCGGGTTGGAGTCCGCCGGTGACATAGATCTTGTCTGTGACTGGGTTCAACGCGACTGCGTGGGGATAGGGTCCCACGTCAATCCTGCTCGTGTCGTTCGTGGCCCCGTCTATCACCGTCACGACGTCATCCTCACCGACGGCGTATATCTTGTTCGTAACCGGGTTCACGGCGAGATTATGGCATCCATAGTCCGTGGAAATCCAAGTAGTGCCGTTCGTGGCGCCGTCTATCACCCACAAGCCGCCGGAGCCGGCGGCGACGTATGTCTTGTTCGTGACCGGGTTCACTGCCGCCGCAACGGACCCGTCCACCTGGACGGTGGTTGTGCCATTCGTCGCCCCGTCTATCACCGTGACAGTGCCGTCAATACTGTTGGTGACGTAGATTCTGTTAGTGACCGGGTTCACCGCCGCCGCAAGGGGCTCGTCTCCCGTCGCTACGGTCGCGGTCACCCAGTCAGCCGAGGCCGTTCCGATGCTTGCGGCGGCCACCATGCAGACGGTCAGAATCCCGATTGCACGGCTCTTCGCTGGTATCATCTGTGACCCCCATCTTGCGGCTACGACCCTAGTGACGGCCGACGGCTCGCGGGCCAGCCCCGCCGCTGCCGCCAGCAGCGGAACAGCCACGTGTCTTTTCACCCGAGCAGTCTAGGCCGGATTCCGTCCAAGTCAAACCGCCGAATGCTGGGCGTGCCCGGGCACATCGTGACCCCCTCTGCGCATTGCTGCTACAACTAATGCTACCTGACGACCGACCAGTGCGTCAAGGTCGAGCGCCGATAGCAGTAGTATGTGCTGGGAATTAGGAGAATTCGGGACAGCCATCTATTAGGGGCGATGTCAAGGCGCGGCATGGCAAGAAGGTCGGATTTCGTACATCGTGGAGTCGTTAATCGTTGGTCCGTGCAACGCTGGCAAGCACTGATGACTCAGTAGGTGATACCTGACGCGCGACTGCCCATCTGACACGCCCCAAGTATTCCGGGACTTGGA
>JAJRDU010000333.1 GCA_028748685.1 Methylococcaceae bacterium
AGAAGCTAGCGCATTGGTTTGAAGTTTCTCAATGGGTGAGTCTTGCGTGATGAGCCGTGTACGGACCCGTACGCACGGTTCTGTGGGCAGACGGAGGCTTCGGCCTCCTCTGACCCGATCAGATGCTTTGAAATAACCAAGCTTATTTGCATTCTAACTGCACTTTGGATTACATAATTTATCAGTTGCAAAGCTGGGTTTCATTATCATTCAACCCAGCCTAGTTCTACAAACCCAACATCGGCTTATTCTATTTGCGGTCATCGGCAAAATTAAACCGACTGTCGCTTTTGGGTCGACAACAGCGATTTCGCTGTATTTAACCCGCTAAACGCCGTTCCAAATTCCCCCGCAACGCCCTCAAAAAATTCTCGGTCGAAATAGTAAGAGGCGTCGAGATCGTCGCCGAGGATGAACAAGGCTTAGCCTTGGTCATCTGTCCGGTTTCGACGGCAATGACGCAGACTCTTTCCAGGGTTTCGCAAAATTTGATCGCCGCCTAATTGCCGTCAAGTTTGCCGCGAAACGTCTGGTCTAGGGAGCAGGTGAAAAAAAAGCCGCCCGCATTATTATATGCGGGCGGCTTTAGATTCCCTGAATCATTCCATCCGCGCGGAGGTATGATTCAAGCTATTGATGATTCAATGACAGTTCTTAATCCCCCTGACGGCTTTACTGGCTGTTTTGCCTTGGAAGGTCACATCGATTGCGCAAGGCGTGTCGGCAATGCTGGTTTTCCATTTACCGTCGACAGTAACCGGAGCGGTTCCCAATTTAGCATTGGTCGTCGCATCGGAAATTACAGCGGTTTCCGTGGCGATGGCGGCCTGACGGTCTTGCCTGGAGCTGTTTTTGTCCCAAGTCACTTGTCCGGATAATTCCACCTTTTTCGATTTGGTGTTGTATCGGGCGCTGCCTACGGTGTTGCTGTTAGCAATGCTTCCCGGATTGTCGGATTGGGCTTGAACCGCCGGCAGCACTTGGATGGACACCGTTTTAGATGACACTTTTTTATGGTCTTCTTGGTCGTCATCGCTTGCAACGGCTATCAGCCGGATTTTTATAGTCCGTTGTTCCGCATTGACATCCGGAGTCCAGGTAATCACGGCCTTAGGCATCCTGAGCTGTGCATCGATACTGTTTTCTATCGAGGCGCCCTTGGGCAGGTGCTTGGCTTTGATGCTGATAGGACGGTCGGCGCAGTCAAAAGCGGTGACCGCCAACGTTAATGGCTGGCCCGCATGTACCGCGACGCTCGCCGGCGCGGTAAGCGTAGGTGCAACTGCGGCGTTATGCTCGGCGGCTTCATCGTCGCTTTCCGAGGTGCTACAAGCCGTAGGGGCCGGCGTTGGTGTTGGCGCCGGAGTTGCTGTTGGTTTTGGTACCGGAGTTCCTAGTGGCGTGGGTCGTGGCGTCGGAGCCGGCGTTGGGATTGGCGTTGGCACTACGCACGCCATCGCATACTCAATTGCTCCGTCAGTCGCAGTCCCGATGGTAATCTCCTGAAGGTATAGATATTTCCCACCACCTGCTGATAGTGGACACTGCCCGTTCACTGGCGTTGTATATGGCCAATTCGCAGGTGGTGGAACCTCACGCCGGACGGGAGGAGGCGGTGTTGTGCATCGAGCTGAAACCATCCACAGACTATCCTGGGGGTTACTCCCAACGGGCATCGGTGTCGGTACTAATATTGGACATGGATCCCCAGGTGTTGGCGTTGGCGCACATCCAACCGCATACGGAATTGCCCCATCAGCAGCCGCACGCCCCATGAGAACTTTCCTTGCTATTAGAGTCGTCCCTCCATCCGTTGGCGCCGGACACTGCCCATTCACTGGCGTAGGAAATAACCAATTCGCAGGTGGAGGAACCTCACGCAAGAAGGGGGCTGGTGCTACTGGTGCTGGTGTTGTTAGCACTGGCGTCGGCACCGTCGTTGTTGGAGGCGTTGGTATGGGCGTAAAGGCCTGAGCGTCGGATAGCATACCGATCGTGGCGCCGAGGGTCAAAATTAAAGCGGAAGCGGGACGGTTACTCGCCTTTATGAAAAAGGGTTTTTTGGTCATTCTTGTACTCCGGAATATATAAAATTTCACTATTTAAAACCAAAGGTCTCTGGCCTGGTGTCGTTCATTTGGAAAGCATTCGGGTGTTGAAATGCAAAATTCGAGCTAGAGCCAAAATTCAGTATAAAAAAGGGATGTTAATGGAACATGGTCATTAGATTAAGAATGGATGAAGAAAAAACTGGCTCATTTGCTGTCCGCTTGCCTTGTTTGCATTCCGGTTGTTGATTAAATCTGATATACCGCATAACGATCGGAATGTTCGGCGATATTGCTGTGCTGCTAGGCATCTATAAGCCAAGGGCGGGCAGAACGCCCTATATGAATATCGCAGAAAGGTCGGCAACCGTTCGCCCTGAGCCTGTCGAAGGATGAATGGTTAAGCCGCTCACGGTTCGACAAGCTCACCACGAACGGCTTAACTTAAATGGTTTTCCCCTTCCTCGTTCTAGCGCGCCAGGTCTTTCTCCAAATTCTCTCGTAACGCCTCCAGAAAATCCTCGGTCGTCAAATAATGGCTGTCGTTGAGATGGTCGCCATGGATGCACAGCGCCAAGTCCTTGGTCATTTGCCCGGCTTCGACGGTATCGACGCAGACTCTTTCCAGGGTTTCGCAGAATTTGATCAGCTCGGCGTTGCCGTCCAACTTGCCGCGAAACGCCAGGCCGCGGGTCCAGGCGAAGATCGAGGCGATCGGATTCGTCGAGGTCTTCTTGCCTTGTTGGTGCAGCCGGTAATGGCGAGTGACGGTGCCGTGGGCGGCTTCGGCTTCCATGGTCTTGCCGTCCGGCGTCACTAAGGTCGAAGTCATAAGTCCCAGCGAGCCGAAACCCTGGGCGACCGTGTCGGATTGTACGTCGCCGTCGTAATTCTTGCAGGCCCAGACGAAGGCGCCATTCCATTTCAAGGCCGAAGCCACCATGTCGTCGATGAGTTTGTGTTCGTAAACGATGCCCTTGGCGGCATAGAGGTCTTTATATTCGGCTTGGTAAATGGCTTCGAAGATGTCCTTAAAGCGGCCGTCGTATTTTTTGAGGATGGTGTTCTTGGTCGACAGGTACAGCGGCCAGCTACGATCCAAGGCCACGTTGAAACAGCTGCGGGCAAAACCGGCAATCGACTCGTCGGTGTTGTACATCGCCAGCGCCACGCCGTCGCCTTCGAAGTGGTAGACCTCGTAACTTTGTTCGGCGCTACCGTCGTCCGGCGTGAAGGTGATTTTCAGCTTGCCCTTGCCCTTGGTGACGAAATCCGTGGCGCGGTACTGGTCGCCAAAGGCATGGCGGCCGATGCAGATCGGTTGCGTCCAGTTCGGCACCAGCCTAGGCACGTTTTTGCAGATAATCGGCTCACGAAACACCGTGCCGTCCAGGATGTTGCGGATGGTGCCGTTCGGGGACTTATACATTTTCTTCAGTCCGAATTCCTTGACCCGCTGTTCGTCCGGTGTGATGGTGGCGCATTTGATGCCGACGCCGTGTTTCTTGATGGCGTTGGCGGCTTCTACGGTTACTTGGTCGTCGGTCCTGTCGCGATTTTCGATGCCGAGGTCGTAGTATTCGATAGGCAAATCCAGATATGGCAGAATCAGCTTGTCCTTAATGAAGCGCCAGATGATGCGGGTCATTTCATCGCCGTCTATTTCGACTACCGGATTTTGGACGGGGATTTTGTTCATGCTGCGCTCCTAGTGAATGGACTTTGGCGGCAGTATAGCCAAAAGCCATGAGTTTGGCGTTTTCGGTTGTTTGGCTCCGGCATGTGTTAAAATCGCCGTCATGCAGGAGTTAGAGACATTCAAGCTGATCGAGCGCATCAGCTCATTATTACGTTCCGAAGAGCGAAGGAAATACGCCGCCATCGGATTGCAGCCGGTTCACGGCCAAGTGCTGGAGTATCTGGCCAAATGCAACAAATATAGCAATACGCATGCCGCGGTTGCCGAGTATCTGGGCTTGACCAAGGGCACGGTATCGCAAACCATACAGATATTGGAACGTAAGCATTACCTGGAAAAAGCCACGGATAGTCTGGATGGGCGGGTGGTCCATCTGACACTGACCGAAGCCGGGGCAAGGCTGATCGATGAGTTGAAGCCGCTGGATATATTCAAACAGGCGGAAACCAAGGTCAGCCGCCAGGAATTCGATACCATAGGCCAGGCGCTACAGACCACGTTGGGTGTGTTGCAAAAGGTCAATCACTCGAAGAGTTTCGGCCTTTGCCGTTCCTGCCGGTATTTTTCGGTCGAGGAAAATCATTATCTGTGCGGCCTGACCGAGCAGCCACTGGACCGCGAGGATACCGATAAGATATGCCGCGATCACGCACCCGAACCCACCCCATTCATCGACCAAGAGTAATCACCATGTTTGATCCGAAATCCATAGACAACCTCGCCGACCGTATTGCCGGGGCCATTCCGCCCGGCTTGCACAATCTGAAAGACGACATGGAAAAGAATGTCCACGCCTTGCTGCAAAGTGCGCTGTCCAAGCTGGATCTGGTCAGCCGCGAGGAATTCGAGGTGCAAAAGGCGGTGCTGGCCAAGACCCGCAGTAAGCTTGAAGATCTGGAAAAACGCGTCGCCGAATTGGAACAGCGGGTGCTGCAAGACTAAAAGCCATGTCTCTGGCCGTTGTTTACAGCCGGGGACGCGCCGGCATCGACGCGCCGCAGGTGACCGTGGAAGTCCATGTCAGCAACGGCCTGCCGGCGCTGAATATAGTGGGCCTGCCGGAAACGGCGGTGAAGGAAAGCAAGGATAGGGTTCGCGGCGCGATCATCAATTCGCACTTCGAATTTCCGTTCCAGCGCATCACCGTCAATCTGGCGCCCGCCGATCTGCCCAAGGAAGGAGGGCGTTATAAAAAGCGCAACACCTGCCGAGTATTCTAAAACTATATAGGGCTTGCGTTTCACGCTCGTCAAGCGCTTTAATCACTTGCTCTGTAATTATAATAGCATCTTCCGGCAGGTACTAGAAGTCCGAATTGCCCGAGCCTTAGCCTTGTCCGGTGACAAATGAGCCTGGAGGCGAAAAAGTTGGGATTATGGAAGAATGATCGTGACTTTACATACTCAAGGATTAAAAACGCTGGCTCAAGTGCAAGTCTTTGTTTCGAGCAACGAAGCCATCTCGTTTACGCTGACGGATAGGATCGTTGCTTACGGCTGGATGACTGATATGCTCAAGCAGTTTCATTACGGCTGGACATGTGCCGACAAAGACGTACTGTACCAGTACGAGAAATTTCTGCATAGTAACGACTAAGCCTTTTGTGCTTCTCGAAGTCGGTGCCGAGCGCATTCAGGTCGGTGGATTTGATCGTGACGCTGGTCTCGGGGGTGTCGGAACGGTATGTCGGGACAATTTGAAGCGGTGGCACTTTTAGCATAACTCTGAGCTGACGAGAATGATGCAAGCCGAACGACACGGTTCGATTATTCTGTTTTGGAGAGCCTTTTCAACGGTAATACCGTTCCGACACCCCCGGCTTTCCAATTTCGATGTCTCTGAGACGAACAAGAAGTTGATTGAAACGACCGAGCGCATTGCCTTTGATGAGGGGCTTCAAGGTCTAGTCGGCGAAATGCCTTTGGCATTCAGGGTTACAACTGTTGGTGCCTATCATATCGAACGGTGGACGCCGACTTTCGCGTACCTTGATACCATACGTTTGACACCCCCATTTTTGACGAAGCAATGAGAAATCGCCTACGTACGAATATCTCCTCTTTCGAAATCGGGGAACGGTATGCACGCACCATGCAATTTCGAGAAGACCTTGACCGTTCTTGGCAAGAGTTCAATCGCCATCCGATCTATTTTGATTGGCCAACCTTTGCAAATTCGGATACTGGTAGCTTTGACTCTGTGAGGCGATACGTGGAGTGTCGTAAGTAATTCCCGGATCACGAGCTTTGCTCATTCCTGAACGTCCGCTTCTCTAAGCCCGCTACTTCCGCTTTGGTTCAATTGCGACAATTCGCCGCTTCCAAAAGCCCTCATTCATTACTGGCGTAATCGTATCGGAATGAGTGGCGGTTTTGCGATTCAGTGTGTGCAAAATGAAAAACAGCTGGTAAATTTAGTCCTTGAATACCAGATATTCAGTTACAACAATGCCCGGTTGGTCGGGGGGGGGCGGAACGGTATGTCGGGTACAATTTGAACCGGTGGCACTTTTAGCATAACTTTGAGCTGACGAGAATGATGCAAGCCGAACGACACGGTTCGATTATTCTGTTTTGGAGAGCCTTTTCAACGGTAATACCGTTCCGACACCCCCGGCATTCCTATTTGGATGTCTAATCCGCTTGATTGTTTGTAACTTGGCCGAACTCGCCCAGTCATGATTGAAGGAGCAAAACCGGCCATTACCTGCCGGTTGGCGCGACTTTCCAATTTCAATAGTTGGCAACCAGTAACCCTGTCGGATGACCGGTATTCGGCGAGCAAATTAATATTATCACTGCGCTACTACGGCCAGAAAGAGATGATCAAGACTTTCAATGTTTCAATGTAATTACAGGTGAATGCTCAAGAGCTGCCGTCAACGCCTGAATTAAGTCGTGCCGCAAATCGGCGTTCGCCTGAAGGCCGTCACCACTCACCACCTAAGAGACTCCTTTGCCGCTGACAGGTCCGCTTGTTCTGCTTCACGAAGCCAGTTCTCTGATATACGCATCAACAACGCTGCAGTACGCGGGTAGCGTGGCATCGCTTCGGCCCAGTCTCGAGCCTGCCTAGCTAGTACGCGCTCTTGAACTCCACCCTCTCCGATTGCCTTGCGGTACACCCCACGCATGTTGATGCGCTCAATAACCACACCGCACTCCAGTTCGTCGGACGCAAGTTGTTCAATGACCGACCTCACAGATTCGTGAGGCCAGGCGTTGTCCATCACACTGGATGGGGCATGAGCGAGCAGGTTCCCAATCCTTTGGTCCGTAATCTTCACCCTGTCTACCTCTGCGGCGATTCGGCGAACATCGGCACACCAGGCAAGAAGGGTCTCTTCGTTTACTTCATTATCTTCTTGCCCAGGAAGTACATGAAGGCCAGTAAGAAGTTCGTATGCCGCCACAGCGAGTCTTTCGGCTCCTTCAGGAAGTACTTCAGGTTCTCTGCTGGCCGGCTTAAACACTGCGCAGATTGCGTCCATGTATAGCTTCGGTTGCTTCACCATCAACGTGTGTAGGGTCAGAGACTGCTTACGAACATGGAATACAGGTAGATATACGAGCTCTAACCCTGCCACGCGCTCTGGAGACACGTCATCTCTCTTACGGAGCTCTTTGAACGCACATTCAATGTTGTAGACATTCATGGTCCTGACAGCACTATTTGTCGAAGTGATTTCCTGTACCGCTTCATCAAGCAAGCGCAAGAGCAAAGGGGACGGTAGATCATTCATCCTGCGACTACTTGCATCCAAGGCGGCCACTGGACGTCCATAGGTCAAGTAGTTATTAACAGCAGCCAAAAGCTCATCGACACTGCCCATGATGAAGTAAGAATGCTTGGCCTGCCAATATGCGTCGCGGACGTTGTCTCCAAAATCCTCCACGTATTTCCATGTCGCCATCGTCTCATCAAGCGAAGAAAGCAAGCCGGCGATTCGATTAGGGGAAATTTCTTGCGCTAACATTAGGTCTCGAACGTAGTTCATCCACTTCGAGCCAAAGCGCGACACACCTTCTGCCAATATCAAGCCTGTCAATACATCGATTATCGGCTGAGCACGTAACGCCAATGAGAAGAAGTTTGCTAGAGAATCGAAGTCCAACATAAGGCTTCTCGTTGCAGTCGCAACAAACTGTGGGAGCTTCGCTCTCTGTGCGAGTGCAATCAGGCCAGGGAAACCGGACTCAATCATAACTTCCTGAATCGCCTCTTGGCGAGCGGACTTGACTGCTTCAGTTGGATCGCCATCTGATTCCATCATTCTCGGAACGTCTGGCGTCCAGTCGTCGAAAAGCCATATGGAGCGCTTTTCAGCGCTTTGTGGCGCGAACCTTTCTACCATGGCGTCCAATTGAACTAGAGCTTCATGTGGCAACGCCCACTCCGTGTTTGCGTATGCCCGATGCCTATTAACCTCCTTGCGAAGTGCATCCCAAATCAGAAAGCGAGCTTCTGCCTCGGTGCTTGTCAAGACAAAGTCTAATCCCTTAACCATACCTTCAAAGGCCTGCTTCGGGAATTCACCGATTGCATTGACAAGGGTCGCCCACCGGCTCGGGTCTGTGCCAGCATGCTGGATTCCCGCATCGATGACAAACGACTGGCTTTCCCACACCATACCATAGGTAAGTATTTCCTCCTCTCGCCCTCCAAACTCACGAAAGGCCGGTCGCTGTGTAGGGCTCGAGATGTCGTGACCATTCGGGAGTAGTTTCGTTATCAATTCCCAAGCAATCGAAGGAACCGTTTGCGTTATGTGCGCAAGTACGCCAATGCGTTGTTTTAAAGTCGCACTCGTATTTGGATCCCACGACAAAAAGATAGAACGAAGACTGTTGATCGGGCGGTTGGACATTGAACCACCGGGATCCAACTCCGCTAGGCGTGCTAGGCAAAGAGATGCTCGAAGCAACAATTGCGGGTCCCAAGCTATCAACTCAAGGCCCCAAAGAACCCCATAGTGGTAGCTGTGAGAGCCAATCAGGTCTCTTTGCTCATCGAAAATCGGTCGAATATTCGCGGCGTCGCCCTCGAGCAGACGCTCGAGGGCTTCAATGAAAGGGATAGGAGCCGCCTCCGCGAGAAGTGCCATCTGGTCCTGTAGGCTGGCCAACAATCGATGGTCACTCGACAATCCGGGAAGGTTACGCACGATACCGTTGACATATTCTTGTGGTGTCATGCCCGCAACAGAGAATTCCGCCTGCTCATGAAGTACTGCCATGTGAAGGAGTGTGTTCATCATGCCGTCGCGTAGCCATCGGCTATGCGCGTCCACCGTTCTCTCCGAAGTTGGTCTGAACACGTCATCAGCCTTCGGCGATGCGGCAACCTTTGAGAAGACTGTCTTGGCCGCTTCCGCGAAGCGCTCTAGATGCTCGGACCCTATGAGGTGGCCGAGATAGACAAAGGCGTCGACTGACGCACGCATCGTCCACACGTCACCGACGTGGTCGATGGGTGGATCTTGAAGCTTTGCAAGCTTGCGGAGCGGAGCCTCGTACTCGGCATAATCCTTTACAGCTGCGAGGGCGCAAACTATGTCCTGGTCGGACTTCGTTGGTACGTGCCAAGCACCGGCCAACAGTGCTGGGAGGAGTTGCATACCGCTTTCCAAGCACTCAGGCTTGGCCGCGGTTCCACTCGGGCGTAACCGAGCGAGAACCGCAAGGCTTCGTCCACACCGACGCGCAATGTCGTAGCCCTGTTCTTCCGAGAAACCCATCCCAGTGAATGCTTTGGCTAGGTCTCTGCTAGTCGGGCGGGCGAGTACCTCGTGGTCATGCTTCTTATCGTCCGCTCCCGCACTCACTATCGTCGGCCCCTTCTGTGCGAGTAGTCCCGCGAGACCTCGAGCTTGCCCTCGCGGCAGGAACGCCAATCCTGATATACCGGCCATTTGGCGTGCTGCCTCGTCGGTATCGACCACGATGGCCTTCGCCTCGAGGAAAAGCCGAACAGTTGGGTCTGCGCATCGAATCGCCGCCACGGCGAAGGCAATCACCTCGTCCGGAGAGTCGGCGGCATACGGAAGCTTGCTTACGCCTTCGCTTAGCCGTTGAATCAGCGTGGTTGCCTGCTGCTCCCGTCCAGCTAAGAGTACTTGCTCCACAAGTGAGGGCTCGAACCGCGTTGAGTATTCGTCCCAAAACTCTTCTGTACTTCGGACGCCGACCTTCGGCAAGAGTTTCAGCTCGTAGCGCGCATACCTCGCTGCGACCGCCGGACACTGGGCGAGCCATTCCCCAACCATTGAGCCGTCCAAGTAGACAACATCCTTCCACTGGCCAAGCTTCTTTTTCGCTTCCACCCAGTCAGCAAGCTTCTGCTTCGGGTTGTCCCATGTCCTCGGAGATACAAAGACAAATGTGGTGTCCTTTCTCTTCGCCTCGTCGACTTGTGTTGTCCGTTTCTTGTAGTCGCCATTGGCCTTGGCTGCAGCCCCTTCGCTGACGCCGAACTCCCAAATCGATGCGCCATCAGGCACGTACGTTGCAAATCCAGTTGCTTCAAGAATTCCGTCAAAGCCGCGAACCTGCCCCTTGTCTCCGTTAGGAAAGCGAATGTTAGTAATGTCCATCGCGGAGGCGCGTATTAAGTCGGCAACCATACCCGGAAAGACAGTACGAGCAGCAAGGGTGTCAGCCCACTGCTCAAGGTTCAATGCATTAATCCAGCGCAACTGTCAGTCCTCACAAGTTAGTTCGCCACACAGTGGCTTGAAATTCCGCCTACCGAACCATACAAGGAATTAGAAAGTTAACCCCATATCTACCAGCAAATATCTCTATACACGCTAATTCAATGGTTAGCATATGATTTAAATTTCCGTATATCATCGGTGATAAGTAACAATGACCGGTTACAATCAAATCGTAACCATTCAATCAGATGGTGCGTTAATCCGCAATGGGTTGGTTGAACTCAGTGACAACTGACCGCTTTCCGGCGATGAATCTGAAAAGAGGACGGTCGCCAAGCGACCCTAACCCGCCATACACCTTTCTCCAAAGCGGCCGCATGCCCAAGTATCGTTTTTGGGGTTTCGCTTCTTCAAAGCAGCCTTTCGTGGTCTCCGGCAGTCGGCCAATTGCCGACCATCGTGCTTTTAAAGCCACTGGCAGGTGAAAGCCATAGAGCAGCCATTCAAAGTGAGGATAGCTGGCACATACGATTACTTTTAGCTCAATGACTGTTGATATCTATTATATAAGTTGCTATTGATTCCATTCATCACCTGTTGACTTTGAATAAGGCTTGGGAGGGTTGTTAAGTTGCAAAGAAAAATTACAGTTGCAACAGGAGTGTTTTTTAAAATTGCCAAAGCCTACTAAACACCACCAACTATAAAATCTTTGATTGCAACTTGGACATCGAGTTGTAATCACATGATATGCCATCAAAGCCCAGGAAAGATAAAAACCACTAATAAATACAGGCTCTACATCGGCATAAGTAGCGCCCCCATTTATTGACACTACGGTTGCAATGAATGCCAGCACCCAAGGGATAATGCAATATCTCAATTTTTTCTTAATATTCTGTAGCGCTATAACTTTTTGGTCATATTTCACTGCTGCACCGAAATTTGTATTTAAACGTCATTTGGCTCGTACCGAATAACCGGATAGAGCCACTGGCTCGAATGACAAACCGCGCCACTTATTTGTGCGGACCAGGTCAACAAATGTCTCTGAACAAATAGTCAGATTGAAGGCACTTCCGCCACTACCGAACCACTCTGCCGACTGTATGAGATCTGGGGCATCGTCAAGATTAGCTGCGGCGAGAATCGCTATTGAAGTAGGCGGATGGTGCTTGACTCGTCCGCAATATGGTGCATTTTCAAGGTATCTCTTGGGGCCAGGAAGCGTAAATTTCGCCTCCTCGTTGTTTGCTCGGCAAGTTACAGTAGGCAACATGCTGGTTTCAACGCAGTCAATACGCGCAGATATGATCAACTGTTGCCGTTCGGCCATTACTAAACCGGATTTGTAGTGGAGCACAGGACCTAACGAGAAGCCAGTTAAGCCGGAAGCACTCAAAACGTCAACGACTTCCTGCGTAACGAAGAACGCGTCGAATTCCCAATTCAGTTGCAAGAAGTGCGAGTTGGCAGCCTTGCGGAAGGGGCGCGCTCGAAAAGGCGATCGTTGATGACTTCGGATACCACAACGCTGACACACGTCAGAGTACGTGACTTCCAGGTAATCGTCCTCTGGTTGAGGGTAACCATGATGTCCGCGGGCGCCCATGCTAAACCACTTCATTTAACACTCCTTGCACATTAATAAATATAAAGAACTATTCCCTTACTTCCCTCCACGGATTCCCGAAGAAAGTTTTTCAATGCGACGACGTATGTCCAGAGTAATTTGCCATCTTCCACTTGCCAGTTGGCAGAACAATAGATTTCGTTTTGGTCAAAATCGTTCTGGCTGACATTGGCACCGAATTCGTCGGCTTTTAAATCGCTCAAAAAGCTTAAAAAGGCTTCGATATCGGCCGGACGCAGAGCACGCGCCGGACCGTAGCCAACATCAATGTCGCCCAACTGGATGCCGCCCGACAACAATGTTGCTTGGGGCAATGGTCCGTCCCAAGGACAATCGGCAAGTAAATAATGCAAAATATGCCAATTTTTATCTAAATCCAGCAAACTATCCTCTGGTGGCGCTTGCCACGGTCTTTGTGGCAGCGGCTCTTTGGCAGAAAACAGACTAGCGAAGAATCCTTTTTTGGGTCTATAAGGTTCAGTTCCGTGCAAAAAAAAGAATATATCGGAGGGGTCTTTGATCAAGGACTCCAACCGCTCAAGTTCGACCTGTTGTAAGGTAAACAACATACTCATGATCTTTCCTGGGACATATTAATAATCCGAAATTGACGAGGGCGGTTTTTATTATTGTCATTGCCGCCAGTTAAACAGTTTGCCAAACTCGGTCTTTTCAAAAAAGTGACCTCTCGGCCACAACATTGATGCGTTTTCACCTCGCCACTGTACTTCGTCTGCTGGCATACCTTGATGGGTAGTTGCCCACCACCGCCAGACGGTCACACCGACGGACCACCATATCCACGCCAAACAGAAGCCCAACAGCAAGCTCAATGCCGAGGGCAAAGGCTCACGAATTTGGAAAACTTGCTGTAACAAGGCCATCGGGCCAATCATCAACGGAATCACCATGCCATTGATCAAAATAGCACCAAGCCAAACGGTACCGCGCGGCGATGCCGAACCTTTGGTCGGAACGGCATAACGTAATTCCGGGTCGAACTGCCCGGTGGCAACTCTAACGGCCTCCGGGAGGTTTTCCATGGATTTACGCAAGCGATACCTAACAATCTCCACGCCAATCGAAAGCAACAAATAGGCTGCAACCATAGTGAAGAGTAAGGCCGTTTTGATGTTCACATCGAGCAGCGGGGCCACATAGCGTGCAATTAATACGCAACCGACAATTAAAGCAATGATGAACAACCAGATTTTCAACCTGGCCAGGTAACGTTTGATCTTTCCAGCCGGTATCTTTACGGTTGATTTAGTATGCGATGACGGCAGAGCGAATTTTTGGCTCAGCTTCGGGAATAGCCCGTAAACACCTTCTTCCGCCCATGCCATACCAGACGGTTGTAACGGGTAAGGCTTTTCTCGCTGATAGTCGGCTCCGCCTGTCGCCGCCTTTACGCCGTCATGGACTGCATACTGGATGCCTTCAAAAAACCAGTCGATTTCGTCGAAATCATCGCTCGCCAAAAAACCCGGATCGGCGAGTACTAGCTCGAACAGTTGCTGGCCGTATGAAATTAGCGTCGCGCGAAAATCTGCAAAACAATCGTCGCTACAACCACCGTTTATGACGCATGCAGCCCCCCATAACGACCAAGAATAAGCGCGATCCATCATGGCATCGAAGTAATGCGCAAAACGTAGCGCATCGTCTTTACCCAATTTCGAAATCAACTCCTTCAGAATTTCGCATTTCCGCTCCATATCGCCGCCCGACGACTCATGAGTCTGCTGCACCATCAACCAAAATTGTTGTTCATCCATTCAAAGAATCTCGTTTTCAGCGTAATTTTCGATTCGAAAGCTCGCACTTTTCTGGGTAGACGCTACTAAAAGTACCCGGCGCGATACAGATTTAATCAGGCAAAGCTTGTGCTCCAGACAACCCTTGAGAGACAGCCATTGCCTTAACTGATTGAGCCATTTGAGAGCTCCTGGCTTGGATTTTATGATAGTTAGTCAGTGCCGCATCACGGTTGTTGTCCATCAAATAAGCCAAGGTCACGATTGCCAAAGCTTGCGGCAACTCGGGCTGAGCTTTTAGCACCACATTGGCGTGGGTTCTGGCTTTTTCCGCTTGCCGAGAGTTCAGGTAAGATTGCGCCAAATACAAACGGGAATCGAGCGCGGCCGGTGCCAGGGTAATCGCTTTTTCCAGGGACGGTATTGCCTTACCCAGGTTATTGCTGCGCATTTGCGCCTCGCCTAAATTGATCCATGCATTAGGCAACAGGGGGTCTAAATTGGTCGCGGTTTCCAGCGCGCTAACTGCTTCTGGCAAACGGCCAAGCTTTAGAAGAGCATAGCCTTTACTGCTCCAACTGCGAGCATCCGATGAATCGATTTTTAACGCGC
>JAJRDU010000334.1 GCA_028748685.1 Methylococcaceae bacterium
CGAGTCAACCAAGGCCGGCGCTGCACCCATGCCAGCCCAATCAGCGCCAACACAAGCTGGGGCAGGGCCAGGAACCGCTGGATCAGCGGGTCGTCCAGGCCATAGTCCGGCCACAGCATCTGGGGCCACATCAAGTCGCGCAGCTTGATAAAGTTGAGCGGGTAAAGCAGCTCGCCCGTGAGGTCCAGGATCGTCGCGCGCCACATTTGGACCGAGCCGACCTGCAGGATGTACGGCAGCCAAAAGAACGCCGTCAAGCCGAGCGCCAGGAGGCCGGCCAGCGCGATCCGCCAGAGCATGACGCGTGGCCGTCCCGCCATCCACCACACCAAGATCAGGTATGCGGCCAACAGCGGCGCAAAGATGAGAGCCAGCAGACTGTGCAACAAGATCAGCGCAGCGCATGCCAGCGCGGCGATGACGACTTGCAATCGCCAGTGACGTGAATCTTTGCCCAGCCGCGCCAAGGCCCAAAACACGATCGGCATCAGGCTGAGCGCCAGCGTCTCGCCGAGCGCATAGCGCTGCAGCGCATCGTTGGCCAGGTATGGCGCGAAGGCGAAAGCCAATCCGGCTGCCATTCCTGCTCGCTCACCATAGATAGAGCGCGCCAGCACGTACATTGCCGGGCCGGCAAGCATCAATGCGAGCGCCATGGCCAAGTTGACGGCATCGCGCAAGGGCAGACCGAACCGATGCAGCGTGACCGCCAGGTAGCGCGGCAGCGGGGGGTAATAGTTAAAGGTTGGATAGCCATAGCCGAAGACAAAATCCGGCGCCCAACGTGGATACCAGACTCCCTGGCCTATCAATTTGTCCAGCTCGACGGCGTGCGCCAGGTGGCCGGGAAAGTCAGCGCCGCACACCATCGTGGCCTGGAGAAGCGGATAGGCGACGATCAGTCCCATCAGCGCCAGCAGCACGATAGTAAGGGCTGGTCGCCCCCAGTGTTCGAGCCAAGTATGCAAACGTGATGTGTTTCTCATCGCGCTATGGTCCGACGACGCCTAACTTGATCCGCCCAGACTCGTCCTGAGGGATATTCAACCGTTCAAGTGTAGCCGGATCATACATGCCGGCCCAAACCGTTAGAGGCCCGGATGCGCCTGCCGGTATCTCGAGTACGTGCGAGTCCCCTGTCCATTCGTCGGGTAACCAGATGCTCGTCGGGCGCGTCCAGTCGCCGGGCACCGCATCGCTTTGCGCCGCCAACTGGCCGTTGACATCTGTGACGTGGACGAATGATTTGTAACTATTCATGAGCAGGCTGTCCGTCTGCCAATAGAGCGTAACGGTGAGCGGCTCGCCAGCTTGTACCGTGGGCGGGCTGAACTCGTAGCCGACCAGCCGGATGTGATCGCCGACCTGAATCGAGACGCGCGAGACTGTTGAGGGGATGGCCGGGCCGGCGGGGACCGCTGGCGGAGCCAAGCTATAGAGCACCAATCTGGCGGCCAGAGCGGCGAGGCCGACGATCCCGAGCGCCGCCCACTCCCAGCGTGGCACGATAGACGCATCATCTGGCCGACCGGACTGGGTGGCGGCCAGACGCGCGCCGCGGCGATTGGCTGCCACGGACGATAGCGCCAACGCGGCGGCTGCAGCGACAAGCGAGATGACGCTGCCCAGTACCTGCTCTCGCGTCGAGTCCATGCTGAGACTGACTGTATGCTTTCCGGCGGGAAGGCGGGCCTGGATCAATCCGGTAAGCGGCGCAGGCGAAATGGGCGCCGGCTCATTGTCCACACGGACGCTCCAACCGGGAAAGTAAAAGTTGTGGAATGACGCCGTAAAAGCTTTCGGGCTGGTCACTTGCCACTGGCTCGTAAGCGACCGAGAGGATACCAGCTCGGCTTGGGCTCCCTCGGGCAGGCTGCTGCGATCCAGTCGGTCGAGCGGGCGCCCGGCGACCAAGTCAGCCTCCAAGGGCGAGTCGCCCGGCACGTCTTGCGCCCAGACCGGGAGGTATTCGCCTGTTGACCCGCCGCCGCTAGTCTTGCCGTCCACCCAGACCAGGAACGATGCCGAGGGGTTGGGTTCTATCTTGCAATTAAAGGGTCGCACCCAGGGCAGTGTCCACGCTGCCAGCAGCGCCACCAGCGCGACATTGAGCGCCCAAGCTATCGCCGGAGAGGCGGGGCGGAACCGGAAACCGGCTGCTGCCGCCCCTGCCAGCAAGGCCGATGCGAGCGAAGCCAGAGTGAGAAACCGCCAGGGGAATTGGACCATCTGAAGGGCGGACAGGCTATCCCACACGGGCCTGGAGGCGCGGGTGATGAGGAACATGGACACGGCCAGCGCAATGCCGAACAGGATAGTGGCCGCACGGGCCAGCCGGGAGGGCAGACGCCACGCTAACGCGAGCGCCAGCACAGACAGGACTAGCTGAGGCAGACTCAACATCCGCTGGAGCAGAGGATTGTTGATAGTATAGTCGGGCCACAGCATATCGGGCCACAACAGGCCGCGCAGATCGGCAAAATGCAACGGGTACAGTAGCTCGCCGGTTAGGTCCCAGACTTCTGCGCGCCACATCTGGACCCATTGGACTTGCATAATGAACGGCAGCCAAAAGAACGCCGTCAGGCCCAGCGCCAGCAGGCCGGCCAGCGCCGCATTTGCGATGAGAGATCCAGGCCGCCCGCGAACCCACCAAAGTACGAACAGATAGCCGGCCAGCAGGGGGATGAACATTA
>JAJRDU010000335.1 GCA_028748685.1 Methylococcaceae bacterium
TCCATGATCCGGTCGCGGTAGACATAAAACCATTCCGATCCCGGATAGGGTGTCGTGAAAAACGGCTTAACGACAATTCCCAATTGCCGCCAAGCTTGCATATTCTGATATATGGATTCAAAGTCTTCATTCGGAAAACCGATCATCTGGTTAGGAATAGGACGGATACCCGCCTCCAGCGTCCAGAAAAAACTCCGCATATTGGTCGCGGGCGTCGCCCCTTTGCCTATGGTTTTCATGACATGAGGCGCAAACGACTCGTAACCGTAGACCAGATGCGAGCAACCGAAGTTACGCATAAATTGCAAAATTTCAGGATTACACAATGTCGCATGGCTCGTACCGGACCAATGTATTCCCCGGCAATTTTCATCATGCTCAACGCCATCGCGAATACACGTCGGCTGCAAGCCCGCTTCTATCCAGAGTTCGCCAATCCGCTTCAGCCAAGTGCGCTTGGAGTACTGATCCATCGTCATCAGGTTTTCATCCAGAAACCCTATAAAATCAATATGATATTTATCGTAGGCGTATTTAACCAATTTAACGATATATTCGGGGCTGTGATAACGAATCTCTCGGCTGTGACCGCCAGGCCGGTCAAATTCAACAGTCGTTTCGCCCGTTTCAGTTTGGGTATAACGCATATCACCGGCGATGCCCAAATGAAAACAATACCTGCAAATCAGGGAGCAGCCATAACTGGCATTGATATCCAATCGCCGCCTAGCCAACATGCCTTCTTCCGAGAACAAAACCTGGCTATTGGGAAAATATACTTCCTCCAATGGGAACAAATCCCATGCCGGATAAGGCAAACTATCCAGATCGGGAATCAACTCACGCTGTCTGGAAAAAATATACTTACCATCAGCGGCTCGACAGATTGTTCCCGCAATTTTGCTCCAATCCGCTAGACCAGAATCGATCATATCGAGTATTTCAGGAAAGGTTTCAAATGCCTCGCCAATGACTCCAACATCGACCTGCGGCAAGAAACCCATCATCTCAGCCGGCAATGAAGTCAGAATGCCACCACCCAATACTATCGTTGTCCTCGGACAGCATTCCCTAGCCAACCTGACAATTTCTTTGATGGAATTAAAGGCTGTTGTAATACCTCCCAAGGCGATGACATCCCAATCATCGGCCATAAAAACCTGCCGCAAAACCGCGTCACCCTTGCGCCAGGCGTTTTCATCATAAACTTGAACAGCGTGCCCGCGATCCATGGCAATAGCTGCTAGCAAAGCCATCCCGTAAGGCACATGCCGAGGCACGTCTTCAGCCCTGACTAATGGATTGACAAATAGAACCTTGGCCACGTTTTGCGCTCCCTAAATAAAGTCTGCTCAATATGTCTTGTGCAAAAATTCAACTAACTTAATGAATTTTACTTTGTCGCCAAACAGAATACCGCCTTCCGTGCAGTTGAAAGTCTGGCTTTCGGTATTTTCGACTAATTCAAGAAACGATTGCCGATACCACATATAGGCCGGATCGGTATAAAACCACTGCTGCAAATGAGGGTTAAATACCTTCATAAAAACGCTATCCAAATTGGCCTCGCCAACCAAATCAACCAGTTCGTAATAGTATTGAGTCTGTTGATACGGCACCTCCGCATAGTACCCAAAATCCATCCCCACGATCCCTATATCCTGTTTCCGCAACACGGCATCGGCCATCATCCAGCAAGCCGTGCCCACATTGCCACCCGCATTCATGGAGGGGAAACCGTTCAACTGCATCATCTTCCGAGAGATGCTTTGCTCCTGGTCTGGATCGTCCAGCATTGGATTCCACCAATAAATATCCATACCCGCCTCGATTACTCGCTTGACGACCTTCTCCGAGGCGGAGGTCGACAATGCAATCTTCATCCGAGGACCGTATTGGTTTACCAACTTATAAACGTCTTCATTTGCTCTCATCTGATTCGCAAATTGCTCGTCCATATCCTGGCGGGAAAAATAATCATCTTGCCGAAGATGATGGTCGGTTAAATCCGGGTCACCAAACCAGCGGACAATTCGGCTCGCGTGGGGATCAACGGTGACAACCAAGTCGGGGATGATGCCGTTCCGGAGACAGTAAAGCATGGCGCTTTCGGTGGCGATCACGGCGCCTTTAAAATCCGCCCCTAAAATCATTTGCGCCGGATTTTGCCGCTTAACACTCGGGCCGGCTGCAATCACCAAGGCACGATCGTCGTCACCCAGCGACTGCTGGGCTAACATCTTTAAAGACTGTCCATAATGCCGGTAATCCAAATTGCGCTGGACATTGCTCAAGGTTTCATCTTGTGTCCGCCAAGCGGTCAATTGCTCCATTTCCCGGACCAATGCCAGCCCCAATCGGCCATCATCCGCCTGATGCTGGTCAGTCATTCTTCAAATCCCACAACACTTTCTTCTTAGCCACATAGGCAATGCTACCGCCTAAGCGCTTTTTTGCTTCTTTTTCAAAACGTTGTTCCAGCGTATCGGCAACTTGCTCGTCCTCGCTAACGACGTTTTTGGTTTTGAAATTACCTTTTAAATATTGGCTCATGGTGTTTTCCTCGTTTTGTCTGTGTAAGATAACCTTTAAAAGCTAGAATTCTATACAACGATAGACATATCTGCTTTAACTTTCGGCACCCTATGCATCGACATGCAATCCCATCAAAATTGAATTTGAAACGCTCCACTATGACTTCGCAACCATTACGCGCAGCAATTTTTATGCCTCGCGCCAGTACATTTTACTTGTCTTTACTGTTCGGTTTAAAAAGAGGCTTTGAGAAACACAATGTCGAGGTATTCGCTTCGGTCAGCCTGTACGACGAACCCTGCCTGCTGGAGTTTTGCCATCAGTTCAAGCCCGATCTGATTTT
>JAJRDU010000336.1 GCA_028748685.1 Methylococcaceae bacterium
AAATACCGATGACACTACCTCATTAACGGTGACCGTTAATGAGGTGCTACCAGACCTCGAAACCATAAAAGAACAGGTCAAACAATACAAAGGCGAGCAGCAGTTCGGCGAGGCGCGCGAGCTGCTGGTAAAAGCCCTCGCTAAACACCCAAATGAGGAATGGGTCATCCAACAACTGGCGCTTTGCACCTATAAAGACGAGGAACTTTATCCACAGCATCGTTTGGAAAAAGCCCTGGAGCTGCTGGAGTCGATTGGCTTGCGTAAGGCGGAAAATAAAAATGCGGAAACATTGTCCCTAGGCGGAGCGGTTTACAAGAGGTTGTGGGAATTTAAAGGCCATCTGGATTATCTCTACGAAAGTCTGGGGTTTTATCGGGCGGCCCACGAGCGCAATTCCGAGCAGGACATGGGATACGGCGGCAGCAATGCTGCTTATTTGCTGGATGTACTGGCTGCCCGCGCTGAAAAACTGGAGAAGCGTAGCGGTTTGAAGTCCAAGGAAGCCGGTAAGCTGCGCAAGGAAGCCAAGGATCTGCGCGGCAAGATCAAGGAACAGTTATCGGCCAGCCTGCAAAAAACGCCCGCTCTGGCCGAGCAGTACTGGTTTGTCGTTACCTTGGGCGAGGTGAGTTTCGGTCTGGGTCAATATGCCGAAGCGGCTGATTGGCTGGATAAAGCCCGCAATGCCAACCCGAAGGAATGGGAACTGCAAACCACGTTTCAACAATGGGTCAACATCGCCCGGCAGCAACACATCGAGATCCCAGGCGAAGATCAGAAACCGGATGATTGGCATCAGGCCTGGCAAACTTTGCGTCACCTGCTCGGCGATGAAACGACGAACGCCTTGGTGTGCTACCGAGGAAAAGTCGGGTTGGCGCTGTCGGGCGGTGGATTTCGCGCCTCGTTTTTCCATTTGGGTGTTCTGGCCCGATTGGCGGAAGTTGATGCGCTACGCGGAGTCAGTGTGTTGTCGACCGTCTCCGGCGGCAGTATTTTGGGTGCCCAGTATTATCTGGAAGTGCAAAAACTTCTGGAAGATCCCTACAAGAAACTGAGCCGGGAAGACTATGTGGAGCTGATAGAAAGGCTGCAACACGACTTTTTACGCGGCGTTGAAACCAACATCCGGATGTGCGCTTTTAGCAATTTTGCCGATAACGTGCGCATGCTGTTCAGCAAAAACTATTCGCGTAGTCACAAGCTGGGCGCGTTGTACGAATCGAATTTGTATTCGAGGGTTGAGGATAAAAAGGGAAATCAGCCGCGCACCATGCCGGATTTGCTGGTTAAACCCGCCCACGGAAAATTTCAAGGTGACGAATTCAGGCCCAATGCCCACAACTGGCGGCGGCGCGCCAAGATCCCTGTGTTGCTGCTCAATACCACATCGCTGAACTCCGGCCATAATTGGTCCTTTACCGCCAGTTGGATGGGGGAGCCGCCGGGTTTGCTCGATATCGACAGCAACGAACGCTTTCGTCGGCTTTACTACTGGCAAGCGCCGGCACACTTAAAGAACTTTCGCCTCGGTCATGCGGCGGCGGCATCGTCGTGTGTTCCGGGATTATTCGAACCGTTGGTGTTGGACGATCTTTACCAGGGGCGAACGATCAAACTGGTGGATGGTGGCGTAAACGACAATCAAGGCGTCGAAGGCTTGTTGGCGGAAGGCTGTTCAACGATTTTGTGTAGCGACGCCAGCGGGCAAATGGGCGATGTCTACAATCCCTCCGACGATCCGGGTGGCGTGCTGCTGCGGACGGTTTCGGTGTTACAGGACCGAATTCGCGAGGCCGAATATCAGGATTTGCAGGGCCGAGTGGACAGCAATAGCTTGCAGGGCCTGTTCTTCATTCACACCCGGAAAGAACTGAACCCCAAGCCCCTGGACTGGATTAACTGCCAAGACCCAAGCCCTAATGTTGCCGATGAGCAAGTCACTTCGTACGGAATCGCCAAGGACCTGCAATCCAAAATAGCCAGCATCAGGACCGATTTGGATTCATTCACCGAAGTCGAGGCCTATGCTCTGATGGCCAGCGGCTATCTCATCACCAAGAAACAACTCAAAGACCTGGATAAGCAACATAAAAGAGACGGCAGACCCGGCACCTGGGGCGACTATGACATCAATGCACCGGAGCAGCGAAATTGGGAGTTTTTAAAGTTGAAGGAGCTGTTGGCCGAACCGAAAACCGACAATGCCTCGGCGCCAAGAAGAGATCTGGAACTGCAACTGGAAGTAGGCAGTGGGTTGGCTTTCAAGGCTTGGAAACTGATTCCGTGGCTCAGGGCTACGGCAGGGGTAACCGCCATCGCGATAGTGTGGTTATTGGTGACACTGATCGTCGCGCAGTGGCATATCACCATGTTTTCGGTATCGGTAGGCGGCTTGGTGATCGCCTTGGTTGGTTTGCTGGCGGCATTGTTCTTCCCGGCGATGAAATGGCTCAACCCCAAAGAAGAAGTTCGAAGTCTGGTCATCAAAATAGCCATCGCCTTGACCGGTTACTGCATGGCCAAGCTGCATCTGACGTTTTTCGACCGTCTGTTCCTGGAGCGGGGAAGATTGACGCGTTTGCTGAACTTGGGAAAGAAGTAGTCACGGGACGGGCAGCCAAAACGGCTGCCCTTCAATTGCAACATAATATACCTTTCGCACATCAAATTTCGGCACCGCAATTCCCTCTCCTGTTGGAAAGGGTTAGGGTGAGGAGATTCAAAAATCCGAAATTTGAAGTGCGATGACTATATCTTCAATCGTGAAGCGGGGGAAACATCATGCTTAAAACCGTGGATATACTGTTAGGGCTTAGCGTAGTCATGCTGATCGCCAGTATGGCGGTAACGGTATTGACTCAATTCGTTATCAGTATCCTGAATACCCGAGGCCGGCATCTGGCGCGGGGTCTGGGGGATTTGCTGCAGCAGATCGATCCGCAATTGGAACGGAACCTGGCGGATCAACTATCCACGGCGATCCTTAAACACCCCATGGTCAGCCATATGCGCGATGTGCCGTTTTTGGGGGTTCGTCTGGGAGACACCATTCATCGAGAGGAACTGACCGGTCTGTTGATGGATATGGCCGCCGGGCAATGTTTCGGTCTGGACACGACATTGTTTCCCGATACCAGCCGCGAGAAATTGAAAGGCCTGTTAAAGGCTAACGGCATAGCCGATCCCGCGGCCACCCTGGACAAGGTCCGCAGCTATGCCTTGCAACTGGAACAAGCCAATCCGGAATTGGCCACCAACAAACGCCAAAATATCGCGTTAATGCGGGAAGCCAACAGCCGGTTTGTCGCCAAGATCAACAATTGGTTCGATCAGACCATGGATCGGGTTTCGGATCGTTTCACCGCCAGCACCCGCGTGGTTACCGTGCTGTGTTCATTCCTCGTGGTGGCGGCGGTTCAACTCGACACCATCGATGTGATCAACCGCTTAGCCATGGACGACCACTTGCGGGAAGCCTTGGTGACCAAAGCCATGGCGATCGAACAACCCCAAGATTCCAAGCAGCAAGGCGAGGAAGCGACATCGACGAACAGCGGTCAACAAAAGTTCGATGTGGCTTCGGTCAAAAACGAATTGCTTTCGCTCGAAGAGCTAGGCGTCATCAATATCATCGGTCACGGCAACGAAACCTGGTTGCAACACTGGTGTTCGGTCAACCCCATCGGCATCCTGCTGTCCGTGGTGATGGTCAGCCTGGGGGCGCCATTCTGGTATGGCGCACTGAAAAATCTGCTGAAACTGCGCAGCGGTTTAGCAAGCAAGGACGACGAACAGCGCCGCGAGCGCCAAACCACGCAGTCTACTGTTCCCGTTTTAGCCACGGCCGAGGATAGCCGCGCGGATTCTTCCTTGAGCGGTGAGCGCGGCATACTCGGTTAGGAGGAGGGCCATGTTGAAACAATGTTTTGTCGTTCAAGGCTACGGCAAGAAAACCTATTCACACCGATAGCCGGTAGGCTTGCATTATCCCCGGAGGCTCGCTGTCTCGGTCAGGGCCTGCATGGACTTATGCGGCTTTAATTTACCGATGGCGGTCCAGAAAATCCGTCCACCGTTTTGCGGTTCGCATATTCCAATGTCCCTGGTGATAAGCATGGCTGACGATGAGCGGCAATACCGTACTAGCTTCGGCGAATACCATCTGCTCATAATTAGTATTGACCTTGCCCCAGGACGACGCTTCCTTGAAGGTTGAACCGGAGCAGCCACCGTCACGCACATCGGCCACGGTAATTTGAATGGAATATTCGTGCATCGGAACCTTGTGGCCCAACATTTCGGCGCAGACCACGGTGTCTTGAACGAAGTTTTTCGGTACGCCACCGCCGATCATGAATAATCCGGTCTGCTTGGCGGCAATTTTGATTTTGGTTAATTCATGAAAATCCTTGATGGTATC
Organism: Methylococcaceae bacterium; assembly: GCA_028748685.1. GTDB lineage: Bacteria > Pseudomonadota > Gammaproteobacteria > Methylococcales > Methylomonadaceae > Methylomonas. Next base: position 4,427 of record JAJRDU010000336.1, read on the forward strand.
GAGGACGATATGGCGATCAGGGTTGTCGACCCGATGTTTCACCAGGCCAAAACCTGCACTACTGTCGACAAAGGCCGGGCAAAAGATCGGCACATTATGTTCAAATGCGGTTTGAATCAGCGAATTGCTTTTAACGGCGTGACTGGTAAGGTATCGGCCCATTTCCCGAATAAATTCTCTGGAAGAATACGCGCCAGGTTCAAGGGCGTCCGCGATGGCTTTAACCGTAAGATCGCACTGTTGCAGTTCTTCTTCATCAATAAAAATGTCGTAGATACGGTCGATGTATAAGCTTCGAAGCGTTCTGTCATCGGCAAACTGATTGCCTTTGTAGTGCTTGAAACCGATCGCTTCAAAAAAATCCATGTCGACGATAGCCGCACCAGTGGCAACGACGACATCGATCATGCCGTACTTCACCATGTCCACATAGATTTGCATGCAGCCCGCGGCGCTGGTACTGCCCGCCAAGGTCAAAATATTGGTGCAGCTATCGTCGCGAATCATGCGCGAAAAGATGTCGGCCGCGGCGGCGGTATCTCTCGAAGAAAAACCCATATTCCGCATGGCGTCGATAATCGGACTGGCGTCGAACGAGGTAATATCGATGTGCTTTACGGTTTCCGACAGAAAATCACGTTTGTCCATGGATAGGCCCTTTTTGTTGTAGCGTTAATTATATACCCGCCGCATCCCAAGTTTCCTCACCCATCTTTGGCGCGATGACCTGGAATCGATCTATAAATGGCGACTATTCGGCCTCATAGGCGTTACTGGCCGGTGACGGTCGGTACTATTACTGATATGGTTCAGATTGTTGTGTACCAAATACGCCATGCACGGTTACGCCCTTTGGGGGGGGGGCAATGTCGTTAAGTTAAGCCTCAGCGGTACTGCCGCCTAGGCTTGGGACTGACCCGGTTTTTGGGCCTGAGTGCCTTTCGGTCCGGTCGTTTGCGTTCCAGGGTCTTGACATAGAGGGCGATCAACTCCAAAACCTGGTCGTGCGGCACGCGCTGGATAAGCCAACTGAATAGCCGGGTTTTCAGGGAGTTGAGGATGTAGGTGACGTTGGGATAATAACGCGCCGCTTTATCGTCCGGTAGCGTGTCGTAAGCCTCGCGTACTAAGGCTTCCGCCAGATTGGCGGTGAAGATTTTGGCATGCACATCCTGGCGTATCGATTCGGGTAATTCGCCGGTGAATTTGTTCCAAGTAGAGCCTGTGTTTGAGAACTTTGAAGGCTTCTTTGGCATCGATGATGCGATGTCGCCAGGACTTCGATGTGGCCGGTGGACAATACGACTTTGATCAGACGCAAGGTCTAGGTTTTGGCCGTCAAGGTCATGCCGACAGCCTGTGCTTGACGGCGGGCACTGGCCGATACCGGTTGCGTGATCACGGTTTCGGAGAGGTTTGAACGTAAAAAGTTTTCCACCACGGGCCACTGATTGCCGTCCATGCGAGCGAGAAACGGTAATTGGCGTTGTTGCATC
>JAJRDU010000337.1 GCA_028748685.1 Methylococcaceae bacterium
GCTGCCGGATTAATCCATTTTTTATCGTTATCGCTTGGATGCGGCAGTGGTTAACACCAAACATGTTGCCCCCATTTACGCGATAATGCCCGCTTATTCTGGAATTTATCGGTTTGCTGGATTTCGACACTGGACCGCCATCTCGTCTTCAACTCGGGGAGCCTGATCGCATTGAATTACCATACCCGTTGCATGACTTTTAAGCGTTGCGTATGATTAAATCCGGGACACTGCGGCTGCCGTTAGAAATTCCATCCTAAGGTAAATGGCATCGATTTTTTACTCTTCAATGCGGCTGGCCCGCTCGCCATCGGCGTTTTGAAAATTCCTTAAATAACAGAAATTGAAACCAAATAAGGTGATCTGCGTGCTATCAGTAATTATCCCTGCCTATAATGAAGAAGAAGTATTAGAGGAGTTTTATGGCCGAATCACCAGTGCACTCGACAAGATCGACATGCCGTATGAATTGGTGTTTGTTAATGACGGTAGCCGAGATCGTACGCTGCCAATACTCGAAGACATTTGCCGGCAAGATGAACGCGCGGTCGTTATCGATTTAAGCCGCAATTTCGGCAAGGAAATTGCCGTGTCCGCCGGTATCGATTTTGCCAAGGGAGATGCCGTGGTGATTATAGACGCTGATTTGCAAGACCCACCAGAACTCATCCCGGATTTGATTGCCCAGTGGCGAAATGGCTACGATAACGTCTATGCGCGCCGGACCAGTAGGGATGGTGAATCCGTGCTGAAAAAATTAACTTCCTATCTGTTTTACCGGGTGATAGGCAGAATGACCAATATCGATATTCCAGCCGATACCGGAGATTTTCGCCTGCTTAGCCGCCGTGCCGTCGACGCTTTAAAACAATTGCCCGAACGCAATCGTTTCATGAAGGGCTTGTATTCATGGATAGGCTATCCATCTATTGCCGTAGAATATCGGCGTGATCCGCGGCATGCCGGACAAACGAAATGGAATTATTGGAAGCTATGGAATTTTGCGCTGGAGGGTATCACCTCGTTTACCGAAGTTCCTCTTAAGCTAGCCAGCTATATCGGCGGATTCATTGCATTCGCCGCCTTTTGTTTTGGTATATATATTATTGTCGATACTCTTTTTTACGGTAATGAGGTCAAAGGTTATCCTTCCTTGATAGTCACCGTATTATTTTTAGGCGGTATACAGCTCATTTTTATAGGTATATTAGGCGAGTATCTTGGTCGCGCATTTGCCGAGGCGAAACAGCGCCCCTTGTATTTCGTTAATAAGGTGGTAAAAAAATAAATTCATGGATGTAGTAGAGGAATCCATACTGGAGAGTCGGTCAATAATCACTGGTATTACGTATCCAAAGGCAAAGCTATTGAATATTTTTTCAATCGATTCTTTGCGAAAAGTGTCTTGGATGTTGGTGCGGGCTCAGGAGTATTCTCAAAGCTTTTGTTGGATAAACATATCGCCGCTAGCGCGCGATGTGTCGATACGGCGTACAAATTCGACGAAAAACTGGAAACTCACAACGGGAAACACATACGCTTTGTTAAAGCGGTACGAGACATCGATGAATCGTTGATCTTAATGATAGACATACTGGAGCATCTTGAGGACGATGGTGGGTTTTTGAAAGAGTATGTCGATCGGTTCCCAGTCGGAAGCCATATTCTAATCGGCGTTCCGGCCTTCAGTTTTCTATGGTCTGGCCACGATGTCTTTTTGAGTCATAAACGGCGCTATACCCTTACAGAATTGGAAGCCCTTGTTAATAGTTCTGGACTGCGGATATTGCGAGGCCGATATTTTTTTGGTTTTTTATTTCCGATCGTTGCCTTGATACGTTTAAGAAATAGAATACTACTCAAAAAAGGTAAGTTAATCGCAAAAAGTGATTTGTCGAAACCCAATCGTTATATCAATAGCCTGCTCATAGCGTTTCACGTCCTAGAGTTGAAAATACTGTTTCCAATTAACAGGTTAGCCGGATTAACCGCATTTTGCCTCGCTCAAAAAATATAATGTTACGAGAATGCCCATTTTTTATTGATTATGAAGGTAGTAACAGGCACTATCGTGGTCATGAATAAAACGGCGTATGCGTAAGGCAGCAGGAATTCATCGACGATAATGTAGACAGCGGCAGTATTTAAACCTAGCCCAATTAAAGCCACCACCATAAACCGAACCATTTTTTGAGTCCAATGGCTATCGCTGCTATTTTTAAAAGTCCAATGATATTGACCCAAAAAAGAGACCAAGAACGCAACGGCAAACGCAGCAAAGTTGGCCTGCAATGCACTGGCAATTTTGGCTTCCATAATAAAAATAAATAAACCGGCATGGGTTGCGGTTGCCAGTCCACCGACGATAGCGAATTTAAATACTTGCCAGAAGTTTTGGCGTCTATTGTTTTTTTTGGTTAAACCGCTTATGCCTTGTAGGTTATTATTTGTTAACGGCTTTTTGTAAGGGTGTTTTTTTTTATTGCGAGATTTTTTCTTTTTATACATTTTAAATATGTCGATATTAATTAATCTCTGGACAATATATTTGAATTTAATGCGGTCAGGTGAACTTCTGGCGCTATCCGAA